>JASJED010000143.1 GCA_030065585.1 Desulfobacterales bacterium | reverse complement strand
TCCAGGTCCTCTTCCGTTTTTTTCTTGCGCTTTTTCTTGCGCAGATCGGCGGGTGACGGTGGCGGCGTCTCGGCGCCCTGACCGGCGGGCGCGGGGGGTCGGGGTCCGGAGGGTAAGGTCGGCTTTTCAACCGGTTTGGTCGGCAGCTTGATGATGCGGGCGGCCGCCTCTTTTTTGGCGACTTTGGCCGCTGGTTGCTCAGCCGGCTTCGGGGGGGCGGCCGGGGTCGTGCTGTCAGGGGTTGCGGCCTCCGGCGTCGGGTCACTGGCGACGTCATCGGGGGTGACTTTCAGGGCCGTGTCGCGCTCCGCCACGGGCGTGTTCGTCACTTCAGCCGTTGGTGGCGCCTCTTGAGCCTCGGCGGCTGAGGGGGGGCTGGCAATAATTGTAGCCGCCGCTTCTTCGACCGCCGGTTTGGCTTCGATCGTCTCGGCTTCCACTTCCGGTGGCTGGGGCGCTTCGGTTGGGGCGCTGTCGGTCGGGGCGGAGACTTTTTCCGGTTCCGCGACAGGGGTCTCCTCTGCTTCCTGGGCCTCGGCGGCGGCCCCATCAATTTCTTCAGCCGGCGGCTCGACGATTTTTCGGCGGCGGCGGATCACCGTCGGCTTAATGCGTGTCTCTTCGATTTGTTCGTCTTGCTTGCCGAATAAGACTTCTTTGACCTGCGCGATGGCATCATCATCCAGAGAGCTCATGTGGCTCTTCACGGCAATGCCGATCTGACTCATTCGGTCGATCAGGACCTTGTTGGTCATGTTCAGGTCTCTGGCAAGTTCATATACCCTGATCTTCGCCATTCTTTCCCCCATTGTTGGGCTATCAAAGTATCTTTTGATAGCCGCGGCAGCAACTTACGCTTATCGTCAGGCCGTCGGTTTAGCTTGACCGTTATGGTTCAATAACTTCCTGGGTACCACCATTGTCCGTTGCCGGCGCTTCGCTGGCCATGGCTTCATTATTCTCGGCGGCGTCGGTTGCACCCGCTGCCGCGTCGGACGTTAATGGATCCACCCCCTCCTCGGGCGCGGCCGAGGCGTCACCTGTTTGCGTCTCCGGCGGGGCCGGTTCGTCCGGGTTGCTTGGCGCTTCGGCTTCCGGTGCCGTGTCTGCGGATAAATGCTCAGGCGCGTCGGCGGGTTCGAGGGATTCTTCGCCCGTTGCCACCACCGCGGCGTCCTCCGGAACGTCTCCGTCGGCTTCGGCTTCCGCTGCGGCTTCCGCATCCAGCACGGCCTGACGGGCCACATCGATCAAATTCTGGGCGTCTTCGGCGCTCAGGTCGCGGACCTGCATTAAATCTTCGATCGAAGCAATGCTGATTTCTTCAGTCGAAAAGAAACCTTTTTCGTAAAGGGCATCGGCCAGGCTCACACCCACATCGGGCAAGGCGACAATGGATTCATAGCCGCTGCGCATGGTTTCGTTGTATTTGGTCTCACTTTGGACATCCAAATGCCAGCCGGTCAGGCGAGAGGCCAGCCGTACGTTTTGACCACGTTTGCCGATTGCGATGGAAAGGAATTCATCCGGTACGATGACTTCCATGGCGCGATTGGTCTCATCGATGATCACGCGCGAAATCTCGGCGGGCGCCAAGGCATTGCAGACATATTTGGCCGCATCGACATGCCAGGGAATGATGTCGATTTTCTCGCCGCGCAATTCCTGAACCACGTTTTGCACGCGACTGCCTTTCATACCGACGCAGGCGCCGACCGGGTCGATATCCGAATTGTTGGAAGACACGGCAATCTTGGCACGCACCCCCGGTTCGCGCGCCGCGCCCATGATGCTCACAATGCCCTCGCTGATTTCCGGCACTTCGGTTTTGAAGAGGAGTACCAAAAATTCCGGGTGGGCCCGCGAGAGGATAATCTGCGGCCCGCGCGATTCGTGTAAAACGTCCATAATATAGGCGCGAATGCGGTCCCCGCGGCGGTAGCCTTCACGGGGCACCTGCTCGCGTACCGGAAGAACGCCTTCGGTGTGACCGAGATTGACAATGATATCGCCCCGGTCCATGCGCTGAACGATACCGTTGATGATTTCACCCTTGCGATCGATAAAATTGGCGTAGACGGCGTCTTTCTCGGCATCCTTCATTTTTTGGATGATGACCTGTTTGGCCGATTGCGCCGCAATTCGGCCAAACGTGGAGGTGTCCATCTTGGTGCCCAGGCTGTCGCCGATTTCACATTCGGCATCCAATTGGCGTCCCTCTTCCAGGGTCACTTCGAGGGTCGGATCCTCGACCACTTCGACCACATCTTTAAACTGGAAGACTTCGATTTCGCCGCTTTCGTCACTGTACTGCACCTCGATATCAATTTTACTGCCGAACTTCTTCCGCGCGGCCGATTTTAGCGCTTCTTCCAGGGCACTTATCAAAACCTCCCGATCGATACCTTTATCCCGGCTTACCTGATCGACGACACGTTTGATATCTGCTACGAACATTTGATTTCTCCATTAAAATTGACCAGCCGTGCGATGGAAATCTCTTCCAGCGGGATCAGCGCTTCGCCGTGGTCGCAGGCCAGACGGACCCCCTCAGCCGAAATCCCTTTTAAAGTGCCTTTGAAATTTTTGCGGCCGTTTATCGGCTGCATGGTTCGAATCCGCGCGGTTTGTCCTTCGAACCGCGCGAAGTCTTCCGGTTTCCCGAGCGGACGGTCCGGTCCGGGAGAGGAGACTTCCAAATGGTACGGTCCCAGATCATCCAGGTGAACGTCGAGGATGTCGCTGAGCTGGCGGCTGACCCGGGTGCAATCGTCTAGCGAGACCCCGCCGGGCTTGTCGATGTACAGCCGTAAAATCCGGCCGGCCGATTCGCGCCGGTATTCGGCATGGACCAGTTCGAGGCCTTCGCCGCGGCACACGGGCGCGCCTAGCGCGAAGACCCTTGCGGCCACCTGCTTGTCCTTCGGCAGTCTGCGGCCGTTGCCAGTGTTGCTTGCATTCCGACGTACATCCATGATCGTGCCCACGGTTCCCTGTGTAAAAAAACAAAAAACGGGCTTCCGCCCGTTCTTAACTTGATCAAACGCGTAACCGAAAATGAGACGTTATGTATTCATGCCAAATACCACAATCAAAAGGTTAGCAGAATCGCTTGCATACATAATGCGTCCCCTTTACGACCTTTTATACAAAAGGCGGAAACTGGAGCGGGCAACGAGACTCGAACTCGCGACACCAAGCTTGGGAAGCTTGTACTCTACCAACTGAGCTATGCCCGCTTCCGAACAACGTTAGTTAGGACAAAATTAAACCTTTGTCAATATGTTTCGGTGCCCTCATCGAGGAGTTTGCGGATGGCCAGCAAATCCCGGCGGATGGCTTCCATTTCGGTCATCAAATCCTCGCGGGTGTAGCCGCGATCGGCCTGCCGGAGGTATTGACGCGCCCCTTGGATGGTGAAGCGTTTGTCGTGCAGGAGTTGTTTGATCAGCAGGATGCGTTCGACATCCGCTTGGCGGTAAAGGCGTTGACCTGATTCCGTGCGGCGTGGTCGAATCGAGGGGAATTCGGTTTCCCAGAACCGCAGGACATAGGAGGCCACCCCGGCAATCTCGCTGACCTCGCCGATACGGAAGTAGAGCTTTTCCGGTATCTTGCCTTCGGGTGGCATAGGAACTCGGTCCGGAAAGGGTTTGAGGCCTGGCCTAGGTCGGCAGCTGGGCGTTAAAGGCCTCCAGTAGTTGTTCACTCAGGCGCTGGTGAATGGTGTTGACCGCCTCGTCTTCCAGTGTGCTCTCGGCCGAACGGTAGGTCACCCGTATGGACAAGCTTTTTTTGTCGGCCGGGATCGGAGCGCCCATGAAAACATCGAAAATGCGGACATCTTCCACCAGGGTCTCCCCGCTGCTGCGGATGTGGCGGCAGACCGCGTCGGCCGCCAGGGCATGCGGGACGATCAAGGTAATGTCCCGGGCAATCGAAGGAAATCTCGGTATGGGGCGCGCTTCGATCCTTTCCGGGATCAAGGCCTGCAACCGGGCCAAGGCCAGCTCGAAGACGAACACGCGCTGTTTAAGATTGAAGCCTGCGGCGACTTCCGGGGCCAGTTCACCAAGCAAGCCCAAGGGCTGGTCATGCTTGACAATGGCCGCCGCGGCGTCCTCGCGAAGGTAGGGGGCCTCGCCGGGTGCCGGGGCGCGATAGGCCACGTCTTCAATCTGCAAGGCCTCCAAGAGGCTTTCCACCGTGCCCTTGATGTCGAAGAAATCACAGGCGGAGGGCTCTCCGTACCAGCCGGTTTCCCGGCGGACACCGGTCCACAAGCCGGCCAGCATTTCTGCTTCGTGCGGCTGTTCATCCGGGCCGCGGTCCGTGAAGACCTTACCCAGTTCGAAGCACTTGAGGTTTTTCATCTGCTGGGCCAGGTTGCGTTCCATGGTCTCCAGCAGGCCGGGGATGAGGGTGGTGCGCATGACGCCCTGATCTTCGCTCAATGGGTTGAGAATCTTGACGGTGCGACGGCGCGGGTCGTCGGCCGCCAGCAGGAGGGCATCGCCGGCACCGGCACTGATAAAACTGTAGTTGACGGTTTCGGTAAATCCCTGGCCGGTCATCAAGCCGCGCAGGCGTATTTTCGTTGGCCGCAAAGGATTGACGAATCGGGTGCTGCCGGCCGCAATATGCGGCATACGCGTGGGAATCGCATTATAGCCCCAGGTGCGGGCCACCTCCTCCATCAGGTCTTCGGGTTGGGTGAGATCGACGCGGAAGGACGGCGGGCTGATCGTGATGCGATCGTTGGCGGTGTCCACCGCCTGCGTTTCAATGCCGATCGAGGACAGCAGCCGGCTGATCGTGGGCTGGTCGAGCTGGGTGCCGAGCAGGCGATTGGTGGCCGCGACACTTAGGGTGATGGCTTTGGCCGGCCGGGCGCCGGGATGGGCGTCGATCGTTCCGGCGACCAGGCGACCGCCGCCGAGTTCAGCGATCAATTGGGCTGCCCGATTGAGGGCCACGAGCGTGCCGTCGGGGTCGACCCCGCGCTCGAAGCGATGGGAGGCTTCCGTTTGCAGGCCAAGCTGTTTGGCGGTTTTACGGATGCTCACGGGATTGAAACAGGCGCTTTCCAGAAGGACCTGCCGGGTGGCCGGTTCGACCTCTGAATTGAGTCCTCCCATGACGCCGCCGATGGCCACCGGTTTTTCCGCATCACAGATCATCAGCATGTCTTCATCCAGCCGGCGCTCCTTGTTGTCCAGCGTGATGAAGACCTCGCCCGGATTGGCCCGGCGGACCACGATGCGCTGGCCGGCCAGGTTGTCAAAATCGAAGGCATGCAGGGGCTGCCCCATCTCCAGCATGACGAAATTGGTAATATCGACGATATTGTTGATGGGGCGCTGGCCGACCGAACGCAGCCGATCCTGCAGCCATTCCGGTGACGGCCCCACGCTGACATCTTCGATCAGTCGGGCCGCGTAACGCGGGCAAAGATCGGGGGCCTCGATGGCCACCGCGGTCTTGGCGGCGATGGCCTGACCATCATCCGCGGTGCTGACCTCGGGAAGGCTCAGGGGTTGATTGGAAAAGGCCGCAATCTCACGGGCCACACCGATCAGGCTGAGACAATCAGGACGATTGGGGGTCAGGTCGATATCCAGAACGTGATCGCCAAGCTTGAGGGCCTCGGCCACCGAGACACCGAGCGGCAGATCTTCCGGAAGCACCCAGATGCCGCTGTGGTCACTGCCCAGTTCCAACTCGGCCTGGCTGCAGATCATACCGGCGGAGGCAACCCCCCTAATCGTGGCGGCAGTGATCTCGCGGCCGTCCGGCAACACGGTTCCCGGAATCGCCAGGGGCACGTATTGACCCTCGGCCACGTTGGGCGCCCCGCAGACCACATCCACCTGGTTTCCGCCGGTCGCAAGCGAACAGCATTTAAGTTTGTCAGCGTCCGGGTGGGGGCGAACCATCTCGACGCGGGCCACCTTGACGGTTTGCAGGTAGCTAAAACGATCTTCGATCGTGTCGACCTCCAGGCCGGCCATGGTCAGTTTTTCGGCCAGTTGATCGACAGGCTCGACCAGCGGGACATAGGCTTGCAGCCAACTCAGACTGACTTTCATGTTAGAACTGCCTCAGAAATCGCATGTCGTTGTTAAAAAATTTGCGGATATCGTCGATCCCGTATTTGAGCATGGCGATGCGTTCGACCCCCATGCCAAAGGCAAACCCGGTGAAACGCCCGGTATCGTAGCCCACGCTGCGGAAGACATTGGGATGCACCATGCCGGAACCCAAGATTTCCAGCCAACCGGACTGACCACAGACGCGACAGCCCTTCCCGCGACACATGACGCACAGGATGTCGACCTCGGCACTCGGTTCGGTAAAGGGGAAGAAGCTGGGGCGAAAGCGCAGCGCCGTGTCGCTGTCGAACATTTCATGGACAAAGGCGGTCAACGTGCCCTTTAGATCAGCGAAGGACACATTTTCGTCCACCAACAAGCCTTCGACTTGATGAAACATCGGCGTGTGGGTCAAATCGGAATCGCAGCGGAAGACTTTGCCCGGGGCGATCACGGCCACCGGCGGGGCCTGTTGCTCCATGGCCCTGATCTGCATGGGCGATGTCTGCGTGCGCAGGACGATATTCTCCGAGATATAGAAGGTATCCTGCATGTCCCTGGCCGGATGGTATTTGGGAACATTGAGGGCTTCGAAATTGTAGTAATCGGTCTCCACCTCCGGGCCTTCGGCCACGCTGAATCCCATGCGCTCCAGGATGCTGCAGATCTCCTGGGTGACCTGACTGACGGGATGCGTATGGCCAGGCGCAGCGCGACGGCCAGGCAGGGAAATATCGACGCGCTCGGTCTGGAGGGGCCGCTTCGGCTGTAAACCGTCGCGGGCCTTCTGAACGGCCGCCTCAAGCTCTTTTTTGGCCGCGTTGGCCTGCTTGCCTGCGGCCGCGCGTTCCGCCGCCGGCAATTTGGCGATATTGCGTAGAAAACCGGTCAGTGCGCCTTTGCGTCCCAAATGGCGAATGGCAACCGCTTCGATTTCACGCTCATCTTGGGCGGCCGCCAGAGCCTCTAACGCTTCTTCACGAATCCGATGAATTTCTTGTATCACGATAGAGCCCCGGTTGAATGTCGCAATGCGTTGGTGATCGGAAAAAAAAGGGGACGGGCAGCCTGTTCTCAGCCGCGGGTCCCCTTTTCGGAAATCGTGAGCCTATCGCTGCTGGCCGGCCAGTGAGGCAATCTGGGAAAAACCGACGGGATCGGAAATGGCCAGCTCCGCCAGCACTTTGCGATCCAATTCGACCCCGGCCTTTTTAAGACCGTTCATCATGCGGCTGTAGGACAAGTCGTTCATTCGCGCGGCCGCATTGATGCGCGTTATCCACAGCCGCCGGAAATCGCGTTTGCGTGCGCGACGGTCCCGATAGGCGTACATGAGGGCTTTGTCGACGGCATCCGATGCCGTGCGGATCAGTTTGCTGCGGCCGCCCCGATAGCCTTTGGCCAGCTTCAGGATTTTTTTTCTTCGTCTACGGGCTTTGAACCCTCTTTTGACTCGCATGAGCGATCTCCTCTTCTGCGAACCCGTTATTTCTTAGGATCTGGTGATGACGCTGCCGCGGCCGCTTTATTTGGCAAGCCATGCCGCCGCGGCGCGCGCGGGTTGCACTATGACCGTCAATCCTGCCGGGATTAGCCGTTGGGCAGCAGGAGCTTGACTTCTTTGATATTGGTTTTGTCGATAATTTGGGCCTGGCGCAAAGCGCGTTTGCGTTTACGTGATTTCTTGGTCAGGATGTGACTGGCGTGTGACTTGGAAAACACGTATTTTCCGGATCCTGTTTTTCTGAACCGTTTGGCGGCGGCCCGGTTGGTTTTGATTTTAGGCATCTTGCGTTTCTCCTCGGTTATTCGCTGAGCCTGGTGCGCTCGCTGACGCGCCAATTTCAAATTCAGGCCACCCGTAGGCGGCCGCCTAAATAGCAGTGGCGCGGCCGCTTTGGTCAGGGCCCACGCCAGCACATGCGAAGCAGTTGGGTTGGCAACCACAATCACCCACCCCGCGGGTGATGAACTTGCTTTAATTCGGGATGCCGCCGCTCAAGACGGCGATTTCGGTGAAAGCACCATCATCATGGTCCGGCCTTCAAACTTGGGGAGCTGCTCGACGACGGCGATATCCTCAAACTCCGCCGCGATGCGTTGAAGCAGTTCCCGTCCGCGGTCGGAAAGGGTGATTTCACGACCCCGGAAAAGCACGGTGACCTTGACCTTGTCCTTTTTACCAAGAAATTTGCGGATGTGCCCCATTTTAACCTGCAGATCGTGATCGCCGGTTTTGGGACGTACCTTGATCTCCTTGACCTGGAAGGTGGTCTGCTTTTTCTTGGCTTCCTGTTTCTTTTTGGTCTGTTCGTATTTGTAACGCCCGTAGTCCATAATCTTGCAAACCGGGGGGTTCGCATTGGGCGAGACCTCTACCAGATCAAGGCCTAAGTCGGCGGCGGTGGCCAGTGCCGTTTCAATCGGTACGACGCCGATCTGCTCTCCATCCGGATCGATGACCCTGACTTCGCGCGCCCGGATTTTGCGGTTGATATTGGTCATGTCCGATCGATTAGGCCGAAACGGTTTTCTTGGCTGAGCTATTCTTTCACCTCCCAATTAAAAGGGGTTTCATATTTAACTTACGGCCGAGGATCTGGGGCCGGCGGCCGCCATCCCCTCCCAAATAACAAGGGGTTATCTCCGGGGGATTGAATGAAAACGCTTCCGATCGTAATGATCGGGATGAGGCATATATAGCACGAACTTAAGAAATGCAAGTAAAAAATGCAAGTAAAAAATGGCGGTTCCGCAAGGGGCCGGCCGCACGCGCGCCGATTTATTTTAGATCTTCGTGCTGGCCGCGGACACCGTTTGCGGGGCAAGGGTGTAGCTGGCCAGCAAGCTGTCGCGCCAGTAGTCGTTTTGCGGGTTGGCAAAGAAGGCTCGAAAACGCTTCAGGCTTTCCTGGCGCAAAATACCGGTTATGATGTGGGGACGGCGATGGTTATAGAGCGGGGGCAGACCGCTCAAATCGCAGGCGGTCCCGCCGCCCATGACATCTTCATAAGCATAGACGATGGTACCAATGCCCGTCAGCATGAGCGCGGCAAAACACATCAGACACGGTTCCATGGTGCTGTAAAGGGTAAGGTTCTCAGGCGCCACCTTGAGCGCCAAGTGGTTCAACCGCCGCAGGGCAAACATTTCGGCGTGATCCAATTCGTTACGCTGTTCCGCGCGGCTGGCCTGTCGGGCGCCGACGGCCACCACCTGATGGTTGTGGACCAGCACACAGCCCACGGGAAATTCACCCGCCGCCGCGGCCTTGTCGGCTTCGATCAGCGCGCGGCGCATAAACTGTTCATGCTCCATACCGTGTTCCTTTGAGCGGACGGACAGGCGTCCCTTACCGAATATCCAAGTCGCATACCGTGTCATCGCAGGGGCAGCGTCCGTCAACTTCATAGGCCAGCAGGATCCGCGTGGCCATCTCAGCCTGCCGGGGGCTGACGCGCTGCCAAGTGCTTTTCTGCAAATGCCGCTCGAGGGTCGGACGGTCCCAGATCTGATCGAGCCCCTGCCCCTTCAAAGATCGGTCGGCATTATCCAGTAAGTGGGCGTCCTCACCGTTGGTGACCAGACTAAAAGGGATGCCGTAGGGTGCCAGCAGCCGGGCCGCGGCCAAAGCCACCTGATGGCGTGTTACCAGGGATCCCGGTGCATATTTGATCAGCAAAGCGATGCGACTATCGAGTTTCACCACGTAATCCATGCGGATGCGTGCCAATCGGTTGTCGATCTTGAGGTCGATGGGGATGCGCGGATGGATGTCGCTCCGTCGGTAGCCTTTGGCCTCGACCAGCAAACGCGCTATGCGCTGGCGATAGCGTTCATCATGGGTATCCGGCAGAAGCGCTCCAGTGATGAAATCCTTCAGTTCACCCAATATAAGATGATGACCGCCCACATGCGCCCCGGCATATTGATGATGATGGTTTTTGGCTTTACAATAACGGTTTGGAACAGATAATGTTAACAATTCGGGTCTCAACAAGCCAAGGTAATTACTAAAAATTAAACTAACGCCTACGCTAAACGGTGTAAACCATGAATCTGAGTCTGTTACCGCAATACAGGAAACGGGAGAAGACCGATTCCGCTTCGGAAACGATTCGCGAACAGTTTGAAAACCGTGAAAAACGCTTCATGTCGCCTTTCGGCTGTCTGAGTTCGGCCAGTCGGGGAAGGGAGCGGGCGGAGACCGCCTGCCCGGTCCGGACGGCCTTTCAGTGTGATCGGGATCGCATCGTTTATTCCAATGCCTTTCGGCGCCTGAAATACAAAACCCAGGTTTTCCTCAATCCGCTGGGGGATGTCTACCGCACCCGGCTGACGCATACCCTGGAAGTGGCGCAAATGGCGCGCAATATCGCCCGGGCCATGTTTTTGAATGAAGACCTGGCCGAGGCGATCGCCCTGGGGCACGACCTAGGGCACACCCCTTTTGGCCATGGTGGCGAAACCGCGCTCAAAGAAATCCATTCACCGAATTTCCGCCACAACGAACAGAGTCTGCGGGTCGTGGAAATTCTCGAAAGCAATGGTCAAGGGCTCAATCTGACTTTTGAGGTCCGCGACGGTATCCTGAAGCATTCCAAAGGGTTCGGCAAAGTTCTGCCTGAAAATGAGGACAAACTGCCGGTGACCCTAGAAGGCCGTATCGTCCGCTTTGCCGATATCATGGCCTATCTCAACCATGATCTCGACGATGCCGTGCGAAGCGGTGTCATCCGGGAAGACCAGGTGCCGTCGGTCTGTCTGGAGGTTCTCGGACAAACCCATTCGGATCGGGCCACCACGATGATCCATGACCTGATCGCCAACAGTCAGGCCATTCAGGGCGAGCCTTTGATCGGCATGAGCGACCGGGTCTATGACGCCATGCTCATGCTGCGCCGGTTTCTCTACAAGAATGTCTATCGTTCGCCCCGGGTCCACAACGAATTCGTCAAGGCCAAAAAAATCCTCTCGGATCTTTATCGTCATTTTCTAGACGACGAAGCGGCGCTGCAATCGGAGTTGACGGCCATGGACATGGATGGCTGCAATCATCATCGCTATCCCAAGGAACGCCTGGTTTGTGATTTGCTGGCCAGCATGACCGACCGCTATGCCATGGCCCTCTATCGGCGCCTTTTTTTCCCGGCGCCCGTGGTTTGATCGACCGTGGCCATGGACCTCAATGACGCCTGCCGGGTTTTAACCACCCAACAACCGGATTGCTTCGATCGGATCGCGGCCATCTATGATCAGATGGATGCGGCTTACACCGTGGTGGCGCGACATTACGGGTTTGTATGCCAGGGCTGTGAGGACAATTGCTGCCTGACCCGCTTTCGCCACCACACCTTGATGGAATATGCTTATTTGCAGTGGGGATTTGCGGGCCTGGACGCCGACCTGCGCAGGGAGATCCGGACCCGATCCGACGACTATCGACTATCCTTGCAGGTTGCTGAGGGTGCTAACCAAGCGTTTCGTCATTGGTGCCCGCTCAACTTCGAGGGCCGTTGTCGTCTTTACGCTTTTCGCCCGATGATCTGCCGGCTGCACGGACTTCCTCACATCCTGCGCCACCCGGCCCGAGGTTTGATTCAGGGGCCCGGTTGTCACATTCTTGAGCAAGATTGCCAGGGCGTACGACCACGTCCCCTCGATCGCACGGCGCTCTACAAGGCCCTGGCCGGCCTCGAACAGACGATTCGTCAAGGCACCGGTTGCAAGGCCCCGGTTGGCTTGACGGTGGCCGAGATGATTCTGGCGTTTCCGGAGGCCTGACAAGGACGGGGACGGGGCGGCGCGCCGCTGAAAGTCATCTTCCAGAACCCAACGAACGGTGGCATCCCTTGAAGAAGATCAGCCCACATGACATCGACGATCTGAGCGACCGGCGACTAAGCCGGGGGGCGCCGTTTCGGTTTCGCTGCTATCCGGGGATCGGCTGCTTCAATCGATGCTGCCACAATCTAAACCTCTTCCTTTACCCGTACGATGTCCTGCGTCTCAAGCAGCGGCTGGGCTTGACCGCGGGCGATTTTCTGGAGCGCTATACCGATCTGGTACTGCGGGAGGGCCGTCATTTTCCGGAGGTCTTGCTGCGCATGGCCGACAACGAAGCGCAATCCTGCGCGTTTCTCGAAAAAGACGGCTGCACGGTCTATGCAGACCGCCCGCATACCTGCCGCACGTTTCCAGTGGAGCTGGGACTCATTTTCGGGGAAGAGGGGCGTGAACCCGAAACCGTGGGCTTTTTTCGGCCGCCTGATTTTTGCCTGGGGCCGAATGAAGATCAAGTCTGGACCCTCGATACCTGGGCCGACGATCAGGAGGCCCGGGTCTACAATCGCATGGTCCGCCGCTGGGCGGCCCTAAAAGCCCTGTTTGATCAGGATCCCTGGCAGGGCCAGGGCCCCTACGGCGACAGAGCCAAAATGGCTTTCATGGCCACCTACAATATGGACGCCTTCCGAAGTTTTGTCTTCGAAAGCTCGTTTCTAAAGCGCTACCACGTAAAGAAAGACCGCGTCCGCAAGATAAAGAAGGATGAACTGGCGCTATTGGGATTCGGTTTCGAGTGGGTCAAGCTGGCCGTTTGGAATATGCCGTCGAAATGGATCCGGCCGCGCTAGCGCCGTCGTATCAAAGCACCCCCGACGGCATCGGGGCGACCGCGGCCCCTCCCAGCACATACCCGCCGTCCAGGCGGACGACGCTCCCGGTCATAAAGGGGGCGTCGTTTAACACGAACCAAACCGCTTTGGTCACATCCTCCAAACGGCCGGTACGTCCCACCAGCGTGTGCTGGATCAAGGCGTCGCGCTGTTGGGCGTCCAGCAAGCCCCAGCCGCGGGTTTCCGGTCCGTGGCGGGTCTCGACCAGGCCCAGCATGATTTCGTTGACCCGCACTTCCGGCGCTGCCATTCGCGCCCAGGTTTCGGTGAGCGCACGGATGCCCCGTTGGGCGGCGGCGTAACCGTCGTTGAAGACCAGGCTCGCCGGACCGCTGCGTCCCACAATGCCCGCGATCGATGAAAAATTGATCACCACCGACCGGCCGCTGGCTTTCAGGTGCGGCAGGGCGGCATCGAAAACCCAGCGTTTGGCGCGCAGCGTGGTGGCCAATTCCATATCCCACTGCTCCGGCCGATAGGGCCCGTGAACGATGGGCCAACCGCCGCGCTCGATATTGTTGATCAGAATGTCAAGCCGCCCGAAATGCTGGACCGTATCCCGAACCAGTTGGCGGGCCGCGTGGCCGTCGGTAAGATCGTGGCGGAAGATGGCATGGGCCGTGCCGACGGCGGCGAAGTCGGCCTGCATTTGCGGCAGGGATTCTTCCCAGTCAAAATAGTTGAGCCCGACCCGGATACCACGGTGGGCCAGATCGAGGCCGATGGCCTTGCCGATACCTTTGATGGCGCCGAGGACCAGCGCCACGCGTTCTTCTTGTCGTGCGGTCATGTGCCCTGTCGAAAATGTTTGCAGGCCTGAACCTGGCCAGATTGCAAAGGATCGCAGACGACCCGGTCGCAAACCATCGTTACTGGTCGAAAAGCATCCA
>JASJED010000142.1 GCA_030065585.1 Desulfobacterales bacterium | reverse complement strand
ATCGTCTGTTGAGGAACGTGTGGTGGTCGACGGTCGTTGCGTTACCAGCCGTGGGCCGGGAACGGCGCTGGAATTCGCGCTAAGGCTGGTGGCGCTGCTTTGCGGTGACGCCAAGGCCAAGGAGGTGGCCGCGCCCATGGTCCTGGCTTAGCCGCCGGCTAGACATCCCGGCAGGCCTTGCTTTCGTCATCATCCTTTAGAAAATCATACAAATCCCCGCCAAATCGGCAGCGTTCGATTTCGATCAGTTTTCGGGAGAGAAACATCTTGGTGGCGTCGAAACCGTCTATCTTGAGACGGAAAGCTAGAAACCGGATCAAGCGCTTGTCGTCGCGTTGACGTTCGGAAACCAGTCTCAGCAGACGGCTGAGGGCTTCCTGATCGACCGTTGCCTGCGTTTCAACCCGGATAATTTTATCTTCCATCCAAGCGCTCCTGTGGGGCCTGGTCGCGGGTGGCCAAGGCCAATCGCCTGGGTTTCGGCCTGCGGCCCGATGTATTCAGCCATTGTGAAAATGAGCATGTTGTGACATAAAAATTTATGGGCCGTCAAGCGCTGCCGGACGGCCTGCGGATGGCCGCGCGACGGTCCGCATGCTTCGTTTTTAAGCGGCAGGGGAAAATCGATGAACGATCCCAACACCTTCAGCCAAGTTGCGCGCAGTGCCAACCGTCTATACGGCCCGCGGGCGCTGCTCGTCTGTGGCTTCACCGAAGAGGGCCAGTCGCGCATCGTGGCGTTGGTCCAGTCGCTCGACATCCCGCCATTGCCCATTCTCTTCATGGCGACGCCGGATCTTGAAATTGTTTTGGGTGCGCTTTTCGATCGACCATCGCTCGACGGTCAGGGGGCACCCAGCCGGATGCCGGCCGCGGTCATTATGGCGGGGATTACCGAGGCCGAACTCCACCGCTTGATGGAGGGCTACCGTCAGGCCGGCCTGCCCTGGCCGCTGTGGGCGACGCTGACCCCGACTTCGGAAACCTGGACACTGCGGGCGCTCTTGAAGGAGCTGGCGGCGGAACGGGCGGCGCTGGCGGCCCAGTCGACCCCCGAGTAGATTTCTCCCCGCGTTTGGTGCGCATAGGCCCGATGATGATCGTTCAGCGTATTCAGTGCTATCACTATAACGAAGCCTTCCAAATCCCCTTTCATTCGCCCCAAGCCAACCGCCTCCGGGCGGACTCGGTGATCGTCCGCATCGACTGCGGCCCGGATGGTTGCGGATGGGGGGAAAGTGCGCCGCGGCCCTATGTCAGCGGTGAAGACTGCGCTTCGGTCGCCGCGCTGATTGTTGATCGATTTGCGCCCATATTGTTCAATGCCCCGATCGATTCTCTGGCCGCGCTGCAAGCGGTGCTCGAACATCTCGAGGCCGCCTGCAAGCAAACGGGGCTGACCGCCTACAATTCGGCTCTTGGCGCCGTTGATCTGGCCCTCCTCGATGTCCTTGAGCGTTCGCAGCGTATCGCCCCCCGCGAGCTTTTTCCAATCACCCGGCGTGAAAAACTCCGCGTTTCGCTATCCGTGCCGTTTTTGCCGCTGGATGTTATCGAGACCTATTTCCCGATGTTTCAAGCGCATGTCGACATTGCGGTCATCAAGGTCCTGGTCAGCGAGGACCCCGAGGAGACTTATGCGCGTGTCAAGCTTCTGCGCCACCTCGCCCATCCTGATACCGAATTGCGTCTGGAATTTAATGGAAAAACGAGCCTTGCGCAGGTACGCGCGCATCTCGAGCATCTCGCCCCCTTAGACCTTAGCGCTGTAGAACAACCGCTGCCATCAGGGCGTCTAGATGGTTTGCGGCAGCTGCGGGAGGACTACGACCTCAACCTTGTTGCCGACGAATCGCTGGTGACCCTCGAAGATGCCGAACGTCTTGTTCAAAACGGCGCCTATAATATTTTCAATATCAAGGTATCCAAATGCGGTGGGCTGCTGCGCGCCCGGAAGATTGCCAAGCTGGCGCAACGGCATGGCATTAAATGCCAGGTTGGCACGCACGTTGGGGAATCCCAACTCCTCGGCATCGCCGGCCGGCGGCTTGCACGCAGCCTGCCGAATTTCGATTGTTATGGCGGTGGGTCTGAGGTTTTGTTTACGCGTCTCTTAAAATTGCATCAAGGCCTAGCGGGGGAGGCATGGCCGCCAGCGGCCGACCGGGACATCCTCACGCATCAAAACCGCCAGGCGTTGCTGTTGAAGTGTCGCCTGCTGTCAGACACCGATCCAACAGCACCAAACGATCATCAACCATAGATCCGCTCCCCATTGCGTGTATCCGCGCTTGCCCTGTTTCGCGCCGCCCAAGCGCTCTGCGCCTTTTAAGCCATCTCGGTTTTAATAGGATGCGGCTTTCTTCAGCGCCATGGGGGCCGGATTATTTTTATAGTAGCGAATGAAAGCGTCAACCACCAATGGGTCAAAGTGGGAGGCGGTTTTACCCTTCAGGAGGGACATGGCCTGCTCAGGAGGTATGGGTTGGTGATAGTGACGTTCGGCCGTAATGGCTTCGAAAAAATCAGCCACCGCGATGATCCGCGCCCCCAGCGGGATTTCTTCGCCCACTAAACCATCCGGGTATCCGCTGCCATCATAGTGTTCGTGATGGGCGCCGGCAATGATCGGGACCTCCTTGTAGATGCCTTCGAAATTGACCCGCGTGAGTATGGCGCGGGTGCGGGCGGCATGGGTTTTAACGGCTTCATATTCTTGGACGGTCAAACGACCGGCCTTGTTTAAGATGGCGTCCGGTACGCCAATTTTGCCGTAATCATGCAGCAGGGCGGCAACACGAATCATCTCGCCGTACGGGCTGTCCATGTTGAGTTCCTGGCAGATGCCCACGGCGATTTCTGTCACCCTGGCCGAATGACCGGACGTCATGGGATCCCGGGCATCGATGCTCGCCGCCAAGACTTCCAGGATCGACCTGAACTGGCGCTCCTTGGATTCGATGAGTTCGGTATTGCGAATCGCAATGCCGATGATGGCCGCGATACCGATCAGAAGACTCATGTCGCTATGCACCAGAGGGCGCTTGGAATGGATATTGTCGGCCGCTAATATGCCCAAGGCCTCACCATCACATACAATCGGGCTGCAGATAAACGACTTGGCCCCCATCTGTCGTGCAAAATCGAGGCTTTTGGCAGACAACTCTTTTTGGATTTCATTAAAATCATTTATCAGATAGGGCTTTTGCTCCCGAAAGGATGTCACGAAAATACCCTTGGACGCTTGGTTGTCCAGATGAAAAGACACCGAGCGGACGACATCGAACATCGCTTGGTTGTAACCATAGGCCGCGCCATACTCCAAGCGGGTTTTATCCTCATTGGCCAGCAGAATAATACCGCGGTCGAAATCTAACCGTTTCTGGGATATTTTGACGACCTTGGCGAGAACATCTTCCACTTTGGTTTTGCCGGCGATCAATTGACCGACCTCATTGATCATCAGTGAATTATTGTAGTTGATCGCAATTTGATCCACAAGTTTGTCGGTGGAGTCTTTCAAATGATCGATACTTTTGCGCAACTCGCTCTTTTCCATCGATTCACCGACCAGCGCCAAAAGAAAGAAAAGAAGGCTACCCGAAAAAAGGATGGTGACAAACGGAATTTGAGGAAAACCCATGTGCAGGAGGATGCTGCCGAGAAGAAAAAGCAGGGGCATATAGACACGGATGCGCTTCCAGGTAATCGAAAACGATGGTTCCCAGGAGATAATGTACCGGCATGCATCACCACCGTTGAATAAACACTCCGGGTGTTCAATGAGCGGAAGCTTATTGGAAAAGGCAATCGTGATCGATTCAAAAAAGCCTATGCGGTTTTGGCACTGAAAACGCTTCTCGCGTGCGCCCGGCGCGGGGTGAACGGCAATTTCATACTTGTTGTGGCTGATGCGTTTCGAAAGGTAGTTGCAGGATTTGGTAAAGTTCGAAGCAAATTTGCTCATATGCTCGAAACACTTCTCCGGTCCCAGCATGCCCAGTGTATATTGGCGCATGACACCGATGGCATCGGGCGAAGCCGAGTAGCGACCGGCTTCACGGGAGATATTCTCATTCTGCGTCAACGCCGATAATTTTTTATGGAATCGGTTTATCTGCCGTTGGGTAAACCAATGCCCCTGGTCGGCCACCTCGTATCTTGTCATGCGCGCGTAGCGCAGAATATCCTCGACGTTGATCCAGTCGTATTTGTATTCGATCAGTCTGATATAGCAATCGATAATCCGACTGTTGTACAGGGGCACATTATCCATGGGTTCGGTCGCCGTGGTGCGCTCGTCGGGGCGGGCGGGTGCGGTGTGCGCCGCCGCACCCAAGCTTTCGCCCTTTCCTTCTCCGCGGCGCCAGCGCCGGCGGACGGCTCTATTTAGCAAGTTCAACATCAGTCGCGTGTGAGTTTGAACATTTTTTCCAGAAAACCGAAATACTTGTCGGAATAGCGTGTGTTCAGAATCCAGAGGGAATAGTTCTTCTCAACGGATATGTTCGCCTGTTCGGCAAATTCGGCCGGATACAGGAGGATTGGCATCTCCGGGCTGAGTTCCCATTCGGCGAAGATATACCGCAGGGTGTTGGCGAGCATCGGGCCGTTCAGATGGCGTGTGTCGTTCAAAAGGACCTTGACGCAATTGGTAAGATCCGAAAGGTTCAGCCCGATATCGGTGCGGTGAATCGCGATTAAACCCTGAATGCGGTTATTCCGTCGCAGGCTCAACAGCAAGCGATCTTTTTGAAAATCGTGCTGGTGATATTCGTTGATGAGCTCTTGCGACGCAAACATCTCGGAATCCAGGTCGAGGCAGTCGAGCATGAGACCGCCGACCTGGTGCTGAAACCATTGCTCCACTTCCTTAATGTCAGTGGCATCCGTGGGCGTGAGTTTCCACCCGTCGGGCAGAGCGACAACCGGCCCATCGTGGTTTTCCAGGTGAAAATAGGCAAAATCGTCCAGCGAACAGCAGTCGCGATCGTTGCTGTAGCGGGCAAAGCCGCCGAAAACGCTGTTGGGGAAATGGTTTTCCGGCCGGAAGTAGCACATGAGGTACTTCATGTGCATCGAATAGAGGCGATGGGAATCATAGGTAAAACAGCCGATCTGATTGAGGACCGTCAGCCCGGCGCGCACCATCGATCGTTTGCGGGCCGCATGATGATGGATGAGCCAGGCGTTTTCATACAAGCGGACCATACCCATGTGGGCCATGAGCCGCCCCTGGGTCTGATAGATAAAATGGCGCGCAATGGTGGGGTTCTGGGTGTAGAGTTTCCAGTAGGTTTCCTTGATCTGCTCCTTGTTGGCCTGGATGAAGGCATATTTCTTGGGGTAAATAAAGCCGGTCTCAAAAAAGAAATCCCAAAGCGCATCCAGTTCGACGCGCGTGTTGATGTACGCATTCTGGTTTTCGGCCTGGTGGAGCAGCGACAATAGTTTCAGGTGGTCGCCGCTTTCCATGTCGATGATGGCCAAACCGTTGGCAATGTCGCCGGAGCCCCCCTGATTCTCTTTGAGGTTGCGGTACAAAACCTGAGCTTTGAACCGCAGGGACAGGCTATCGGCGAAGAGCAGCTCGACATCGTTGAGCATCATCCCGGGCAGCAGGAGCGAATGGCCGATGCCTTCGGCGACGGACAGACCGGATCCGGAAAGATCGAGAACTTTCAGATTGACCAACTGGCGGGTGAGCGGATGTCGGAAGACAATATTGGGCGCCGGTTTCAGTTCGATCCGTTTACTACGGTAGACCCTGGCATTATAACGTTGGATCGATTTGATCTTGGGCACCAGCACGAATTGTCGCTGATGGCGGCCGTTGTCGCTTTTAAGAATGGTAAAGTCGCCGGCAAAAACGAGTTCGCTGCCGTCATAGACAATGAGATTCAACGGCTTGGCGTGGTCCAGGCATTGAAAGTTCTGCGGGGGGGTCAGGGATAAGCGAATCCGAAATGCGCTGGTGCTGAATTCGAGCAGTTCGCCGCGAAACAGCATACTGTTCTGGATGACCTGGACGGGAATTTGCGAACAGGCGAAACGCGTTTCCCGGCGATTGGCCACCTCCCAGCATTTTGCGGGCAGTTCAAGCACGAGGCCCTGGGTATCCATCTGCAGCGGATGCGCTTTCACTTCCAAGGCATGGCGCCCGTCATTCACGTACAGGGCGGTAAACTGATAATTGGCCAGCAGCGGCGTGACGCGTTCGGGTTCGGACCATTGACATTCGAGGGTATCGCCTTCGCAGGGCAGGGGACGGGCGGGGCAGATCGTGGTCTGGTTGAAACGGTGGTGGCGGAGGACCACCTGGATGCTGCCGTTCTGGAAATTGATATAATTGAGCTTGTTGACTAAATAGGTACGGTTGAAGGATGGTCGCTTGGCGGTGGGTGCCGGTGTTGTTTCCCGAGAGGCCGTTGTTGCTTGCTGGTTATCGTCGGCCATTTCAGAGGCAGACGCCATCTCGTGGTCGTCGCGATAAGCCCGCTCCATCATTCCAACCTTTCATCTGACCGGTGGATCAGTGCAATATCAAATTATATAGAAGGCGGCCCCTTCGCGATAACTCTGGGATCGTATCACAGACCATCGTTGATTTCAACGCGATCGCTTGTGTGACTTCTTGATTTTGTTTGGGAATTAGCTTTTTGTCAACCATTAATATTCCTCCCTGTTGTGGGTGGTGTGGCCGACCACCACGACATCTTGTGGATGAGGGCCTGAGCGAATCCTATGGCGGATACCTGGTGTGGGTGATCGTCGGCTAACAAGCAGGGAACGTTGGAAGTCTGAAGACCGGGCTGGGATGATCCTGGTGGGCGGTGTGAATCGGTATCGAAAACGATGCCAGAGCATCCTTCACGGTCTGGTGGGCCACCCGGGGTGCGTTATTGGTGTCGCTCAGGTGGCCTAAGACGATCTGGCGCAGGTTGGGGTGGGCCAGTTTGCGCAGCAGGGCACCCGTTTCACCGTTGGATAGATGGCCGCTGCGGCTGCGAATGCGCTGTTTCAAATGCCAGGGATAAGGCCCGTTGGCCAGCATTGTGGTATCATGGTTGGCCTCGACCAACAGCAGATCGCAGCCTTTCAGCCGTTCTTCCACCAGACCGGTGGCAACCCCCAAATCGGTGGCCACACCGATGCGTGATCCGTTGTGGCTGAAGGTAAAACCCACCGGATCGGCGGCATCATGGGACAGGGCAAAAGGGTGGATATGGAAATCGCCAATGGAAAAAACCGTTCCGGGCTGGAAATGATGACAGGCCGGCAGGCGCCCAAAAATGTCTTGGCCCGCCTGATAGGTAGGGGCTGTCATATAGACGGGCAGGTCGAAGCGGCGTGCCAGAATCCCGACGCCGCGGATATGATCGGAATGCTCGTGGGTAACCAGTATGGCTTTTAAATCATGGGGATCGAGATTCTGCCGCTGCAACCGTCTTTCGATTTCACGGCCGGATAGACCGGCATCGATCAACAGCGCGCTGTGCCCGGCGGCAAGATAAATGGCATTGCCGCGGCTGCCGCTGGCCAAGGCACACAGCGCGAGCGTGTCATCGTCGCCGCGCCGTGTCGGTTGGTCCGTTCCCAGGTGCGTCGTCGACGAAGCGGGCATGCGTCGCGGCCCGCCTAGCGAACACCGGTATGGCCGAAGCCGCCGGTGTCGCGGGTGGTCGCATCCAGGGACTCCACGATTTGAAGCTGGACGCGGCATACCTTTTGAATCACCATCTGGGCGATGCGGTCTCCGCGCTTGACGGTATAGGGCGCATCGCCCAGATTGATCAGGGCGATTTTAATTTCGCCACGGTAGTCGGCATCGATCGTTCCCGGTGAATTGATCAACCCGATGCCATGCTTGACGGCCAGGCCGCTGCGCGGTCGGATCTGGGCTTCCAAGCCCGGGGGCAATGCCATGGCAAAGCCGGTGGGAATCAGGGTGATGGCGCCGCAGTTCAGCGTTACCGCCTTATTTACGGCCGCCCGCACGTCCATTCCGGCGGCCTGAGGGGTCATATAGCGCGGCAGCGGGATGTCCTTGTCTTCACGGGGGCGCAAGCGTTGAAAGGCCAGGGTCGGCACGCGCGATCGCTTCGGCATGGGAGTTCTTAACCCTCGGGCGCTAGCCTTGGATCAGGGGTTGAAAAGCCCCTTTGTCGGCAACCGGCCCCAGAACCGTCAACACCAGTTGGTCGTTGCGGAAAAGGGATTCGGCCAGCGCGGTGATGTCTTCGGCGGTGACCGCCTCGATGCGTTCGACGACCGCCGCAAGGGGAATATGACGGCCGAAATTGATTTCCCCCTGGGCCAGGCGCACCATTTGGTTATCGGTATTTTCGGCGGCCAGGAGCATACTGCCCTTGGAGTACTCCTGGGCGTCCCGCAAGGTCGTGGCGGAAACCGTTTCCTGGGCCAGGCGGCGCAGGCCCGCCACGATCAGGGCGGTGACTTCTTCGGCTTTGGCCGGCTCGACCCCGGCATAAACGCCGAACATGCCGGTGTCTTCAAAAGAGCTGATATACGAATAGACGGAATAGGCCAGGCCCCGCTTTTCACGAATCTCCTGAAAAAGGCGGGAGCTCATGTTGCCGCCGAAGATCGTATTCATCAACGAAAAGGCGTAGCGGCGCGAATCGGTAGTGGCGATCCCCGGGGCGGAAAGGCAGATATGGGCCTGCTCCAGCTGGCGATGGCAGACCTCCACCAGAGGGCGCGGCTGCGGGGTGATGCGCTCCGGAAAACCATTGCCCGGTCGGATGCTTTCGAAGGCCGGGCTGATCAAATCGACCAGGGCCTGGTGATCGACACATCCGGCCGCGGCCACGACAATGCGGTCGGGCTGATAGCAGCGCTGGAAGAAACCGCGCACGGCTTCGGCATCGAAGCGCACGATATTTTCGGGGGAGCCTAAGATCGAGCGGCCCAGCGGGTTGTCGCCCCAGAAATTGCGGCCGCTGAGGATATGGATATACTCTTCGGGACTGTCTTCCACCATCCCGATTTCCTGCAGGATCACCGGGCGTTCGCGTTCGACCTCCCGGGCATCGAAGACCGAGTTCAGGAATATGTCGGTGAGAATATCGACCATGGTGGCCATGTGCGCATCCAGGACCCGGGCATGGTAACAGGTGTTTTCCATGGCCGTGAAGGCATTGGTCTGGCCACCGATGGCGTCGAATTCCTTGGCGATCTGATAGGCACTCCGCTTCTGGGTGCCCTTGAAGATCATGTGTTCGATGAGGTGGGAGAGTCCGTTTTCCCGCTGGGTCTCATCGCGTGCCCCGACATTGACCCACACGCCCATGGAGACGGAGTGCACGTAGGGCATCCGTTTGGTCAGGATTTTAATGCCGTTGGACAGAACCGTCTTATTTACGGCGTTGGCCATGGGAGCGCTTGCCTTCCTCTTCGAGAACGGCTTTGTGGCTCAGCCGAATCTTTCCATCCCGGTTGATTTCGAGCACTTTGACGCGCAGTTTGTCGCCTTCCTTGACGATGTCGGAAACATTGTTGACCCGATGGGTGGCCAGCTGCGAGATATGGCACAGGCCGTCGGTACCGGGCAGAATCTGCACAAACGCCCCGAAATCCATTATCTTGACGACGGTGCCCTCGTAGATTTTGCCGACTTCGGGCTCCTGGGTGATTTCTTCGATCATTTTGAGGGCCGCGTCCCCGTCTTCCTTGGATACGGCCGCAATTTTAACCAGTCCGGAGTCATCGATTTCGACCCGGGTATTGGTTTCGGTCTGGATGGCCCGTATGGTTTTGCCGCCCGGGCCGATGATTTCACGGATTTTGTCGGGATGCACATCCATGGTCAGAATGGCCGGTGCATAGGGCGAAATTTTATCACGCGGGGCGGCGATGGCCGCATGCATCTTCTCCAGGATATGCAGCCGGCCGCGGCGGGCCTGCTCAAGGGCCTTCTCCAAAATGTCGCGCGAAAGCTCGAGGATTTTGATATCCATTTGAAGGGCAGTCACGCCTTCGGCCGTACCGGCCACCTTGAAGTCCATATCGCCGGTGTGGTCTTCATCGCCCAGAATATCGGTCAGAATAACCACTTGCTCGCCTTCCTTGACCAGCCCCATGGCAATCCCGGCCACCGGCGCTTTGATCGGCACGCCGCCGTCCATCAGCGCCATGGTGCCGGAGCAGACCGTCCCCATGGAGGAGGAACCGTTGGACTCCAGCACTTCGGATACCAGGCGAATGGTATAGTCGAAGTCTTCCTTGTCCGGCAGGATCCGCTCGAGCGCCCGGGTGGAAAGACCGCCATGGCCAATATCGCGGCGGCTGGGCCCCCCGATGCGGCGGACCTCCCCGACCGAGAAGGGGGGGAAGTTATAGTGCAGCATGAACGGCCGGAACTCTTCACCGCTCAGGGTTTCAACCCGCTGCTCGTCCTGGCCGGATCCCAGGGTCAGGACCCCCAGAACCTGGGTTTCGCCACGCGTAAACAGGGCGCTGCCATGGGGGCGCGGCAGCAGGCCCACTTCGCAGTTGATCGGCCGAACCTCATCGAACTGGCGTCCGTCGATACGGCGCTCCTCCTCCAGAATGAGCCGGCGGCAAGTCTTCTTCTGAAGATCGCCCAGAATTTCATAAACTTCGCTCCGGCGTTCGGCCAACGCCTCGCCGAGTTCCTCGAACACGGCCTGTTTGACGGACCGCAAGGCGCGACTGCGCTCGACTTTGGTGGGAACAAGGGTCGCTTCGCGCAGACGCTCGACCGCGCGGGATTCAATCACCTGGGTCAGCTCGGCATCTTTTTCCGGAATGACAAATTCGCGTTTGGTCTGGCCGCACTCCGTCTGAAGCGCCGTCTGCATGTCGATGATCGGCTGCATGGCCTGATGGCCGAAAAAGATCGCCTCGAGCATATCGGCTTCGCTGACGATGTCGCCGCCCCCCTCGACCATCACGATGCCCGTGCGCGATCCGGCCACGATGATGTTGATATCGCAGTCTTCGCAATCGCATAAGGGGGGATTGATCTGCAGCTCGCCATTGATGCGGCCCACGCGGACCGAGGCGATGGGACCGGCAAAGGGGATGTCCGATAGCCCCAGAGCGGCCGACGCGCCGATCATGGCCAGGATATCGGGGTCGTTCTCCTGATCCATTGACAGGACCGTTGCGATCACCTGGGTCTCGAAACGGTAGCCCTTGGGAAACAGGGGCCGGATGGGGCGATCGATCAGTCGGGCCGTGAGGGTTTCCTTCTCGCTGGGCCGACCGATTTCACGGCGGAAATAGTTGCCGGGAATACGCCCGGCGGCATAAATTTTTTCCTGATATTCCACGGTCAGGGGAAGAAAGTCGACCGGGCGCTCCTCCTGGGCCGAAACCGCGGAGACGAGGACGATGGTCTCGCCGTACTGAACCAGTACCGAACCTGAAGCCTGTTTGGCCAACTTCCCGCTCTGGATGCTCAGGGGCTTGCCCCCGATTTCTGCTACAAATTGTTTTTCCATTGTGTTTCCTTCTGATCGAACCCGGGCACCTGGGAACATGACGGGTGCATGGCGGTTCAATCCTGATGACCGTGGCCCTGACGGGGCAATACCCGTGAAAAACAGGTCCTGCCGTTGGTTGGGCGGCCGCCGCGGGGCGGCTGCGTCCCGGGGGCGATGCTGCCCCGGGGCCATCGTCGGCCGTTTGATCGGGGCTATCGGCGCAGACCGAGGGTTTCGATAATCGAACGATAGCGATTGACGTCCTTGTTTTTGACGTAGTTCAACAGGCGCCGACGGCGCCCGACCAGCATCAGCAATCCGCGGCGGGAATGGTGGTCCTTCTTATGGACCTTCAAATGCTCGGTCAGATAGCTAATCCGGTGTGTCAGCAAAGCGGCCTGAACTTCAGGCGAGCCGGTATCGGTATCGTGCAGTTTGTGCGACTCGATAAGCCTCTTTTTATCTTCAGTTGTGAATACCACGATCTTCTGTCCTCCTCTTGAAAAAGGGTTCCTCTACGCTAAGAGATTTAAAAGTTTAAAAGTCGGTGTGTCCCTGCCACGGCGCTGCCGTCGGCGGATCTGCCGCCCCTAACGCTGGCGGCGACATCACGGGGCCCGTCGCACGCCGCCGCGCCTCTAAGGCTGCGCGACCGGCGACCGTCGTTGACGGCGCCGCCGGGCCGCATCCGGTTGAGGGAAAACACAGCAATATTGATAACCATCTTCATGCGGTTCATATTTTACCACCGCCAGCAAACGTCCCCGGGAATCGATGATTTTAACCAAATGGCGCTCATGGCCTGCCCGGTTTTCCGTCGGTTGCGGTTGGGGCGCTGCCAAGTCATCGCCCGTAAGCCGGATGCCCTTGTTGATCTTATCGGCGGCCGCTTCATCGGCAATGCCTGTTACCATTCCCGGCAGTGCCGCCGCCGGTGAAATGATGGGCGTATCATCTCGGCCGGTTGCAATCCGTCTTTCCAGTTCATCCAGGCTCAGGGCGGATGGGAGCCCGAAACCGCTGCTCCAGGTGCGTCGCAGGCGGCTCAAATGTCCCCCGCAGCCCAGTTCCCGGCCGATATCGGCGCACAGGCTGCGAATGTAAGTCCCCGCCGAGCAGGTCACTTGAAAATGAACCTCTGGCAAGGCCACCGCCGTGATTTCGATGGCGGTGATATGCACCGGCCGCGCCGGTTTTTGAACCGGTCGCCCCTGCCGTGCCAGTTTGTAGAGCGGCACGCCCTTGTGCTTGAGGGCCGAGAAAACCGGCGGCCGCTGATCGATGCGTCCCTTGAAACGTTGGAACGTGTCCGCGAGGCGATTGGCCATGCCGGCATTCAACGTGTGCCGTTTAACCACATGGCCCGTAACGTCCTGGGTATCCGTTTCAATCCCCAGGTGCAAAACCGCTTCGTAGGTTTTCTCGCCGGCCAGCAAAAAGCGCCCCAGCCGTGTGGCTTGGTTGAGCATGCAGACCAGAATACCCGTGGCAAATGGGTCCAGGGTGCCGGCATGGCCCGCTTTGCGGGCGCCGAACATTTTTTTGATCCGGCCGACCGCCCGGGCGGATGTCAGCCCTTCCGGCTTGTCAAGCACGACGATGCCGCTTGGCTGCAAGCCTCGTTTCCCCTCCTTATTAGAGCTGCCGCGCAATTTTGTAAATCAGACGTTTCAATTCGCCGAGTGACGTATCCATGCCAAACCCGGCCGCGTTGCTATGTCCACCCCCGCCGAAGGATGCCGCAATGCGCGCCACATCCACCGCGCCGTCGGATCGTAGGCTGACATGGTAGCGGCTGTCACCCTTGGCCGCCGTGCCGTGACCGTTGGCGGTCTCCATGATCAAGGCCGCCATCTGAACGTCTTCGATGCGTTTGGCATAACTGATCATGCCATCGACATCTTCCGGTTGGGTATCGGTTTCAGCAAACATCTCCCGTGTCAGGGTCATGAGCGAGAGTTTGCCGTCGGGTGAGATTTCAATCGAATCCAGCGCCATATTCAGCAGTTTGATGCGTCCGAGCGAATACGTGCCGTAGACATGTTGGGCCACGCGGTAGGGATCGACCCCGCAAGCGACCATTTCGGCGCAGATCGCGAAGGCCTGGCTATTGGTGTTGGCGAAACGAAACGATCCCGTGTCGGTTAAAATGCCGGTATAGATTGAGGTGGCCATATCGCGGTCAATGGTCACCCCCATTGCTTTCAGTAGTCGGTAAACGATTTCCGTCGAGGAACTGGCCGCCGGGTCG
>JASJED010000141.1 GCA_030065585.1 Desulfobacterales bacterium | reverse complement strand
TCTGAGGCTGCTGTCCGTGAATAGAAACAGTGTGTCTTTGTAGCGGCCTTTCGAGGTCCGGGTGTTCTCCACTTCGATGACCCAGGTTTTGCCCTGGGGCGTGTCTTCCTGTTTCCAGGCGATCTTGATGTTGTTGCCGTGCTTGGCCTTGACCTTGGTGATGCTGAACGGGTTTTCGCTGCTCGGTTTGACGGTCACCTTGCGGCGCAATGACTCTCCGGCATGACCGCGGATGATGACATGCTCGGGTGTGATCTGGGCGAATTTATCCACCTGGCCGCGCACGGTCAGGTCCACTCGCGGCCGGAGGGCGTCGTTTGAGTAGATGGTGGCCTTTTTCTGCATCAAATGACCGCCGTAACCGCTGGTGTTGACTTTGATGCGTATTTTTCCCTCGCCGCCGGCGGGGATTTGCCTCGGAAACGAGACCGCGGTGCAGCCTCAGCCGGTGCGGACCTGTTGGATGGCCAGCGGAGCGTCCCCACGGTTTTCGATCAGGAAATCATGCTCCACCTCCTCGCCTTCCAGTACACGATCGAATTCAAACTGCGATTCGATCACAACCAAGTGAGGTAAGAGCAACTGGGGATCGCTCTCCGGGGCCGGATTCCGATTGTCCGTGACCAGGGAGGAACTTCCGGCGATCCTTCGTATGGGGTCATCCGGCGGTGCCTTGCCGCCGGCCGGGCCATAGGTCGTGTTCTGCGCTCCGGCGGGAACCACCAGCAGAACCAGGAGGCCCAACGTCAGCGCAGCGTGTTTCACTTTGGCAATCATAATTTGTAGCTCCTTGCGTTGCCCGGTCCCCAATGGTTTGGGAGGGCACCTGATGCCGTCCCTTCGAAGGGTGGCGACTTGCCATGCAATTTTTTAGATCACACTCAATATTTTTTTTTTAACCATCCTGAGCAAGGTTTGCAAATTATAATCTACATCATGAAAAGCGGATCAACGTCAACGAATACTTTGACGCCACGCCGCTCGTACCGAGGGCCCTCTCCGAACAGCAATTGGCTGACAAACTGATTGAGTCCTGCGGCGCTTGGTCCCCGGATGAGGATCTGCCAGCGGTAGTGTCCGGCTACCCGATACATGGCGGCTTCCACGGGCCCGCGAACGTGTAGGCTGCGGCGGCGGGCGCCCAGTTGCGTGGCGGTGGCATGGGCGCGCCGACCCAGGTCACGGGCGACCTGGGCCGTGCGGGCCGGATCCCGGCCGGAAATCAGCAGGAGTGTCATGCGGCAGAATGGTGGATAGACGAGCTCCTGGCGATATTTTATTTCATCGGCGTAAAAACGCGCAAAATCCTGTTGGCGGGCGGCGTCAATGATGAAATGCGCCGGGGTGTAGGTTTGGAGAATCACCCGACCGGGACGCGCACCCCGTCCGGCGCGTCCGGCGACCTGGGCCAGAAGCTGAAAAGTGCGTTCCCCGGAGCGGAAATCGGGAAAATTCAGGGTGCTGTCGGCGCAGACCACACCCACCAGCGTGATATTGGGATAATCATGGCCTTTGGCCACGATCTGGGTACCGATCAGGATATCGATCTGTCCCTGGCGTAATTTTTTCAACACCCGCAGCAGGCTGTTTTTGCGGGTGGTGGTATCGCGATCCAGACGGGCCACACGGGCCTGGGGGAAAAAATCCCGCAGAAAGCCTTCCAATTTCTCGGTGCCCAGCCCGTAGTGCCAGATCTTGCCGGATCCACACTGCGGGCAGGTGGCCCGGGCCGACCGGCTGTAGCCGCAATAGTGGCAGCGGTAGGCATTGGCCCGCTGGTGATAGGTCAAGCTAATGCTGCAGTGGGGGCACTTGAGCGTTGTACCGCAAGCCGAACAGATGGGATAATTGGCATATCCACGGCGGTTTAAAAAGATCAGGGCCTGCTCTTGATTGACCAGGGTTTCCTTGATGGCGTCGAGCAAATCGGGGGTCAGGTATTTACGAACACCCCGCTCGTTTTGAATGGCGCGCAGGTCCCGTACCGTGACGCGCGGCAGGGCCTGGTCGCAAATGCGCTGGCTCAGGCGGATGCGGCTGAATTTGCCGCGCTGGTAGTTGAAGTAGCTCTGCACCGAAGGGGTGGCCGAACCCATGATCACCGGGCAGCCGCTCATCCGGGCCCTCACGGTGGCCAGATCGCGGGCATTGTAGCGCAGTCCGGTTTCCTGTTTGTAAGCGCTGTCGTGCTCCTCGTCCACGACGATCAGGCCGATCCGATCGAGGGGCGCAAAGATCGCCGATCGGGCGCCGATGACGATCGGGGCATCCCGGTTGCGGATTCGCAGCCACTGGTCCAAGCGCTCGCCGGTTGAGAGACCACTGTGGAGGACGGCCACCCGCTCGCCGAAACGGGCGCGGAAGCGGCGTTCGGTCTGCGAAATCAGGGCGATTTCGGGCACCAGCACCAGAACGTTGCGCCGCTGCCGGATGGTGTCGGCCGCCGCCTGCAGGTAGATTTCGGTTTTACCACTGCCGGTGACGCCATCTAGCAAGATCGCCCCGAAGCCCTTTTGGCTGACCGCGTCGATTTGTCTCAGGGCCGCGGTTTGTTCCAAGGTCAACGCCGGAGGCTGATCCGGCAGAATGGGATCCCCAAACGGATCGCGGTAGACCGTGGTCTCCTCCAACTCGACCAGTCCCCTGCGGGCCATGGTCCTTACGATGGAAGCGGCACCGGGGATTTCTTTGCCGATGGCCTTCAGCGGCAGCTCGCCGCGTGATGCCAGCAGGGACAATATGGCCCGCCGCTGCGCCGTGATACGCACCCCGGCCGGGGGGGCGGCGCGCCTTCGCACCAGGACCGCTTTTTTAGGACGCGTTCGCGCGCCGCGCAGGGCTTTGCGCCGAACCACCCAGCCGCAATTTTCCATGGCCCGCAGAAGCGCCCCGGGAACGGGGCGATCAAGATGGTTTTCCAGATCTTTGAGGCGGCAGGCCCCCTTGCGCAGGCAGGCGACAATTTCCCGTTCGAGGGCTGAGAGCGTGTTTTCGTCCGGCAGGTCGCAGGCTTGGGCGTTGATGGCCAGGAGATTGTATTCGTAAAGGTTCAGACCGCTGGGCAGCGCCCCCCGGATGACTTCGCCGAGCGGATAGAGGTAATAATCGGCGATCCAGCGGAAAAAGGGGATCATTTCTTTGGGAAAGAGGTTCTCACGGTCCAGAAGATCCAGCACGTCTTTGATGCTGGGCGGTTGGGCCCCGCGGGCCTGGCCCAGAATGTAGCCGGTGACGCGCCGGCGGCCGAAGGGCACCAGCACCCTATGGCCGGCACGCGCCTGGCCTCGCATTTCTTCGGGCAAGTGATATGTATAGGTCGGGTAGACCGGCAGGGCCACGGCAATTTCGACGTATGGTGTCAGGGGCGTATGCATAGTGATTTGAAGCCTTTTTCCTTGACACGTTCCAGGTCATTTTCTACTCTGATTAAAAAGTGCTCAGAAAAAAACCTTATCCTGGAAGCCGCAAGGGCCGAAAAGCAATATAGAAGCGTCCGGTAGGGGTTGCAAGCCTGAACACCGGTCGGCCGGCGCAAGTCGACCGCAGTCGCTTCAGCGGACAAAATAACACCTTGCGGCGTTCGGATGCCTGTGGGTGTCGTCAATCTGTTAAGGAGGTCTGTTATGTCTAAGCGCACACGCAACACCATCGTCGGACTGCTAATAATGGCGCTGTGCCTGTCACCCGTTTCCGCGCTGGCGCTGGATGATTCTGAAATTTACGTCTTTAAGCGGGAGCCCAGCGGCAAGGGTATGGTGGGGGATATCGTTCTCATTCGGGGCATTGGGATTGGCTGTCTAATTCTGAGTACGGCGGCCTATGTCGTCGCCCTTCCGTTTGCCGCCTTGGGGGGCAATGCCGGCGATGCCACGCAGAAAATGGTGGTCGACCCCTTCAACTATACCTTCCGGCGACCGTTGGGCGATTTTTAAGCGCCCGCCGACCGTCCGGTCCGTCAGCGGCGGGGACGGCGGCTCATAAGGTCTGACAACCTTTCCATTCACCCTGCGGGCAACCTTCGGGCCGCCTGCGGGGTGAGTTGTATCTGGACTCCGCCCGGAGCCCCTGAAAAACTGGCCAAGGGAGCAATATGCTTCTATTGGCCTTTTTGCGGATTTAGCCGGCTGGCTCGCCCGGCGGGCCCTGCCGGCGGGCCGTTCTCAAGATGACCGACCACTCACAAAGGAGGACAATGTGCCCTTACACATCGTCGAACACCCCCTGATCAAGCACAAACTTGGCCTCATGCGGGAAAACGATGTCACGGTTAAGGATTTTCGTGATATTGCTTCCGAACTGGCCAGTTTGCTGACCTTCGAGGCCACCAAGGATCTGGAAACGGAAACCCGCACCATCAAGGGCTGGGCCGGGGAAGTCACGGTCGAGCGGATCAAAGGCAAAAAGATTACCGTGGTCCCCATTCTAAGGGCCGGATTGGGGATGATGAATGGTGTGCTCAACCTGATCCCTTCCGCCAAGGTCAGCGTCGTGGGCCTGTATCGCAACGAGGAAACGCTGGAGCCGGTGCGCTACTATCTTAAAATGACCAGCAAGATTGGCGAGCGAATTGCCCTGATTCTGGATCCGATGCTGGCCACCGGGGGGACCCTGATCGCCACGATCGATATGCTCAAAGAGGCGGGCTGCCGAAGTATCCGCGGCATCTTTCTGGTGGCCGCACCCGAAGGCATTGATAAAGTGGCCCGCAAACATCCGGATGTGGATATCTACGTGGCCGCGGTGGACCAGAAATTAAACGATATCGGTTATATTCTACCCGGCTTGGGGGATGCCGGCGATAAGATCTTCGGCACCAAATAGCTTGCCGACAGGCTGGCAAAGGACAGGGCCAATCGCGGTCATCGCAAACCGCTCCTGGATGCCCGTTAGTAAAGGATAGGCAGGATTTTAATCTTTTGATGTTGACCAAGGAGGAGGCATGCCCCGGAATCATGCGGCAACAGACTATGTGTTTGCATTAAAAGACAGCCTGATCGGCGCGCAGATGCTGTTTGTGGCTTTTGGCGCGCTCGTGCTCGTGCCCCTGCTCACGGGGCTCGATCCCAATGTGGCCCTGTTCACCGCTGGTGCCGGCACGTTGATCTTTCAGATGGTCACCCGGGGCAAGGTGCCGGTTTTTCTGGCCTCTTCGTTTGCGTTCATCGCGCCGATCATTTACGGGGTTCAAACTTGGGGGATACCGGCAACACTTTCGGGGCTGGCGGCGGCCGGTGTGCTGTATATCGTTCTCAGCTTCATCATCCGCTGGGGCGGAACCGGGATTTTGCATAAAATCCTGCCCCCGGTGGTCACCGGACCGGTGATCATGGTTATCGGGCTTATTCTGGCGCCGGTGGCCGTCAACATGGCGCTTGGCAAAACCGGTGACGGCGCGGCCTGGCTGGTTCCGGAAAAATCCGCCCTGATTGTGGCGGGGATTGCGCTGGTCACGACGATCGCGAGCTCGCTGCTCGGCCGCGGCTGGTTGAAGCTGATCCCCATCCTGATTGGCATTACCGCTGGTTATGCGGCCGCCTTTGGATTGGATCTCACCGGCGTGTCGGCCGCCATCCAGGCCGGTTTCGAACCCGGGTCGCTGAAAAACTGGACGGGCCCCCAACTGATCAGCTTCAAGGCCGTGGCTGAGGCACCCTGGTTTGCCGTTCCCAATTTCGTAATGCCGGAATGGCATTGGGAAGCTGTTTTGTTCATCGTTCCCGTCGCCATTGCCCCGGCTATCGAGCATTTCGGAGATGTTCTGGCGATTTCCGGCATTACCGGCAAGAACTACGTGGACAATCCGGGCATCAAGAACACCATGCTGGGCGACGGTTTGGCCACGTCGCTGGCTTCCTTTTTGGGCGGCCCCCCCAATACGACCTATTCCGAGGTATCGGGGGCTGTGGCCCTGACCAAGGTGTTCAACCCGGGCATCATGACCTGGGCGGCCATCACGGCCATCGTGCTGGCCTTTGTTGGCAAACTGGGCGCCCTCCTGCAGACCATTCCGGTGCCGGTCATGGGCGGGATCATGATCCTGCTCTTCGGTGCCATCATGGTGGTGGGTATGAATACGCTGGTGCGGGCGGGCGACGACCTGATGGCGCCGCGCAACCTGGCGCTGGTGGCCATCATCGTCATTTTCGGCGTGGGCGGCATGTCCCTGCCGCTCGGCAGTGAGGCCCGTCTGGGCGGTATCGGACTGGCCGGCATCACGGGCGTAATCCTCAATCTGGTCCTGCCGCGATCCAAATAGAGCCTCTAAAAAGCGCTTCTAAATCAACAATAACATTGCGCTAGCGCCATTTCTCTTCTATCCTCGGATATGAGGATACGACCTTGGAGAAGGGCTTGTCGTGATCATACACGACGAGCCCTTCCGGTTACCTTCCTCTGATTCCCGAAGGCTTTACGCTGAAGGCCGGGATGGCCGCCTCACACGATGACCATTGTTCAGGAGGAGAAGAAAATTGATGTCCAACCCCTGCCAGTATCATCCCGACCAGCCGGCCCAATGGTTTTGTGAGCGCTGTCAGATTCACCTGTGCCACGGATGTACGGTCGAGCGGGACCGGGGCGGCCTCCATAGCGGTGAGAAGCTCCATCTTTGCGCCAAATGCAATCTCCCGGTCGAATGGCTGGGGATTGCCAGTGTGGTCCAACCGTTCTGGCGCCGCCTGCACCGTATTTTTCTCTATCCGTTCGGTCTGCAGCCACTGATCCTGATGGTCGTTCTGGCGATCGCCAGTGTCATTTCCGGGCAAATGGGGCTCATCGGGTTGTTGGGCGCTATTCTGATTTGGGGCGTACGGGTGAAATATTCCTATGAGGCGCTGAAGTATTCCGCCCGTGGGGATCTGCGGCCGCCGCCGATCAATCTCCACACGATTTCCGATGATTTCAATCAGGTTTTCAAGCAGTTTGCGGTTTTCTTCGGCATCGGTCTGGCTTTCCTGCTGATCAGCGCCAAGCTGGGTCCCATTTTCGGGATTGCCTTTTTGATTTTTGTACTGCTCTTTCTGCCGGCCATATTCATTCTTCTGGTAACGACCAACAGTGTGGGCGCGGCCCTCAATCCTCTTTTGTTCGTACAGCTGGCCTTTCGGATCGGGTGGGGCTACCTGTTGATGTACTTTTTTTTGATCCTTCTTTATATCGCGCCGGGGACGCTCAATTTCTATATTGTTCAGTACCTGCCGCAAGCCTTGCACGAATTTCTGGTCAGCATCGGATTGTCTTACTACTCGATCGTGTTCTATCATTTGATGGGTTACGTGCTGCTGCAGTACAGTGATGCCATTGGCTATGAGGTGGATTTTGCCGATTTTCACGATCCGCAGCAGACCGGACCGGTGGCGGCAGCCAACGCCGCCGAACAGCTCATGGTGCAGATCGATCCGATGGTCAAGGAGGGGCGTCTGGAGGAAGCAGTGCAGACCATCGGGCAGGCCATTACCGCGGAGCGTGTGGACGCGGCCGAGATCCGCGAGCCCTACTACAAACTATTGAAAGCGGCCGGCCGTACTCACGAAATGGCCAACGAGGGCCAATTGTTGCTGGAGCCGTTGGTCAAAGCCGCCCGCAAAGCGGAAGCCTGTCAGATTTATCTGGATTGTACCGCCGTGGACAAGACCTTCGAGGTGCCGGCGACCATCCTGCTCAAAGTCGGTAGCTGGCTGAATGAGACCCGGCAACACCAGGAAGCCATCGGCGCATACAACCGTCTGATCAAATCCGATCCCCAAAGTCCGCTGGTGCCCAAAGCGTATTTCCAGGCCGCCCAGGTGCTCCATAAAGGGCTGCAACAAAGCCCCAAGGCCCAAAAGATTCTTCAGGGTCTGATCAAGAAATTCCCGGATCATGACATTGTTCCGTATGCCCAGGATTTCTTGCGGCAGATGAAGGGCGCGGCGGGCTGAATTCGGCGGTCAATTGGGCGTTGCCCCCATGGCGGTCCCCGTCATTCCGCCATCCCCGTGGACAATCAGGAATGTGCCGAGCTGCCGGCCCGTGCTTCCGGTGATTCGGGATAGCGTTTTTGGAGCAGCCGGCGGCACTGATCGGCCTGGGCGCTCCGGCCGGTTTTTTTAAAGGCCCCGGCCAGCTTGAACAGCGCGGTAGGCAGGCCATCGAGCAGGGGCTGTTTTTTCATCACGGCGCTGACGATACGGGCCGCCGATTCCGGGTGTCCTTTATCGGCAAGAACGCCGGCCAGAGCGGGGTAGATCGCCATGGGCAGGCGGGGCGTTCCGGCCAGCTGGCGATATTCGTTATAGACGCCGGGAACCTGGTCCCATGCCGATGGCCGGCTGACGAGGTCGCAAAGGTAGCGCCCGGCGGCCTCGTGAAAAAGCGGCGATCCTGGTTGCTGCTTGGCGATGTTGTAAAGCTGTGTGATCGCCACCCCGTGGGACGGGTTTTTTGCCAATATCTGCAGAAACAGATCACGGGCCCGGTCAAACTCCAACTCCCCCAGACGCTGCATGGCGCGTTTCAGCAGGGGCCCGATCTCATCCGTTGGTGGCGGCTGAAAGGCTTCGGGATCACGGAGCCACTGGAGGCGCTTGAGCAACCCGGCTTGGAGGGCGCCCGCGATAATTCCCCCGGCATGCGCCATGAAGGCCACGGAACTCATATCCCCCCGTGATATTTCCGACCAGATTTCCATCCCCAGCCAGAAGGGCAGGAGCGCAATCGCCGGGATTTTGATGTAATTGAAATAGAACCCGAAATAGCAGAAGAAGCTGACCCGGCGCCGGCCATACAGTATCGGTAGAGCGCCCATCAGGCCGGCAATCGCACCGGAGGCCCCAATCAGCGGGGTCGACGATTGCAGGTTGAAGAGCGCGAAGAACAGATCGCCGCAAACGCCGCTGACCAGATAAAGGGCCAGAAAGTACACGCGTCCCATGCCCGGTTCAAGCATGCAGCCGAAGAGCCATAGAAAGAGCATGTTGCCCAGCAGATGGCCGAGGCCGCCATGCAGGAATAGAGAGGTTAAAAGGGTCTGCGACTGCCAGCGGTCGGACTTGAAACCCCAGCGCCAGGCACTCCGGCGGGCGAGTTTGGCTTCGTATTCCTGCCGCAGCATTTGCCACTCGGGGTAGTCGGAATCCTCCGGTGAAATGATATCGCCCCGTTCAAGCCGTTGCTGGAAATCGGCATCGCCAAACATCTGCTCCAAATAGGTGTTGATGGTCTCATGGTCTTCCTGGGCTTCGGCCGTCTGAATGATGGACGGGTCCTCGTTGCGGTAGCGCAGATAATGATCCAATTCGATGCGCATCAGGCCGGAATCGAAGTAATGCTGCCAGGCGTCTTGTACGAACGCCCGGTCTTCGGACTGCAAGCCGAAGAAAACAAAGATGTTGATCAGGATCAGCGCGATCGTGACCAGGGGCGGTTTACGCCAGCTCAGCCGTCCGGTAATCGGTACGATCATGGTTAGGGACGCTCTTCGATAGGGATGTAGTTGGTCGCGGGCGGGCCGGTATAGATCTGCCGCGGCCGGCACAAGCGCCAGTTGGGATCGTCCATGCTTTCCTTCCACTGGGCAATCCAGCCCGGAAGCCGGCCGATGGCGAACATGACCGTGAACATGTTGGTGGGGATCCCCATGGCGCGCAGAATGATGCCGCTGTAGAAATCCACGTTGGGGTAGAGATTGTGGTCGATGAAATAGGCGTCTTCGAGGGCCACGGCCTCGAGTTGCTTGGCCAGATCCAGAAGGGGATCAGACATTTTGAGTTTAGCAAGGACGCGGTCGCACATGGCCTTGATGATCTTGGCGCGCGGGTCGTAGGCTTTGTAAACCCGGTGGCCGAAGCCCATCAGCCGAAAGGGATCGTTGCGGTCCTTGGCCCGTTCGACATAGTGTTTAAAGCCGCGGCCGCTGGTATGGATGTCCTGGAGCATCTCGACGACCGCTTGATTGGCACCGCCGTGCAGAGGCCCCCACAGAGCCGCGATGCCGGCGGAAATCGCGGCGTATAGATTGACGCGGCCGGAGCCCACCATGCGAACGGCGGAAGTCGAGCAGTTCTGCTCGTGATCGGCATGCAGAATCCAGAAGACATTCAGGGCCTCGACCAGGACGTCGTCGATCTCGTAGGGGCGCACCGGCGAATCGAACATCATGTTGAGAAAATTGGCGCAATAGGAGAGATCCGACCGGGGGTAGACCACGGTATGACCGCGCGACATCTTATAGGACATGGCGGCCATGGTACGCACCTTGCTGAGCAGGCGGGTGACCGTCATGTCGATTTCTTCTTCGAGGGTTTGCAGTTCGGGATAAAAGCTGCGCAGGGCGTTGACCATCGAAGATAGAATCCCCATCGGGTGGGACTGACGTGGGAAATTAGAGTAAAAGATCTTCAGATCTTCATGGACCAACGAAGCATCGTTGAGTAGAATCGAAAAACGGTTGAGCTCCTTCTGGTTGGGCAATTCACCGTGAATCAGCAGATAGGCGGTTTCCACGAAACTGGAATGCTCCGCCAGTTGTTCAACCGGGATGCCGCGGTAGCGCAGGATTCCCTCTTCGCCGTCCATGAAGGTGATCGTGCTGGTGCAACTGCCCGTGTTGGCGTAACCGATGTCCAGGGTGATCAGGCCGGATTCCGCCCGGAGACGCGCGATATCGATGGCCTGCTCACCCTCGGTGCCTTCAACGATCGGCAGTTCGTAGGTTTGTCCAGCGAAGATAAGTTTGGCGGTTTCCGACATGGCGCTATGGTTCCTTTCCGATAGAGGCCCGGGTGTGTCGCGGCAGTCAACAGCCTGCCCGATAAATCAACGTCATGATCATGGCGGTTGGCACCGGTAAGCGCAGACTGTATAGGCGGGACAGTCGCCGAAAATTTCTGCATAAGTCTATCATAATGGCGAAAAGGGTTGCGCAGGTCAATCTTTTTTTTCGGGATATTCTATAGGGATACCAGTACCTTCCCATCAAGGGGCGGTACGTTTACAGTGGCAAACGGCGTATGCTAAAAGGAGGGTCTCCGGGGACTTCCCCGCCGCAGGCGGTGACCGCCGCGCGCGTCGGGCGCGCAAGATGCGATCCCGTTACCAAGCGACGGAAGATTTCCTGACGAGTAAACGAAGCGACAAGATCGTTGGACGCCATATCTGCCACGGGAGGGCCATGGCATGGGATTCAAAGCGAACCTGCTTAAGAAAATCGAGATTGATCAGACGGCGGCCAGGATTGCTGCCTCCATCGGACCGCCGGACAGCGGGCGGCGCATCGATAAACAATTGGCGCGGGGTTTTCTGTCCCAAGCCGGATACGAAAAAATCATCGAGCGCGACCTGGAACTCTACCGTCTGGCGCCCCAGGCGGGCCGCGAGCGCATCCTCGTGCTGGACAATGATTTGCCGATCTATGCCACCAGTCCGGCGGACGTGGCCCTGCGCAAAAGTCCGATCGTCAAGGAAATGCTCAATATCCGCAATATCTTCAAGATTCTCAACGATGCCGATGTGCTGGTCTCCCAAAAGGATGAATCGCTGCGCACACTGCGCGAGGAGATGATCGCCGGTCTGGACCTGCATTTCGAAGCTGCGGATATCGAGGATATCTACAACGACGGCCGTGCATCCCTCGAAAGCAAATATGCCGAGGGGATTGAGGAAACCTTGCAGCTCTTTGCCGAATTGCTGGGCTATGGGCCTCCGCCGGCGGTCCTGCGTCAGGCCCATTGCCTGATCATCGGGCACGCATCAAGTCCTCCGGGGAGCGCATTCGGTCCCACCGTACTGTTCAATCGCATGCATATGGATCTCAAGCTGATTCGAACGGCGGTGGTCCTGAAGGACGAGGGGGCCGTGGCGCAGTACCAGAAGGTGGCCGCCGGGGAAGCCGAGGCGGATGCCACCGGTGTCGAAGTGCTGGCCTTTCTGCGCGACGCGGTCCTGGCGCTTCCGAAGCGATAGATGTCTTCGCTCAGAGCATCATGGCGGGCTTTAGCAGACGGTTGCAAAACGATTGCGCATGGCCAGGATCATATTCTTCTGCTCGCCGAATTGCCGACCGTTAACGATTAGGGCTTCAGGCGCATCCGCACGGCGTTGGCATGGGCGTCGAGGCCTTCGATCTCGGCCAGACAGATGATGTCGGCCGCTTCTTTCTTCAGCGCCTCGGCGGTATAGCGGATCAGGCTGGTTTTCTTGATAAAGTTGTCGACCGACAGCGCCGAGGAAAATCGGGCGGTACCGGCCGTGGGCAGCACATGGTTGGGGCCGGCGATGTAGTCCCCCACCGGTTCCGGGGTGTGGGCGCCCAGGAAGACGGCGCCGGCGTTGCGGATGCCACCGACCAGATCCATGGGGGTTGCGGTGAGCAGCTCCAGATGCTCCGGGGCGATACGATTGGCCAGGTCGATGGCCGTATCCATGTCGGCCACCTGAATGATGGCACCGTAGTCGCGCAGCGCCGCCGCGGCAATCTCGCCGCGCGGCAAGCGGGAGATCTGGTTTTCCAGTGCCGCCGACGTCCCGCGGGCGACATCAGCACTGTCGGTCAGCAGGACAGCCGAAGCCAGCGGGTCGTGCTCGGCCTGGGAAAGCATGTCGGCGGCCGCAAACGCGGGGTCTGCGCTGTGGTCAGCGATGATCAGAATTTCGCTGGGGCCGGCCACCATATCGATGCCCACCGTTCCGGCCACCAGTTTTTTGGCCAGGGTGACATACAGGTTGCCGGGCCCCACGATCACGTCCACCGGGTCGATGGTGGCCGTGCCGTAGGCCAGGGCGGCAATCGCCCAGGCGCTGCCCACACGGTAGACGGCATCGATGCCCACGGCGTGAGCGGCGGCCAGCAGATGGGGATTGACCTGGCCGCTGCGGGTGGGCGGCGTGACCATGACCAGACGAGAAACCCCCGCAATCTTGGCTGGCAGGGCCCCCATCAGAACGGATGACACCAGCGGGGTCATGCCGCCCTGTCCGCCGGGGACATAGATGCCGGCCGATTGCACGGGGCGAAAGAGCTGGCCTAAGAGGACGCCGTCCCGGGCCGGGTCGACCCACGATTTGCGGAATTGCTGGCGATGAAATCCTTCGATCTGGCGGATGGCCCGATTGAGGGCCCGTTTGAACCGGCGGTCGACCTGGCGGGCGGCCTGTTTGATGTCCTCCGACGATACCGCAAGTTGGGACGCTTTCAGTCCGGGGGCGTCGAAACGACGGGTGTAGTCGATCAGGGCCTGATCACCGTTTTTCTGCACCTGGGCAATGATCCGGGAGACGTCCCGGGTATCCTTGTGCCGAAAAGACAGGCTGCGCCGGGCAATGGCGTTGAGCCGCCGCTCGGTGGCCGCGGAGGGATGCCGCAAGATTTTCATGCTGAAGTTCTCCCGCGAAGACAATTTGTTTAGAACCTATCTCAAAAAAATCTAAGTGCCCCTGGCGGTGTTGTGAACCGGCTCAAAATGCTCACATACTATGTGTATGCTCCGCTTTCTCGCCGATTCACGCCTTGCCAGGAACCCT
>JASJED010000140.1 GCA_030065585.1 Desulfobacterales bacterium | reverse complement strand
GGTCGGACCACTTTAGCGCCGTTGGCGGCGGATGACGACATCACCTTTGCCGTGCTGAATGGTCAGCAATACAAGCTGGCCGTGTAACAGTAACTATTGATCAAGCGTGGCCATGTGGAAGAAGCCCTTGCCATCCGAGGATGGTGCCCTGACCGGACAGGGCCGCCTCTGCTCCCATGCCGAAGCAGGTGATCGGCTTCAGCGCAGCACCCGGGTTTCCGGGTGCTGCGTCTTCCACGCTTCCCAACTCGTGTCGGCCGCGTCGACGATCGGCAGCCAGCGCTTGAAATACTTCCCCTGAATCCCCATCAGCCCTTTTTCGTAAGGGTACCAGAGCGTTTCGGTCTCCTTGTCATAAAGCACGAAGGTGTTGCGGTAGGTCCAGCCCGAAGGGGCCAGCGTGAGGGTACGCGCGTCGATTCGCCGGCTGTACACAGCGGCCAGGTCTACCAGCGGTCAGTAGGCGGCGGCGATCGGCGTGTCCCCCAGGGTGGTATTGGCGATTTCATGACGCGTCAGTTTGCGAACCACATAGGCATGCGCGTCGGGTCCGTTGCGGACCCCGATAACGCGGGTGGCGTCGTGGAGATCCCGCTCGCCGCTCCGGAGGCTGGTATCATCCAGCGGCCGTATGGCATTCCGGCCAATCCCGAATTGAAACCCCTGGGGTTCAAACCCCAACGTAACGGCCTGGGTAATGTCCCAGCGCTCGCCGGTGCGGTCCACAAGCCAGATGCGCTCATCTTCCTTGACGACGCCGGTGGTGCCGGTCACGGCCAGCATGATCCCGACCATCGCAACTAGCAACGTCGCGGCCGCGACGATTTTCGATAATGACATGGCGAACTCCTTTTCACTTATCAATGCTTGCGATTGGGTTCACGGTCTGACCTTGGTCGTACGACGCCGCCGAACCTTGCAGCTGCGGACTTTGGCTTCGGCGACGGGCGTCCCGGCCTAACGGCAAGGCATCGCAAGACCTGCGGTGACATAGCGGCGCATTGCTTGCATTTCGCCGGTAAAACCCCTTATGATGTTGAGAATGGCCGCTTCTGAATAGCGGTGGAGATCAATGATCGAACGACGCTTCGATATTTTGGATCGATGGACGTGTGGAAATCTAAATCATGGCAGAGCAACCGACCTACGAAGCATTGCTACAGCGTGTACGGGCTTTAGAACGCGACGAGGTCCGGCATCGACGTATAGCACAGGAGCTGAAGTACGAAACGAACTTTCGCCGTGTGCTCGGTGTGGTCGCCAACGAGTTCATCACGGCGACACCTGCCAAACTGGATCAAAGCATCGAACGGGCCCTGGATGCGATAGGAGATTTTGTCGGCGCGGATCGCAGTTACGTCATTCAATTCGATTTCGAGGCGGATACCATCATCAATACGCATGAGTGGTGTCGAGCGGGCATCGAACCCCAGATTGACAATTTGCAGCAGGTGCCGATCGCGGTTTTCAGCTGGGTGATCGATCAGTTGATCGCGCTCAAAGTTGTCGATATCCCCCGGGTGGCGGATCTGCCCGCGGAAGCCGCGGCCGTCAAAGCGGAGTTCGAGGCGGAAGGCATTCAGTCGCTTTTGCTGGTTCCGCTGGTGTCCGGGGGGCAGTGTGTCGGCACCGTTGGTTTCGATTTTGTACGCCAGGCCCGGTCTGGATCGCAAAACGAGATCCACCTTCTGGAAATGGCGAGCTCGACCTTGATCAACGCCCTCGAGCGCAAGCGGGCCGAGGCCGAACTCAAAAGATCGCACCAGACTTTGCTGGCGGTCCTGGACGGCATCGACGCCACGGTCTACGTGGCCGACATGGAGACCCACGAAATTCTGTACATGAACAAAAATATGATCAAGGCCTTCGGTTTTGATTTCACGGGCCGCATCTGCCATGAGGTTTTCCGCGGAGAAAGCGAGGTCTGCGACCACTGCACCAACGCACGCTTGCTGGATGCGGACGGCAATCCCGCCGGTGTCTGTGTCTGGGAAACGGAAAATCCCATCACCGGGCAATGGTATCTCAATCACGACCGGGCGATTTGGTGGATCGACGGCCACGTCGTGCGTCTGCAGATCGCCACCGACATTACCCGGATCAAGGCGCTCGAACAGGAGCGGGCCAAAAACGAAGCGCAGCTCCGGCAGGCCCAGAAGATGGAGTCGGTGGGTCGGCTGGCCGGTGGCGTGGCCCATGATTTCAACAACATGCTGGGGGTTATCCTGGGCCACGCGGAGCTGTCCATGACCCAGGTGATCCCGCATTCGCCGCTCCACGCCAATATTGATGAAATCCACCGGGCGGCCCAGCGCTCGGCGGATCTCACCCGCCAGCTCCTGGCGTTTGCCCGCAAGCAAACGGCGGCCCCCCGGGTGATCGATCTAAACCGCACGGTGGACGAATCGATCAAAATGCTGCAACGGCTGATCGGGGAGAACATCGAACTGATCTGGCGGCCGAGCGAGAAACTGTGGCCGGTCAAAATCGATCCGACCCAGATCGACCAGATCCTAACCAATCTGTGCATCAATTCGCGGGATGCCATCCGTGAAGTCGGCCGCATCGACATCTTTACGGACAACCTCGAGGTCGACGATTCATCGGCGGCACGGGAAGCGGGACTGGCACCCGGAGCCTATGTGGTCCTGGCGGTCAGCGATGACGGCTGCGGTATCGACGCGGCCACGCGGGAGAGTCTTTTCGAACCGTTTTTCACCACCAAGGACGTGGGGGAGGGAACCGGACTGGGACTGGCCACGGTCTACGGGATTGTGAAACAAAACGGCGGGCATATCGATGTTCACAGCGAACCGGGGCAGGGCGCCACGTTTAAAATCATCTTACCCATGACCCACGAGGCGCCGCCGCAGGAGGCGACCCCGACGAAGACCGACGTCACGGGCAGCGAGACCCTGCTGCTGGTGGAAGACGAGGCCGCGATCCTGAAGCTCGGCAAGGTGGCCCTGGAGCGGTTCGGTTACACGGTCCTGGCGACCCGTACCCCCGGCGAGGCCATCGCCGCGGTCGAACAGCACGCGGGCCCGATCGATCTGATGGTTACGGATGTCGTCATGCCGGAGATGAACGGCAAGGCCCTGAGCGCCCGCATCCGGCAGCTCAAACCGGAGATGAAGGTTCTCTACATGTCCGGTTACCCGGCCGATGTCCTGGGCCCCGGAGAAATCCTGGAAGCGCATGTCGAATTTCTGCCCAAGCCCTTTACGATCAACGCCCTGACGAGCGCTGTCCGGCGCGCTCTGGATTAAGACGCCTGACATCGATCTTCCGGTGGGGCGACCGTGAGACTCCTGCCGCCATCGCGGGCTTTGTCGGGGGCCGGGGCGCCTATCGTCGGGATTCTTCGATCGTGACCCCCTTGGGGAGAACCCCCTGAGCGCGCTCCAGTTCGTGCAGGGTGATATTGTAGTCCACCACGGCGCGGGTGAAATGGCGGCTGCTCAGGGCCAATAGATCCTGAGCCCGCAGCAGCTCCACATTGCTGGTCTGACCAATATCGAAACGGGTGAACTCCCCTTCGACCACCTTGACCGCCGCATCCCGGGCCAAACGGGTGGCCCGGATCTCGCCGCGGGCGGTGGCAATGCCGTGGAGAACCTGCTTGACGTCCAGCTTGATGTCGTCTTCGAGGCGTTGGATAATGGTCTCCATCTGCCGCCGCTCGAGGACCTTCTTGCGATAACGTGCCTTGGACGCACGGTTGCCGATCGGCAATTCGAAATTAACCCCCACTTCCCAGATGTCCTCATCATTGAAACCGACCTCCTCGACCGCCCCTCCGAAATCACCATCGTAGCCACTGACACTGTAGCGGCCAAAGGCGTCCAGGGTGGGCAGGCGTTGATGGGCGGCGAGCTTTTCATCCGCCTGGCGGATCATCTTTTCCTGCTTGGCCTTCAGGATTTCCGATCGATTTTCCAGGGCCGTGGCGATGGCCTCAGCCTCGTCCACCGTCAACGGTTCGGTCTGCGGCGGCTCCACCGGGATGACCGTAATATCGCTATCGAGTCGGAATTGCTCCCAGTTCAAGAGCAGCTTGAGACGATCCATGGCCACGTTGTACTCTTCCTGGCTCTTGAGCAGGGTGCTGCGCCGCTGTTGGACGTTGCTGCGCGCCCGGGCGACGTCCAGCGGCTGGGAGATGCCCCGTTCGAGGCGTTCGGCTTCACGCCGGTAGACCTCCTCGGCCATGTCGAGGTTTTCGCGGTTGATGGCGTTTAATTCCTTGAACAGGTAGAGTTTCCAGTAGACCTTGGCCACGCGATTGGTCACCGCGATCACTGTTTCGCGAAATTCTTCTTCGGAAATATTGGCCTGGTAATTGGCGATTTTAATGGCCGTCTGCTCTTTTTGACTGCCGATATTGTTCAGCAGGGGTTGGCGCACTTCCATGGTGGGGGCGAAGATATGCTTGTAGCGTCGTTCGAACTCCGAATTGTTCAGGTCGCTGTAACGCGTTTCCAGGTAGGTCGAGATACTGCCGCCGGTCTTCAACTGCTTGCGGATCCCGGTCTGGGTCAGGCCCTGATCTTCGGTGACGACATCCCGCACACTGGATTCTAGGTTGGGGTCGCGGCGGTAGGAGGCCTCGGCAAACAGCCGTGAATCGTAGACCGCTTCGGCGTTGACGATGTCTTCCTGCGATTGCTGCGGGGTGAAGGCCACGACCTGGATTTCGCGGTTGCCCTCCAGGCTGTAGAGGATGGCGTCCAGAAGCGAGAGCGGCAGCGCGCTGGTTGCCGGCAAAGGATTCGAGGGGGCCGCGGTCTGCGGGGCACCGCTGCGGGGCTGATTGGGCGCAGCGGCCGACAGCGGTGCCGGTGCGGGCTCCTGACCCACGACGTGAATGTTTCCATGGATTGGCGTCTGTTCCTCCGGGGTGACATCGGCAAGGTGGTTTGGCCCCGGGGTGTCCTGGGCATCGTCGTCATCGCCCTGCGGATCCAGCTTGCGAACCATAAACCCGTCCACGATCCCCTCGCGTTTCAGCCCTTCGGCGGCTTCGCGGGCCTCCTCGGCGGTGGGGTAGCGACCGGCATACATGCGATACCACATCCCTTTGGCGCCGGTATCCTCGTGGCGGTAGAATACATCGAGACCCTGCGCCGTGAAATGGGCCCGCTCTTTTTCAGCCCGGCCGCGGCTTTTAAAGGCGCCCACCTGAACCGTATAGGACTTGGCCGATGATCCCAATCGTTGTGGGTCCCCGGCATCGGCGAAGATACCGAGGTTGGCGCTGGGTTCCACCTGCGCTCCCCCGGCCGTTGTGGTGTAAAGCAAAACCAAGGCGGCGCATACCCCCAAGGCCGTGGTCTTCAGTGTCGTTTTCATTGTGATGCCATGTCTCCGTTTTAGCGTTCGTTGGCCGCAAAACCAAGGTGATCGTCGAGCCAGTTGTCGGCGAAGAGGACATCCTGACGCATTCGTCCGGAAATCCGCTCGGCACGGCGCTGCAATGCGGTGATTCTTCGGCGCCACCCGGCCGAAGAGATTTCCGGTTTGTGCGCCCGTCCCCGCAAATGTCGCAGCACCGCCGTCAGAGAGCGGCGGTGCTTCTGAACCAGTTCGTCTTCGAGGCTGATAAAGGCCTGGCAGCTACCGGGGTCGCCCTGCCGCGCACAGCGCCCGAAGAGCTGACGGTCGATGCGCCGGGCTTCGAAGCGCTGCGTGGCGATGACATGCAGCCCGCCGCGTTCAGCAACGCCGTCGCCCAGCTTGATGTCGGTGCCCCGTCCGGCCATGTTGGTGGCCACGGTGATTTGGGCCTTGCGGCCGGCAGCCGCAATGATGGTGGCCTCCGAGGCCTGCCGTGTGGCGTTGAGCAGGCGGTGCGGCAGCTGCCTGGCCGTCAGCAGACCGCTTAGGTGTTCGCTTTCCTGAATACTTCCCGTACCGATCAAAATCGGTCGCGCGGTTTGATGAAGCCGGTCGACAGCCTCGATGACCGCTTCCCATTTGGCTTCGGCGGTCGTGAACACACGGTCGGGCATGACGACGCGGCGGCAGGGGCGGTGGGTGGGGATGGCGATCACCGGCAGGCGGTAGATCCCCCATAATTCCGCGCGGGCTTCGGCCACCGTCCCGGACATGCCCGCCAGTTTGCGGTACAGGCGAAAGAAGCGTTGAAAACTAATCCGCGCGTGGGTTTCCTTGGGCAGATTGATCCTGAGACCTTCCTTGGCCTCCACCGCCTGATGGAGACCATCGCGCCAGGTACGCTCGGGCATCACCCGTCCCGTGAATTCATCGACGATCACCACCTGGTCGTCCTCGACGACATAGTGCTTGCCGCGCAGGAAAAACTGGTGGGCCGCCAGCGATTGGCGGATCAGCTCCTCCCGCCGCCGCCGGCCTTTCCAGAGCCCTCCCAGGGGCTCCGCCAGATTGACCAGACGCGCCTGACCCGCCGGGGTCAGGCGAATCGCGCGCGCCTGTTGATCGACCTTGTAATCCTTGGCGGGATCGAGCTGGCCGGCCAGCTGCGCGGCCTGCTCGTAGGCCTCGACCTGCTCCTGATTGGTGCCCTGGCCCGAGATCAGCAGCGGGGTGGCGGCCTCGTCGATAAAGATCGAATCGGCCTCGTCGACGATCGCGCATTCCAGGCCCCGCTGGACCAGCCGATCGATGCGCTCCCCGCGGCCGGCGATCTTGGCCAAGAGGGCCGCGGGCAAGCCGGACAGGCCGCCTTTCAGCAGGCGGTCGCGCAGATAATCGGCGGCGACTTCCTTGTTGGTGGCATAGGTCACATGGGCGCTGTAGGCTTGCTTGCGCGCCTCCGCCGGCATCTCCTGGGTGATGCACCCCACGCGCATTCCACAGAAGCGGTAGACGGCTTGCATGAGGTCGGCATCGCGCGCGGCCAGGTAATCGTTGGCCGTGATGACGTGGCAGCCGCGGCCCCGCCAGCCGGCCAGGACGGCGGGCAGCGCAGCCACCAGGGTTTTGCCCTCGCCCGTGGCCATTTCGGCCACGCATCCGGCCTCCAGGGCCAGGGCCGCGGCGACCTGCTCGCGGTAGGGGCGCAGGCCGATTGTCCGGTCGGTCACCTCGCACAGGATCGCGAAGGCCTGTTCACGATCGGCCGGCGTATCGCGCTGCAGCTGGAATCGGGGGCGCAGGGCCGCCATCAGACCGCGCAGTTTGCCGTCCGTGAGATCGGCCAGGTCATCTTCCCGGGCAAGGATGCGCTCGGCCGCCTCGAGAAAATGACGCGGGCGGCAGCGCCATCGCCCCGCCCGTCCGGCAACCTGGTGCCAGAGGGCGTCCAGCCCGCGGGGCACGACGCCGCCTTGGGGCGGCTGCGCCAACATGCGCCATTGGGTGCTGATCACGCTTTCCATCCTAACCCACCAGCCTCCTTTGAAATAGCTGCAGCAGGCCGCGCCAGCCCTGGCTGATCAGCGTCCGGGGGGACGTCTCGAAGCGCAGGGCCATGGTTTGGCCGGGACGCAGGGTGATGGTGGCTTCAGGGGATGCGGGCACCACCAGGATTTCGAAAAAGGGTTCCGCCGCCCTTCGTCCGCTGGGATCTTCCAGATCGATGCGCGTCGCGCCACCGGCGCCATATCCCAGGGCGGCCGAGGGCAGGCGCTCCTGTCCGGCCGGTATGATTTTTTCGATCTGCCCGTTCAGTTTGATCTCCGGGCGTCCGGGGATGCGCATTTCCACCTGGGGCCGGGCGTCGGCGATTAGCCGCGAGGCGACCCGCTGGCTGGCCACGGCGCGCACGCGCAGGTTGTCCAGGTCGGCCACGACCCCGATGCGCTGGCCCTGGTCCAGATGCCGGGCCGGAAGCCGATCGACATCCGGCGCCACCCAGATGCCGTCGATGGGCGCGCGCAGTGCCAGGTCCGCAAGTTCCAGACGCGTCCGTTCGATCTGCTCCTCGAGGGCCGCGATCTTTTCGTCCATGATCTGGACGGCGGCGGCCTCCTTGGTCTGGGCAGCCTGCCGGTTCACCCGCAAACGGCGGTACTCCGCCTGCAAACGCGCCTTTTGGGCTTCCAGTTCGGGACTGAAGGCCGCAAGCAGCGCCGGGCCCGCCGGTCCGGTGGGGGTGCCGGAGTCGAGAACCTGTTTGACAAATCCCGGTGTCTGGATATGCACGACGGCATAGTCACGGGGTTCGACCACGCCTTCCGCCCGGCAGCGGTCGGGCATCGGCACGATTCCCACGACCAGCAGCAGCAACCCGCCGATCAAGGCGGAGGTCAACACCGCGCGTTCCCGGTGCCGGCCGAGTTCGCGGCCGGTGGCCAGAAAACGCACGAAGCGGCCGAGAGGCATCAATACCCAGCGGACGGCCAGAATCGCGGCCAATAGTGTGCCGATGGAGAAGAACATGTCCATGAGCACCAGTGCGATGGCAAACAGGATGATCAGGCGACAGAGCGTGGAGGCGATGGCATAGAAGACCAGCCAGCCCTTTTCGCCGCGGGTGTGGCTGGGGTCGGGGGTCGTCTCCATACCCCACAGATGCCGTTTGACCAGGTAGCCGACGTAGAGTTTGGCGCGCGAGTCGAGGTTGGGAATCTCCAGCAGGTCCAGCAGGATGTAGTAGGCATCGTAGCGCAGGAAAGGGTTCCCGTTGAACGCTACCGAGGACACGCTGGCAATCAGCATGATGTTGTAGGCGATGGCCTTCACACTGCCGCCTTCGGCGGTGTGCGCCCAGAGGATGGCGGCCAGGGCGGCGATGGACAGCTCGGCCAGCATGCCGCTGGCACTGATCACGATGCGGTGCCATTTGTTCCGCAAGGACCAGGCGCTGGAGGCATCCACGTAGGGCAGGGGGGTGAAGAAGAGAAACGAGACCCCCATCTGGTGCACCTCGCCGCCGCTGCCGGCGATTTTGCCGAAATGCTTGCAGGCCAAGCCGTGGCCCAGTTCGTGGAACAGTTTGACGATCACGATGGCCGCGTACAGCAGCGGCAGGTTGCCGGGATCCAGCACGCCCGCGGCCTGGGCGCTCAGCGCTTGGGTGTGACCGCCCAGGGCCCACAGGCCGGCGGTCAGGATCGCGATCCACAAGACCAGACCACCGACCGAAAAAAGCTTCCCCGCGGGAGCCGCCCAGCGTTCCAGAAAGCGATCCGGATCCCAGAGCGGGATGCGCACGAAAAACAGGTTGCCGAAGGCGCCGCGCACCTCGCGCCAGACGCGCTGGCGATGGCGTTTGAAGAGGACCGCCGCATCGGGGGCCAGGTTGCCCTGCAGCAGATTGGCGCCATGCAGTTGGCAGAGCAGCTGAATCACTTCGTTCTGGGTCGGTGCGGCGTCGCCGAAACGATCCATGCAGATCCGCCAGACCGCGCTGACGGTGCGCCGGCCGTCGAGCAGGGCCACGAAATGATAGGCGGCCTCGCTCACACGAAAGAAGCGGCTGTCGGACGGGGCTTGCAGGATGTACCACTTGACCCCGCGAAAGTGCTGGCGCTGGACGTTGACGGCCCCCAGCAGGCGCGGGGTCAGCTCCGCCACCCGGTACCAGGATTCACTGAATGTGGGACGTTCGACGCTCATTTATTCAGACCCAAAGTTTCAGGCGCAGCCAGTCCACCAGGCGGTGGGAGGCGATCCACAGATAGGATTTCTTGCCGGCGGCGATCTTGGCTTCGCCTTCCATGCCGGGTCGCATCCATTCCCGGTGCTTATCCAGGCGGGCCCGCACCCGGAAGACATTTTGGTTATCGATCACTTCGGCAATCGGGTTGATGCGCTCGACGACGAAGCCGACCTTCTGGTCGGGATGCCCCACCGCGGCCAGCTCTCCGGTCTGCGCCGGGATGACGCGCGCAATCGAGGACTCGGGGACGTACAATTCCGCTCGCAAGGCATCGATACTGGCAATTTCGAACAGGATGTCGCCGGTCTTGACCGGGGCGCCGATCTGCTGTTTCCGGTCTTCTGAAACCACCCAGCCGGTAATCGGCGCCACCAGGGTCGCCTGGGCGATTTGTTTGTCGATCAACCGGATCTCGGCGGCGACCTTGTCACTTTGCGCCTGGGCGATCTGGGCCTCGGCGGTCTTGCGGTCGCGCATCGCGGCGGCCATCTGTTTGCGGTAGCCTAACTGTTCGGCCATGAGGGCGGCGCGTTTGAGCCGCAGTTCCGCGGTTTCCAGCCGCCCCAAAAGCGTCTGCCCGCCGTCGACGCGGTCTCCCGGTTCCACCCGAATCTCCTTGGAGAAGCTGTCGAAGGGGGCCACGACGGCCTGTTGATGCCGGGCCTCGAGGGTAAAGGCGGCGTTGATGCGATAATCGCCCTTGAGGGTGGCCAGGAGGATCAGGATCACAAACGCCAGGCCGGCCGTAAGCTTGATCCAGGTGTGCTCCGGCCCCAGGAGCCTACCCAGGTGATCGCGGGCCTCCGCGGCCAGGCGGGCGCCAATCCAGCGGTCGTGGCGATGGAGGTCCAGAAGCCGGGGGGCGCACAGATCACAGGCCAGCCGGACGGTTTCGATTTCCTCCAGACTTGAGAAGGGCTTTTCGGGTGAACGCTCCAGGGTCATCACGGCCGTCACGTCGCCCTCCTGGCGAAGCGGCAGGCTGAGAACACTCGCGGGGCCCTGCTGGGCGGAGAGCTTGGCCGCGGCCCGGCTGGCATACGGTGCCGTATCCGCGGCGGGGTGGATAACCTCCAGATCCTGGTCCAGGCACTCCTCCATGACCGCCTCGATCGCCTGAACAGCCTGCATTTCGCGGCTGAAGGCGTCGGTATGGCTCATGGCCCGGACTTCGACGCAGCGCCCCTTGAGAAATCCCAGGCTGACCCGGCGGCATCCCAGGCGGGTGGCCATTTCGTTGCACAGCGTCATGGCGGCGCCCAGAAAACGCCTGGCCTGGTTGACCGCATCCAGCACTTCCAAAACCCGCTGGAGACGATCCATGGTGGCCTGGTGCATTTTCATCGACAGGCGCAGTTCGTGGTGACGCAGCAGCAGCGGCGTGGTCTCCAGGCGGGCGTGGCTCAGCAGGAGCTGCTGCGGGCCGCGCGCCGTGACCCGAAAGACGGCTGCCGCCCGCATGGCGCCTTGATCACGAATCGGGAGGGTGATCAGGTAGTGTTGGGGCTTGCCGTCTTCCACCGCCGCGCTATCTTCCGGGACGATGACGGCCTGCCTCTTTGTCATGGCGCGCTGAAACGGTTTGTCCGCCTTGCCGACCCAGGATAGGGCGCCCGCGGTATCACCTGGCGGGCAGGCTGCCAGAATCTCCAGGCGGCCCTTCGTCCCTTCTCGCAGGATAACGGCCGCTTCCGCTTTAGCCAGCCGGCACTGGGTCGCGAGCAGTTCGGCCAGGAATCCCTCCGCGGGCACATCGCATGCAAGCAGCGCGGCGATGGCTTCGCTGCTGCTAAAGTCATCGCCCCAATTACGGCTGCCTGCCGCTATGTTTTGCGTGGATCCCGCCATGCTTCATCCCATCGCTTCACCCCGTCATGACTCACGCGGTTTCCTTGAAACCGGCCGCGGACCGCCGCCGCGAACGAACCAAACCGGCCGCTTCCCCGATGCCGGTGTCAATGGCAGGTGAAGGGCCGGCGACGGTACCGGTGAGGCCTGCTAGTCTATTCTGAGTTGCGCCATATCCTTGTTGTCAGCTTCCATTCCGGGGGCAGTGAAGGACACCGCTACGCGCTCTCCGGCCGGCCGTTTGGCCGGATTGGGAACTTCGATGCGGACCCGTAAAGTGTCGCTGGCAGCATCCGCCACCGTGGCGATATTGATAATTTTGCCATTGGGCCCTTCCGTCGCCGCCGTCGCCGCCGGGAAGGCCACCCAGACGTCCTGGTCTACCTGCAGTTCGCTGGCCCTCGCCATGGGAACCGGCACATCGATCCACAGGGGGTCGTTTTGAACCAGACGGATCACCGGCCCGAGCGTGCCAATCGACTCCCCGGCCTCCACGCTGACATCCTCGATCAACCCGTCCAGGGGGGCCTTCAGACGCATGCGTTCCAGCTGGCTCTGGGCATGCTGGTAACGGCGCCGGTACTGGGACTGTTCCAAAATGGCCGACTGCAGGGATAGCGCCGCGATGCGCACGTTGAGATTCAGGTGCTCGACTTCCCAGTCGCTGGCCGCGCCCTTGGCCCTGGCCATCTCCACTTTCTTGAGATCCACTTTTTTCTGCGCCAACTCCGCCTTGGCGGCCAGGATCTTGGTGCGATCCTCGGAGAGCATTTTGAATTGCTCGCACTGGATTCGTTCGGGTTCATCGAAAAGGCGGACGAGCTCCTGATCTTTTTTGACCAGGCTGCCTTCCTTGACCAGGACATCGCTGATCCGGCCCGGCACCACGAAAGACAGCGTGATGTCGGCTCTGGGCGCCGTGATACCCTGCAGCGCATCGGCCCCTGAGCAGGGTTGACCGCTGATCAGCGCGCCGATGAACGCGGCCAGGAACATGACGGCCCGCGGACTGGAAATCATGGTTTTCACTCGCATACCAGAAACCCCTTTTGGCTGGGTGGTGGCTGTTGATCGCTAAAATGGCGCTTAATTTTGTAGCAAACAGAGTGCCAATTCGGTAAAGAGCAATTATTTATAATAAAACCAAATAGATAATATGGATATCCTCTAAAGGCCGCATCCGAGGTGACAATAATCTGACGGATCGTTGGCAATATTGTCAGCGTGGCGGGCGGTGATCGTCGGCGGGTGTTATTTTGGCACGGCGGAGGGACGCTTAAGCGGCTGTGCAAGCCGATTCCGAAAAACAGTCGGGATTGTTATCGCTTTCGGTATCGGTATCGGTATCGAAACTGTGTTTTGCGCATGGCCGCAGCGACACGGGGATTTCTCGATCCCGATGCCGGACCCGAAGGGCATTGCAATCGGAACGATCTTCTAACCGATACTTCTATTCCGGGCGCCCAGCTTATCCGCGACCTTTAGACGGTGGGTGCGAGCAGCGCCTCCAGCTTGTCGGCCGTCACGGCCGGGCTAAACAGGAAGCCCTGGTACTGATCGCATCCTTCCTTTTGCAGATAGCTCAGCTGTGCTTCGGTTTCGACACCCTCGGCCACCGTGAGCAGATCCAGGTTGTGTGCCAGATGAATCAGGGTTGAGACCAGGGCCCGGCTCTTGGTGTCTTCGAACAGGTTGATGAAAAAGGATCGATCGATTTTGAGTTCGTCCAGCGGCAGCCTGCGCAGATAACTCAGGGACGAATACCCGGTGCCGAAGTCGTCGATGGCCAGCCGCAGGCCGATTTCCTTCAAACGGTTCATGATCTCGATACCGGCGTTGGCATCCTCCAGGAGGACGCTTTCCGTGACTTCGAGGACCAGGCACTGGGGATCGATCCGGCTGGCGGTAATTATTTCCCGGAAGGATCTCAGTATCCCGGCGTTCTGAAACTGCGCCGGAGATAGGTTGACGGCCATGTCGATCGGCGCCAGCCCCTTTTGCCGCCAGATGGCGAGCTGACGACAGGCTTCGGCCAGCACCCATTCGCCGATGGGTACGATGAGTCCCGTCTCCTCGGCAATCGGGATGAAGTGGTGTGACGGCACA
>JASJED010000139.1 GCA_030065585.1 Desulfobacterales bacterium | reverse complement strand
TGGAGTCGGATTTGACCTGGAAGTGAACGACCGGCTCGATCCCCAGCTTGTAGGCGGCGTAGTAGGCGGCCTGGGTTTTACCAGTGCCGGGCTCGCCGGTGATCAACAGCGGTTCGTTGACGGCGATGGCGGTGTTGATGGCGTTGTCCAGTTCAGGGCCGGCCACAAACAGGCGTGCATCGTCGGCGAACGAACCGCCGGCGGTCTTGCCGGGCCGGTTTTGCAGCAGGGACTTGTCCGGCAGCGGCTCCTGACGATCGCCGTCGACCAGACGGAAGCGGTAGTTGTTCATTTAGCGTCCTCCCCTTGACTAGTAGAAATCCTCGGAATCCTCTTCATCTTCGTATGGTTCGGTGTCCTGAAGCCTGCTTTCCATCTGCTTTCTCCAGGCACGACTTTCAAGCTGCTTCAATTCATCGAGAAGCTTCACATAGCTGCCGTCGGTTTTACTCAGGGTTTCTTCGAGCACTTGGTCCTTGATATCATCCGGGAGCTTGATGTTGTGGGTCTGGATGAAGGCCTGTAAATCGCGTTTGGTGACCTTCTCCAACTCGTCCAGCAGCTCGAATACGCTGTTTTGTAAAACCAGTTCATGCAGACGCTGCTTTTCCGTCAGCCATTTGTGAAACTTGGCCGGCCTGCCGACCTCGAAGGACAGGCCCAGAAGGGCATGGGCCGTTTCCGGCAGCTGGGGCACGAACTTTTTCCCCCACCACTTGAGATAGGTTTGGATGTGCTGGTGGTTGAACCGGTGGTATTCCAATGCCAAGGCGGGCTGATGCCGGATGTAAACCAAAATCCGCTTGCCGGTGACCTGGCCCCCATAGGTGCGGATGCGGCCGGGCAAATGATCCAGGCTAGCCACCTCAAAGGCCTGGCACAACATGTCACTGAACGATTGTTCCGGAGAGAAAAGGTCCTCGGGCCAGGCCGGACGCACCTCATAAATAATAACGTCCGTCAGGCTTTCCGCCAGTTCCACGCCCAGGCGGTGATGAAAAATCTCCATGCCCTGATCCGCCGTGCCGTACCACAGATAGGCCAGGGCGCGCGGTTTGCGCTCCCGGAACATCTGCGATGTTTGGTAATAGACCTTGCTGAATTGACTGACCCGATCGAGCTTCAGCTGCCAGTGGGGGTCGCGGTCCAACCGTGACGGCGGCGTAGGCGGATTGGCACGCCATTCAGAATAATTGCCATGTAGTACCGGGGCCAGCCAGCGGGTGTCCGCCGTGCTCAACCCCAGATCACCCAGCCGGCCGCGCATGGTGCTCACGGCCTTGTGAGGCTGCTCGCCGCGCAGCAGGACCGCTTCCCAGAAGGCAATCCCCTGGGGCCGGGCGGCACTGATGAAAGCGGCAGTGCGATTGGTCACTACGGCCGGAACCAGGGCGGACAGCTGGCGACCGGCGCCCAGCAAACCACCGGCATCGCCCTGGCAGCAGTTGATGTAAGCCAGCAGAGGGGGCTGGCCCGGCGTGCTTTGCAGGGCCGCCTGAATATCGGCAAGGGGTTTTTCATCGGGCCTGCCGACATCATCTTCAAAAACAAGACGGGTGGTGTGGCGGTCGCCCTTGCCATGGCCGTAGTAGTAGAGAATGTCCGGCTGGAAGGACTTCAGGTGGGTTAACAGCGCCGGCCAGGTGCTTACGTTTTTGAAGCGGCTGTCATCGAGGTAGGACTGGTCGGCGTTCTCGAGCAGCGCCTTGAGTTCGGCGATGTGTTCCTGCCCTTCGGTCGCTTCCCAACCCGCCGGCTGGGGTGCGATCACCAGGATCTTCGGTGAGGGCGGCAGTTCGAAGGATTGTTGGGCGATCTGATCGGCCAGCGAAATCGACCAGCCCGCGGTGGACAGAAAAACACCCCGATCGGCCAGCAGCAACCAGGGCAAGCGTGCCATGTCTTCATCCTGGGTAACGATTCGCAAATCCATGGCATCGCAATTCCGGCTGATCTCTTCGGCCGATGTATCCCCGAACAGCTGACGGTAAAGATAAACGCCGACATCCATTTGGCCCCGCTCGTCAAAAAAATCGTGGAGCCATTTTTCGTCGAAGTCGATCAGAGCGTCCAGAAGGTCGCGGATAGCGACTTTCTGATCCTTGATTACCATCCGATCGTCAGGGAAAAGCGCTACAGCTCTGGGCTCCGACGCCTGGCCGTCATTACTCCGGCGGATGACTACCCGGCCGTCAGCGATTTCAATAAAACAGCGGCAAATCTGCATAGATGCTCCATTTACAGGTGGCCATACATGCTGCAGCCGTGGCTTGTGGCATTATAAATGACAGCTTATTTTCGAGGCGGGCGCTGACGGTCTTGATCTGATGGGCAAACAGCCCACCGGCAGGACCAACATCGTGCTGGCTATGGCCTGAAGATAGTAGGATCGAAGCTATAGTTGGGGGCGCTTTAACCTTGGCCGATTCACCGCCCGGCCCTAACGAAAACGTTTGATCTCGCGAAGGGCCTTTTCCAGCACGGTACCCACCTCCCGCGCCCAGGCGAATGATTCGGCCTGGCGGGAAAGGGCTTTCATCTGTTCGAAGGTCGTAATCGAGATGTTGAGCTTTTTCCAGCTTTCCTGGCCGAAGGTGATCCGGCCGCTTTCTGGAAAAACGTCAAACAGCGGCAGCAGATCTTCGGCCGGGTTGCCGGCCATTTCATATTCCAGCCCCACGCCCTTGTTGCGGTAGCGGATGCTGAGCCGTTTGTTCATCGGCAGCAGGTTGACCATCTTGTGATGGAGATAGACCAGGGCCCCGGAAACCTGGCGGGAATGGTGCTGCAGGTGCGAGAGAAAGCTCTCCACGGTCAATTGCCGCGTGCGATCGCCCCGGACCCGCTGCGAGGCGGTTTTGACAAACTCGATCTGGGCATCTTCAATGGTCTGCTCGCCAAGCTTGGTCGAAACCCCCTTGTAAAGCCGCCCGCCCTTTTTGAAAAAGTCTTTCTTGCCCATCAGGCTGCTCAGATTGTTGAAAATCGTGCTGCCGCTGCGGCCAATGAGGTCTTCCAATGAAAATTCAAGCAGCGGTGTGGCCTGGGCAAAATCGTGCTGATCGAGAAGGGCGCAGTAAAAAGCATTTTCGCGGCCGGTGGACAGAAAAACCCAGGGGCAATTCAATCGATAACCGAATTCGAGGTACTGGTGCAGGTCGTTGTCCAGTTTGTCGTCCCAGGAATTGACCTCCACGATCATGGCGGGGTTGCCCTGGCTGAAGAGAACGATATCCAGCCCCAGGTGATTGAAATCCATGTCCCGCAGCAGATCCCAGCCAAGGGTTTGCAAAAAAGGGATCACGATCTTGTTTTTGACGTTTGCATTGTTGCCTTTGCGACCGGAGATGATGTGATCGTCGACGCTTAAGGCCTTCAGGTGGGAACGCAATTTGGGAAAGCTCATGGTCTGGGTCTCTCCGGATGGGCGTTTCGGATTTGCGCCGCGAGCGCCAGGATGGTTGCCGCTGGTCGGCCGGAGCAATCAATATGAATCCAGCATAGCACATAGTTTCAGAAAAAATAAAGCCGACCGTCAAAGGAGACGACCTTTCGGGACCAGGAGGGGCGCCCGTCGGCTCTATTGAAAAAAGGACGAAATTATGCCATATAGTTTCAGTGGATTACGAGGCCATGCCTTTTATCGGTGCCGCCGCCGTTGCGTAACTTAAGATTAAAACATCGGCGCCATATGCCGATAACCCATTCACGCCGCACCCACACGTGCCCCGGACAACAAGACGGTTGGGGAACCAACTGACAAGAAGGGTTATATGGATAAAGTTCTGATCGTCGATGGTAATGCGGATTTCGTGGCGTCCCTCAAGGACGGCCTGGATAAGATGCATCAGTTCGAGGTATTGACAGCCACCGACGGCGAAGAGGCGGTCGAGATTCTGAGCAAGGACAAGGTCTCCGTTTTCGTCACCGACATCAATACCCCCAAGCTGGACGGTCTTGAGCTGCTGGCTTATATCACCCAGGAGCATGCCAGCACACCCTGCATCGTCATGACCGATTACGGCAAACCCTGGTTCCGCAAGCGCATGGACCAGCAGGAAGTTCTGTACCACCTGGAAAAGCCGTTTGAAATCGGGGCACTGGCGTCGGCCATCTTCGTCGGACTGAATCTGCGCGACGAGGGCATCAACTACAAAGGCATGACCATGTCCAGCATCCTGCCGCTGATCGAAATCGAACAGAAGACCTGCCGCATGGAGGTCAAAACCACCGGCAAGGGCAAGGGATATCTCTACTTCGACGAAGGGGTCCTGATCGATGCCCATTTCAAGGGATTGACGGGTGAAAAGGCCGCGCTTGAAATTTCCGAGTGGGACCGCATCGTCATCAAATTTTCGGATCTGCCGCGCCGGCGTACCCGGACACGGGTCAAGACCCATCTGATGGATATGGCCGGGGCCACCTGGATGCGGGAGGAGACCGAGGAATTGCTGGACGATGATGCGGCCGGCCCCGGAGTCCTTTTGGATGATCCGACCCCCATCGAGCCCCCGATCGATCCTCAAATCGCCGACATGGTCCTGCAGCGCCAACTGGATGAATTCAAAAGCATCAAAGGCTATTTGGCCGTCGCGGTGGTCAGCCGGGACGGCGATGTTCTGGCTTCCGACCAATGGCCGGGCAGCCTCGACTTGGAGCGGCTGGCGGTGGGGATCAGCAGTATTTTCTCGGTGTCCGAGGAAACCATCGCCCAGATCGGCTTCCCTCAGGGGGAAGCGCTCACGCTGCACACCCACAACGGCATCATCCTGTTCGTCTCCTCAACAATGGAGACCGTGGCCGACATCCGCCTGATGGGCATTACCGCCCCGGATGGCAACTGGTTCTACATGAAAGTTCAGCTGGAAAACCTGTTTCCCAAACTGATGGCCGAACTTGATTGACGCTTGTCGCGAGCCTATTTCAAAATTAAGATCCGTGTTCCTGGCAAGGCGTGAAGGTGAGCCTATGAGGCGCTATGGACTAATCCGCGTAGGTCTTCTGATCGCCGCCCTGATGGCCACCGGCCCGGCGGCTGCGCAAGCGTCCATCGAAAAAGCATTTCTGGGCCTCGCCTGGGGTGCGGATATCCGCGAACAGACCGGCTTTACGCTGCGACACGGTAAGGACAATCTGCGATTTTACACAAAACCGGGGACCGTACGAACCGTGCGCGACATCAAGGTGCGTCAGGTTGTCTACGGTACCTACAAATACCGCTTCTTCGCCGCTTTCCTGATTCTCGATGAACCGCAAGCATTCGCCGAATTGAGTGATTACATGCAATCGCGCTACGGTGTTCCCAAAACCTCCTATCAAATGCCCGGTGAGCTGACCACCCACCGGTGGCGCCACGGCGATATCAAGATGAAACTCAAATCGGCCCCTGAGGGCCAATATATGAAACTGGCCTTCTATTATGAGCCGCTAAGCCGCCAACTCAATGAAGAACGCGTCGAACGCCAGCAGGACGGCGTCCGCTTCCTGCCCATCGAACGCGACAAGAAACCCGAAGCCCTGCCGCTGCTCGAATTCTGAAAAGACGGCCGTGGACCGCCGAACTGCGCTGCCGCGGCTTGATCTGCCTTCACCCATGGCTATCTTCCTTTATAACTGCAAAGGGAGGTACGCCATGGAACTCAAGAAACAATCGCCATCTCGCGAAGGCACATGGCTGAAGGTCTTCTGCCCCGATGCCCGCTGTCTCAGCGATGAGGAAATCATCGATCTTCCCGGCGACAAGCTGGAAGCGGCCAAAGCCACCGGCAAAGAAGGGTTGTGGCTTGAAGTCTTCTGCCCCGACCAGGTCTGCCTGCGGGAGGAAGAGCGCATGACGGTGCCGCTTCAGAGCGAGGCGGATCGGGATAAAGCCGGCTTGTGGCTCAATATTTTCTGCCCCGAAGATCGCTGTGTGGTCGATGATCCCACCGACATCGCGTAGAAGTGGCTTTAAAATCCTCTGATCGCGGTCAAGCGCAAGGCGCAGGCCGCCAGTGCCGTCATGTGGAACACATGCGGTTTCAAAATCCCTGAAGTTTTGCTGAACACCGACCGTTGTTTAAAAACTGACGTGAAATACCGCTGCAGGGCGGGCGCCTGATCCAGAATCTGCCATTTTTGAATGGACACCAACGACAGGCAGGTTTGGATCGGTGGTCCGCCTACGGCCCCAGTCGCAATACCCCCTTGACGTCATACCATAAACCGCAAAGCATTTCCGGTCCTTGTCCAAAGGTGCGACGGTAATACATGTCGCTTCAGCGCCCCCGAAGGCCCGTAAACGGCCATTCCCATGAAGCTCCCTGCAAATAGAGGGCACAGGCAAAACGATCGCTTGATGAGCTCACCATAGTGTCAAAACCAAGATGCACCTGGCCCGCGCGCGGGAATTGTATTGCCGCCGGTTTTCGACTATAAATCGAATTGAATCGCCTCCCGGAGGGGGGCTTAACAATCTGTTGGGGGTTCAGCTGTCGGGGGTTCAGGTTTTCCCCTTTGTAGACATCGACACGGCGGGCGGACTTGTCTGACCCCGCGGAAGGCGGGGGAGTTTCCGCGTTGCGGGATCCTAAAGACCGCTGTTATCGGTCGGCGATGCCGTGAATCAGGGGCGCATATCACGGCGGCAAAGCGTGCGATGCGGCCTGCGCATGGTAGGGCCGCGGCGGTATTGTCCATCAACGAAAGGCCTGCATGTCTGAATCGAAACCGCGAGAATCTTTCCCGGATCAACTCTGTCGCCTATGGCAGCGGGCCGATCTGCTGCGCATCATTTGCAGCCGGCGAATGCTGGTGGCCTTTATCATGGGATTTGCCGCCGGCCTGCCCTTGCTGCTGACCATCGGCGTCCTGCAGGCCTGGATGAAGGATGCCGGTGTCGACCTGACGGTTATCGGGTTGATGAACCTGGTCCAGATTCCCTACACGTGGAAGTTCATCTGGGCCCCCCTGCTCGATCGCTATACATTACCCCTTCTGGGACGCCGCAAAGGCTGGCTCCTCATGGCCCAGCTGGCGTTGATTGCCGCCATTGCCGCTCTGGGCCTGACCGATCCGCAACGCAGTTTCGGCCTCATGGCGCTGGCGGCCTGCCTGGTGGCCTTTTTCAGCGCCACCCAGGACATCGTCATCGACGCCTATCGCCGCGAAGACCTCCCCGACAATGAACTGGGGCTGGGCTCGTCCCTCTACATCTACGGTTACCGTCTGGGAATGCTTCTGGCCGGGGGGGGCGGGCTGATCATGGCGGACCATATGCCGTTTGCGCACGTCTACGGCATCATGGCGCTGTGTCTGCTGCCCTGCCTGATAACCACCTGGTTGACACCCGAACCCCCGATGGTCGCGGGAACCCCCACCACCATCAAAGAAGCCGTGGTGGCGCCGCTGGTGGAATACTTCCAGCGGCCGGAAGCCCTGTGGATGCTGGCCTTCATACTGTTTTACAAGATCGGCGACACCATGGCCAGCGCCATCAGCACCCCCTTCTATCTGGACCTCGGCTTTACCAAATCCGAAATCGGCGCAGTGGTGAAACTCTTCGGGTTCTGGGCGACAATTGCCGGTGCCGGCATCGGCGGGATCACGATCCTGCGGCTGGGCATTTCACGCTGCTTGTGGATTTTCGGTGTCCTGCAGGCGCTCTCCACGGCTTGCTTCGCCGTGCTGGCCCGGGCAGGGGAGCATCTGCCGACCCTGGCCGGGGTGATCGCTTTTGAAAACTTCAGCAGCGGTATGGGGACCTCGGCCTTTGTGGCCTTCATGGCCAGCATCACCAACAAGAAATTCACCGCCACCCAGTATGCGCTGCTGAGCAGCCTGATGGGCATGCCCCGCGTGTTTGCCTCCGCCCCCACCGGATTCATGGCCAAACACATGGGCTGGGAGGGATTTTTTATCTTCTGCACCTTGATCGCCATTCCAGGAATGCTCATGCTGATGAAATTCGCTCCCTGGAACGCGGGCCGGACCGCAACGGCCCCTTGAAAGCAGCCCCGGAAAGCATAACGCAGGATAAAATGGCCAATCGCCCGGCACAACCGCACCCCCAACGACCGACGAGGGACATGTTCACCCATGAGCAACCCGAACGCCGACGATAAGATTCTGGCCCTGCGCCGGGAGCTGGCCGCACAGCGCCGTGCGTGCCTCCAAATGCCGCCGGAAGAGGCCCTGGTCCGCATTCTGGAGCACCCCCAGCCGGCCGCCCTGGTGCACAGTCTTCCGGAGGAGGATTTCTACTTCCTGATTCAGGATATCGGCCCGGACGACGCCCATCCCCTGATTGCTTTAGGCTCCCAACGCCAGCTCGAATACCTGCTTGATCAAAATGTCTGGAGCCGGGACCGCATCGACATCCACACCCTCTTCCTCTGGCTGGAGCGCCTCGTCGCGTCCGATCCCGCCCGCATGGTTCGCTGGCTGGCCGCCGAGAAGTCTAATCTGGTGGAATACTACCTGTTCAATTCCATCGCCATCCGCATGCGGCAGCACGATCAGGACCCCGCCGAATTCGGTCCCGATTTTGTCAGTTTCGACAATTTCTTCTATATCCGCATCCTCGATCTCCCCACGACGGCGCCTTTGGGCGAGGCCTTGCAGAAAAGGCACCACCGCCTTGTGCATCGCATCCTGGAAGGCCTGGCCGACGAGGATCATGCCAACTACCAGCGTTTACTGCTGGCGGCCATGAACGTCCTGCCCGCGGAGGCGGAAGAGGAAGCCTATCGGCTGCGCAATGTGCGATTGGCGGAAAAGGGCTTCCTGCCGTTTGAGGAGGCTGTGGGCCTCTATCAGCCCACGCGCTTCGATCGGTTCCCTAACACCGCGGCCCGTTTCCGCCCTTTACCCGAAGCCGGTGAGACGCGCCTGCCCATGGTACCGATAACCCTGCTGGATGACGCGCATCTCTTCAGCCGGGCCCTGCAGACCATCACACCGGGTGAGGCCCTCGATCAGCTGCAGGCCGAATTTGCCGCCCTTTGCAATCGCATCAGCGTGGCCGACCGGCTGAAGATCGAGCGCCGGGATGACCTTCGCGCCGTGGTCCACAAGGCCTGCGGTTATCTCAACATCGGTCTCGAGCGTCTGGATCCGGAGACGCCCTCGTCCGCCGCGGCGGCCCGGAGCGTGCAGGCGTTTACCCTCGAGGGCCTCTTTCGCCTGGGCTACAGCGAAGCCGTCCACCTCAAACAGGCCGCCGAAGGCTGGGTGGCCACCAGCTGGTTCGCAGGCAACGGCCTGCCGCTGACATTCTGGGGGGAAATCTGGCTGGGCGTGGTGGGCGGGTTGCTGCTCAAGCGCCCGCGCTTTTTTACCAACGACCGGTCCGGTCCGCTCTACCGCGAATTCAAATGCCTCGCGGAGATTCAAGCGACCGGCCGCCAGTTGGCCCGGGTCCGGGCCTTCGACCATCTGTTAGAGCAGATGCAAATCGATCTCCCCCCGCGGGGGCAGTTCGGCCATCTAACCTATAAAAGCGTGTTGCTGACCCTGTGGGCCCGCAGCACCCTCGGATTGCCCGAGACCCTGCGGCCGATACCACTGGATGTCTTTGGATCTTTCTGGGATTCGCTTTTCCGTCGACCCGCGCCGACGGGGGCGGGCAGGGGCACGATCGCCGATCGCCACCTCGCGATTTTACAGCAATGGCTCGCCCGGCGCACGAACCAGGACCCCGCCGGCGTGGCCCAAGGCGTCGGCCCCGCCCTGGAGGCCCTGCTCGACGAACTTGAGGAAGAATACGGCCGCGTCTTCCGCACGGCCATCGATCCACGCTACATTAGCCATTTCTTACTGGAAAGCGAGGACAGCGGAGGCATTCAGGCTTAATGGTTTTATAAACACGGCGGCCATCAACCCAGGTAGGACCAGGGCCGATCCGGGGGCGCTTCGGAATCCCCCAGCACCTCGAAGCACGGGATCGCGGTATCTTTGAACTTGACGGGATCGGCATCCTCGACGGCGAAGCGGCCGTGCAGCGCCTGGTGGGTTTCCGCGGCGATCATCAGCTGGCCCGCCCGGGCGGCGGCACAGACCGCCTCCACGCGCGTGGCCACATCGCCGAGGATGGAATAGCGCTGGGTACGCACCGAGCCCATGGTCGCCGCCAGGACATCGCCGGTGGCCACGCCGATACCGATTTCGAGCGGGGGTTGGTCGGCCGCATCGCGCTTGTGGTTCAAGCGTTCCACCGCCTGGTGCATTTCGATGGCGGCCGCCACCGCGCGCGACGGATCGTCATCATGGACCAACGGCGCCCCCCACACGGCCAAGAGCCGGTCGCCCCTGAAAGCGTCCACCATGCCCTCGTGGCGGAATACGACCTTGACCAGGGAATCGAAATGGCGATTGAGCAGCGCCACCAGCACATCGGCCTCCAACTCACGCGCCAGCGCCTCGAACCCGATGATGTTGGCCATCAATAAGGTTGCCGGCCGCCATTCACCGTATTCCGTCACCCGCAGCTGTCCGGCCACCACCATCTCAGCCATTTCAGGCGAGACAATCTTGCGATAACGTTCGCGCTGAAGGGATTCACGGGTGACGCCCTTGGCCACCCGGGAGTTGCGGATAAACATGGCCGTTTTGTTGGCCACGTTGGAAAGCAGGTTGAGGTCCCGCTCCCGGTAGGGCGTGTACGTGTCTTCCTTTTCGATCAGGATGACGCCCATCAACTCCTGCTCGTCCATGATGGGAACCGCCAGGGAGGAATGCACGGGGGTATCGAGAAAATCGTTGACGTCCTTGCCCACGGCAAAATTGGGATTGGCCAGCAGCATCCCGAGGCCCTCCTGAATCACGCTTTCGATCAGGGTGCGCGAGACGCTCAGCGCGGCGTCCAGCTTCTTGAGCTTGAAGGAATGCACGTTGAATTCCCCGCGATTGTTGATCAGCAGCACGATGCCCTGATCGAATTCCAGAAACTCGAATACCCGGTCCAGAACACAGCCCAGGATAAAATCCACATGCAGGTCAAAACCGATATCACGCTGGAGTTCAAATGAGATCCGCAGCCGTTCATAGTCGGAGCGCAACATCTCATCGTCGATGATGTTGTTCTGCGGAAAGAACTTGTTCATCTTCCGCGGGGCGACCTTATGCTGGACATAACCCTCGATTTCCTCCGGCGTTTCCTCCGTCCATTGGATGTTCAGCGCGTCGATCTGATCCCGGAAAAGACAGCGGGTATTGCCCAGGCGCACTTCGTCCCCGTCGTTCAGAACGACCTTGCCCTTGATGCGTTTGTCGTTGACAAAGGTCCCGTTGCGGCTGCCCAGATCGCGAACCGAGTAAATCTGCTCATCCTCGGCGGAGATCAGGCAGTGCACTTTGGAAACCCCCGGCTCGAGGACTTTGATACGGTTTTTGGGGTGCCGCCCGAGTACGTTGTGATCCACCAGATTGTACTCGCTGCGACCGCGTCGGGTAAAAATGTATAATTTCGCCATGACGTTTTCCTGAAAACCCACTCCGGTTTGAATCAGCCCCCGGTGCTCAGATCCCCCGCGCGACGGATGGAAACAGTTCCGGGTTGGTATGCGGCAGGAATTTGGCCGCGCTGAAGCGGTTCATGAAATCCTGGTTGACGTTCAGTTCCATATAGGTGATGCGGTCCCGCACGGCATCGATCTGGGGTAGCACCTGCGGATCGGCCAGCACTTGCTTGGCGCCTTCCAGCGAGCTGTTGCCCAGTGCGTGGTAGCACTCCCGCGGCAGGTCCGGCAGCATGCCGATGGTAACGGCCGCGTCGGGATCGATAAAGGCGCCGAAGGTGCCGGCCACAAAAAAAATCTGCAGATCGCGGGGGGCGATGCCCACCGATGCCGTGATGGTCTCCAGTATCGTATACATCGCCGCCTTGGAACGGATCAAGCTGTCGAACGCGGCCTGCCCGATGGCCAAGCCCTGGCGGTCGGCGCCCGCCGGCGGGGGGGCGATTTCCAGCTGCGGCCCGTTTAATCCCATTTGTAACCGCCCATTGCAGGCATCGGGAATCAGCCGGCCCCGGATGTCGATCATCCCGGCCCGGAAAAGCTGGGCGGCCAGGTCGATCACCCCCGAGCCGCAGATCCCCACCGGTGGTTGATCGTCGATCGTATGGAGTTCAAAACGGCGCGTCGCGGGATCGATGAGCACCCGGTCGATAGCTCCCGGGCAGGCCATGGTCCCGATCTTGGAGATCCCGCCCTCCAGGGCCGGACCGGCCGCCCCGGCACAGGCCAACAGCCAGTCGCGGTTGCCGAGCACCACCTCGGCATTGGTTCCCACATCCACCAGGATGGCGGTTTCCTCCCGGCGGTGCAGACCGCTGTGGATAATGCCGGCGATCAGATCACCGCCAAAATAGCTGCCGATATTCGGAAAGACGAACAGCCGCGCGGCGGGATTGAGCTCCAGGCCCAGATCGGCGGCGGCCAGGAGCCCCGGCCGGTTGACCACCGGAATATAGGGCTCCCGAATCATCCAGCGCGGCGTGAGCTTTAGAAATAGATGGGTCATGGCCGTGTTGCCGGCCAGGCTCATCAGAAAAATGCGCTCGGGATGGGTTTGGTTGCGCCGGCAAAGATCGGCGATCGTGGGGTTGAGCCCCTCGATCACCATGCGCTGAAGCCGGGTCAGGCCGCCCGCGGCCTCGCTGTAATGAATCCGCGTGAGGATGTCGGGCCCGACAGCCAGCTGGGGATTGTCCAGGGAATCTTCCCCCAGCACACGCCCACCGGTCAGATCCATGAGGCTCACGACGATTCGGGTGGTGCCCAGGTCCACGGCCAGCCCCAGGACCGGTCGGGGATCGTCGGCCGTCACCGCGCAGAGCTGCCAGGCATCTCCCGCGCCGAAGAGGATGCCGCGCACGCGATAATCGTTGTCCCGCAAAAGGGCCGGCAGGTCACCGAGGGTGGCCAGGTCGATCCGGAGACCACCGACCCCCAGGCGGCGCTTGAGGTGTCCGGTCAGCCGCTCGGCATCGGCGGTGTTGTCCGTCAGGGCCGGCGGGGCCAGCGCGACGGATTGCACCCAGGATTCGCATTGGACGGTCATGGTCTTGGCCCCACCATGGGGTTTACCGCAGCGCCGCAACCGCGGCGGCCAGATCGCCGACCACCTGGGCGGCCGGTCCGGGGATCAGGTAATCGCTGATCTGGGCGGTCAGCGGTGTCGGTTCGGGATTGATTTCGATCACCCGGGCCCCGGCCTCCCGGGCCAGCAGCGGCAGCATGGCCGCCGGGTGAACCGTGGCCGACGTGCCCACCACCAGCATGACCTGGCAGCCGGCGGAAAGCTGCTGCGCCCGTGCCAGGTGGTCGGGCGGAATCATTTCACCGAAAAACACGCAATCCGGTCGCAGGATGCCGCCGCACGCGCAGCGCGGTGGTATCACGGCCAGGTCCAGGGCTTCGCTGGAACAGCGGCGCTCACAGGTCATACAGCGCTGCCAGGCGAAACTACCGTGGAACTCGATGACCTCCCGGCTGCCGGCCTGCTGGTGCAGGCCATCGACATTCTGGGTGATCACGGCCTGTAAATGTCCCAGGTTCTCGAGCGTGGCCAGCCC
>JASJED010000138.1 GCA_030065585.1 Desulfobacterales bacterium | reverse complement strand
GCCCTTTTTGGGAACCGTCCGAGACCAGGGCCAGGTGGGTGGCAGGTTTCATTGCATTGCGGTTGACATGTTCGATAACGGCCCCACCGTCGATGGCCACCGTTGGGCTCGTTGAGGAAAAACCTGACTTTGAACATGTTCACCTCCCAGCGGATTGAAGAACCGTCTATTGGTCCATGCCAGATTCTATCAAACCGGATATGTGATTCAGGAACTGATCCGGTGGGATAAAGTCCACCAGACGCAGATCGAACCGTTCCTGGCCCCGCACATCTATAAATACAATGGTGGGTACCCCTTTGACGTTGTATTGCCTCAGCAGGCGTTCATGAAGGGGATCGCCGCCTTTGGTGACATTCACCTTGATCAGGGTGAAATGGCGTTCGGCCTGCTTGACCACATCCGGGTGCTGAAAGGTGATGGCATCCAGATCCCGGCAGGGGCTGCACCAATCGGCGGAGAAATCGATAATCACCGGCCGGCCTGTGTTTTTTGATGTCGTCAGCAATTGATCCGAGTATGGCTGCCAGGCCACGGCGGGGCCTTGCTTGAGCCAAGTGCCGATCATCAGGGTGGCGCTCACCACCGCCGCGATCCCTACCGTGGCTTTGATCCAACCGAAGGCGCGAAAACCGGCCCGGGTCTTGTCGATCCAACCCAGATGGAGGCCGGCGGCAAGCACGACAACGGCCGGCAGAAGCATCCCCGCCGTTTTCGGCAGGATGGGACGGATAAAATACACCGCCATGCCCACCAGAACCCAGCCCATCAGCTTGCGGACCCACAGCATCCATTCACCCGAACGCGGAAGCCTGCTGAGGTTCCCGGAAAAAATGGCCAGGAAGAAAAGCGGCAAGCCGAGGCCCAGGCTCAAGGTGAAGAAAACGACAAATCCCAGCCACGGGCTGGCCATGCTGGCAACCCAGGTCAGGAGACCCAGCACGAAGGGCCCGATGCAGGGCGCGGCCACGACACCCATGGTCAATCCCATGAACAGGGTGCCGCAATACCCGGCATAGGATCGCGACGCGGCCTGCATCAGGCCGCTGGGTATGCGCAGTTCCCACAAACCGAAAAGACTCGTGGCCAAAATGATCAAGAGCGCTGAAACGGAGCTGAGCACCAAAGGGTTTTGCAGCAGGCCCCCCATCAATCCGCCGGTCAGGGCGGCGACGACCCCCAAGACCGAATTGGTGAAGGACAGCCCGCCAATGTAACAAAGTCCGTGGCCGATCAACCGCCGCCGGTCGCTGCGTCCACCGAAATAGGAGATCGTAACGGGTATCAGCGGATAGACGCACGGGGTGAGGTTCAGCGCCATGCCGCCTGCGAATATGCCCAGCAGGGTCCCGAGCATGGCCCATCCATACAGGACGCCTGGTGCTTCCGGCGGAGGGAGCGCATCGGTCAGCCCTGCCGGTTGGGCTTCCACGGGCAGTTTGTTTTCCTGCCATGCGGGATAGCCCAATGGATCGCGAAACACATTTTGATAACCGAGTTGGACAGCTACCCGAGCTGCCGAGTCGCTTCGGACTCATTTCAGGCCCGCTCAGTAGAAAACAATGGTGCGCGCCTTGTCTTCACCCAGAAATCGGCCCAGAGCATCTTTTTTCTGCCACCGGGCCAGCCAGGTCGGTTCCATGGGGAAATTGACGGCGCCCTCGATGTGCCCCGTTCGGTACTCCCATTGCTGGCGGGTATCCACCAGGAGCAGGCGGTCTTGCTTGGTGCTGTAGCGCTTCCACAAGTCCTTGGTCGTGATGAGCCGGTAGCCGCCTTTTCCCGCTTCGGCGACGACATCGTTCCAGGTTGCCTCTTTGGGAGTGACGGCGCCATTGGTCAGCCACAGAGCGCCGGCCGTCACCGTAATGGCCAATAAGGCCAGGATCGAAACCCTCCTATTTCGCACTGATCGTTCTCCTCGTCCTCAATGATATGATGAACAAACGGAAAAACGCGCAGACCATGTGGTCGGCGAGACGGTATTTCACGTAACGGTCCCTATTTGTCAACCGACTATCGCTTTAAGCGTGTATATTCTTAACTTTAAGGTCAAACAAGGACGGTCCCGTAAAAGGTCTGATCCCCCCGAGGCGGATAAATATTGGCGTTACGCTTCAGCCCCCGTCATGGCAGCGTACCGCAAGTACGCGTCATTCCGCGGGCATTTCATGCCGTATCTTGAACTTTTCCCGAGACCGTCTGCAACATGGCTTTTTGCGAGTTCATCAACAAGGCCTGGCCAATCGAACTCAATGCCGGTACGTGGCGGCAATTTGTCTGCCCGCAGGGAAGGGTGGATCATGGCAGGAAGATTCGGCAAATACGGCGATCTAAAGCGTCGCCAGGCGTGGCAGCGCGGCCGCCAAGGAGAGGCCCGGCTGGCCAAATCATGGTCGCGGCGACGAGGACCTCACCGCGGTATTGTTCCATCCGCACACACATCTTGGCATCCGGCGGCCCCCAAGACGCACAAAACGGCGGTGGTGATCATACCGCCCGACGATCTCTGGGCACCCATTCAGGCACTGCGCCAACAATACGACCGGCATTTCCGGCGCTGGATGCCGCATATCACGCTCCTTTACCCATTCCGGCCGCCAACGGAGTTTGAGCGCGTCACCCCTATTTTGGCTCAGGCCTGCCGCCTGAAGGCGCCGTTTGAGGTGCGATTGCAGCGCTTCGGCTTTTTTCGGCATTCCCGCCGTCACAGCACCTTCTACCTGGCCCCTGAACCTGCCGCTGCGATCAAAGCGCTGCACCAGACTTTGCGGTACAAGGTTCCCGATTGCAGCGACGTGGCCCAGTTTACCGGCGGTTTTACACCCCATCTCAGCCTGGGGCAGACGCGCAGCCATGATGTCGAGGCCTTTTGCCGCCGATGGCAGACCACCTGGCATCCGATCGCCTTTACGCTCGAGCAGGTCCATCTGATCTGGCGCAACGACCCGCCGGATGACATCTTTCGGCTGGGGCCCGCGCTGCCGCTCGGTTCGCCATCGACGTCCTTGTGAAGTCCGCTGCCAGTTCGTTGGTGTACATGGGCCGAGGCTGTTTTATCTTTTTAAAACAATGGAACCCCGTCAGTGCCGACTTAAGGACCAAGGATTGACACCCGGCAGTTGCGCCGTTCAGGTGGGGGACCACCGCGCCCCGGCCTGCCGGGCCACCTTGGACAAGGATGCCAAGGGCCTGTCCCGTCTGATCAGCGCCATCCATCTATCGCGCCCCGAAAACTATCTCTCCATCTATCAGTCGGGATGCAATCTGGCCTGCCGCAAGTGCCACTCCTGGTCGTTTGCCAAAGTCCAGCAGGGGCGCTGGTACCGCCCGCAGGATATTTTAGATGCCGCGAAGAAATACGAACGGCAGGTCACGCTACTGGAGCCGCGGGAACGGGCCACCGCCTGGCATGCGCATGATAGCTGCCGCTGCTGCGGGGCCTGCATTCTAGACGGCCGTCCGTCCACCGTGTGTCCCGGTAAATTGACTCCGGAGCAGATTTGCTTCGGGCCCCAGGGGTTTGGGCCGGCGCGCAACATCGTGGCGTTCACCGGCGGGGATCTCACCTGCTGTCCTGATTTCTATGCCCAATGCGCCGAAGGGATCAAAACCCACACCCGATTGTGGACGCTTGTCGAAACCAACGGCTATGGCCTCACGAAAGACAACCTGGACATCCTCCAACGGCACGGCGTGGATGCTTTCTGGCTGGACATCAAAGCATGGGATGAGAAGACCCATCGCTGGTTGACCGGCGGCACCAATGCCCATATTCTCGGACTACCCGCCGAGATCCTCGGACGCGGTTTCGTGCTGGAGGTGCTTTCCCTTTACATTCCCCAGATTGTGGAATCCGACCAACTGGGTCAAATTGCCCAGCATTTAGCGGCTGTGGATACCGGCATACCGTTTACCATACTGGCCTTCTTTCCGGAGCATCGCATGCGCGGATATCGCGCCCCCGTCACGTCGGAAATGATCGCGGCCTATCACGGCGCCAAGGCCGCCGGTCTGCGCAACGTGCGGTTGGGAAACCTGGGCGTATTCGTGCGAACAGAGGAAGATCTTGATTTGCTGGCCCGCAACGTGCCCCCGGAGGATCGATGAATCCGCAAGGCGACCGACACCCCCTGGCCCACTGCACTTTGTGCGAGCATCGCTGCGGGGTAGATCGACTGGCGGGACAGACCGGGGTTTGCCGCATGACGCTGCCGGCCGTGGCTTCGGCCACCCTGCACCCGGCCCCGCCGGAGAGCTACACTGTTTTTATGGCCGGCTGTAATTACAAATGCCTCAACTGCCAGAACTGGACCATCGCGCAAACGCCGGACAACGGCTACCCACCCGGACGCTTCGTGCCTGCCCGGGAGTTGGCCCACGAATGCGTGGCCTGGCTGGAATCGCCTGCGGCCAAGCAGATGGGCGCGGATCGTATCTTCTTCTCAGGGGGCGAGCCGACCATCCACCTGCCCTACGTGGAAGAGGTGGTTGACGAAGCGCGCAGGCTTTCACCGAATCTCAAAGTCAATTTCGACACCAATGGTTATCTGACGCGCTCCAGCCTATCAAAGGTGCTGGAATTTACCACATCCATCACCTTTGACCTCAAGGCCTTCAGCAACGAAGTGCACTTGGCCCTGACCGGCGCATCATCCGCACCGGTCCTGCGCAATGCCGCCTACGTGGGCAAGCATGCCAGAGAAAAACTCTGGGAGTACCGGATCCTGGTGATTCCCGCGATCAATGAAGAGGAGATCGCGCGGCTTTGCCGCTTTATTGCTGAGATTGACGCGCAATTGCCGGTATGCTTTCTGGCCTTTCGACCCAACTACGTCCTCGAACACCGTGCCGGCGCCACCGCCGCGTTGATGGACCGCTGTGTCGAGATTGGCGCCGCAAACGGGCTGAAGCGGGCCTACTGGGCCGGGCAGACGGGCATACCCGGCTTACATAGGTCTCACTGCAACCAGGTGGTTTGGCCTTACCGGCAGGCCGGTGCTCGAACCGCCGGCGCCGATGCCCACGCCGCCGGGTGCCGCACCCACCCGCGCAATTGCGTTGCATGTGATTTTAATCAATTGTGTGCGATTAAGGGATATGTTCCGCGGAAGAACTCATGACCACCAACCGCAATGTCTTAAAATGGGATGGCGGTCGTGGTCAACGAATGTCACTAGAACCTATCTCAAAAAAAATCTAAGTGCCCCTGGTGGTGTTCTGAAACAGCTCCTGGCAGAACCGTAGGGTCCCTGCCCTAAGAACCTGCATACATACTTTGGGTATGCTCCGCATTCTCGCCGTTTCACGCCTTGCCAGGAACCCTAATCTTTATTTTGAGATAGGTTCTAATCAAATACTATTTACGATCCGACAGTGCTTTTCTTATCTCTTTTAAATTCAACCCAAACTCTTCGAAAGCTCTGTCTAGGAGCTTAGATATCTCACTTGGATCAGGTCGAAGTATTCGCTTCATTGCTGAAATGCTGTAGCTGGGATACTGGCTAATCGCATCAAGCTTTTCGACACACCGGCTCATCAATTCTTCATCGGCCGTCACATCGGTTAACAAACCTAAGTTGTGTGCTTCAGGAGCACTTAGAGAAGTTTTTGTTAAGAGAATGTCAATCGATCGAGGCAACCCAATATAATTGACCAAATAAAAGGCTAAAACGCCAGTTGTTGGCAAACCTAATTTAACCGTTTGAATGTGAAAAATGGTATTCGATGTTGCATAACGAAAATCACAGGCAAGGCTAACTGCAAACAGCGCCTCCCCAATATCTCCATTCAAGGCCGAAATTGTAGGTTTGTTAATGTTACTAAAAAAATTGGCCAATTGTTCCATTGTATTCTTGAAACGTCGTATCGTTATGTTTTGCTCTCCATATTTTAAGGATTCAATTGTATGCGCAATAAAACTTTCTAAGTTGGTGTCGCCGGTATATTTTGACGAATTTGTGACGACCACCCCTTTTACTTTTGGTGAATCTTCGATTTTTGAAAAAGTGGAAAAAAATGCGTCCCTAACCGCATAATTGGTTACTATTTCGATGACATTTCGTTTGAAAGTTAGAAAAGCAACATCGTCTGTTTGCTTACATGAAAATACATCATTCTCAATCTCGATTGAATTTTTTCCCATTATCATCCTCCTTGCCTTTGCGGTTAACTTTTTTTGGAGGTGACCGCCTGAAAAGATGTGATTTGCTGTTTTAATTTTTTAGCCTTACAATTTGGACAGCGGTACATTTTATTTTCATATTCGGATAAAGAAAGGATCACGCTGAAAGATTTTTTACATTTTTCACAGTAAAATTCATAAGTGGGCATGCGACACCTCCTTAAATTGGATTCAGACCGATAATTTTATTATACGGGATTCAGGAGAGGTGTGAGAGGCAATCGAGGCGGAAGATTCGACGCTGCAAATGAAGAAGAGCGACAGTCTAATTTGAATATGAATTGATTAATAACGCGTTTATCTGACTCCTTTTGATGAAAAATGCTTAGATTTACCAACCTCTATTTTTAGGATCGCCTATCATTCGATGGCCTATCCTTTTAGTTTAACCGGCTAATTGGGTGTTGTTCGGCGGGGAACTTGAGATTTAGCGAGACGATGGAAATGCGTGGCTTCAGATTGAGTTCAAATGAGATAATGTTCTAAACTATATATGTTAAATCGTGTGTCAAGGGGTTGGCTAGCCGGATGCCGCTGAATTGGGGAATCATACCAAATTATCCAATGATGCCTGCTGGTTGTGCAACATGGAGAAAATCGGCCTTTTTCGAATTGTTAGCGTTGGCGATTACCGTCTCAAATCCAAATACAGGTCAATAAGGCGACTAGTTGGAGGAATCCATTATGTGTGGGTAACACAAGGATTTCAGATTACCATTTACAAATCTATATTTTGGCTGGAATTCCGACTTAGCTGACAGAACCTTCTATTTTCAACATTTGACAATGGGTGGTGATAACAGCTATTCAATATCAATGTCAGAAGTCAAGTTCTTATTTTTCGAAAGGAAAAGAATGATTGAAAGGTTAGAATATGCAAGCCCCATTGATGTCAATAACGCGGAGGATTGTTTTTTCTATCACTCAATGGACATTCCAGGCCATGGAGAAGTAGAAGGACAATGGGATTTAAGGTTATCTATACGACAATATTTGGGAAATTTTAAATTTTCAAACAAAAGGGTGCTTGATGTTGGTACGGCATCCGGGTTCTTAACTTTCGAGATGGAAAAATTAGGCGCCAAGGTTGTATCGTTTGATATGCAGGATGGCACCCAGTGGGATATCGTCCCTCATTTTAAAATTCAACCGCGTATGGGCGAAATACTCAATAAAAATCAACGATTGCATGAAAGGCTTAAGAATTCATATTGGTTCACCCACAAGCGAATCAATTCCGCCGCCAGGGCATATTATGGTGACATCTACAACCTTCCCAATGGGCTGGGCAAGTTTGATGTCGTTGTCTTTGGAATGATCCTGTCTCACCTCAGAGATCCCTTCAAGGCTCTGTATTCCGCCTCTCTACTTGCGAAAGATACCATAATTGTCACGAACCAGACAATTAGACCGATCAATGATAATGTCAGCCTTGCTTATTTCGCACCCAACCCCAATGACGAATCTATTCTGCAAACCTGGTGGTCTTTTTCTCCCAAGTGTATTGAAACTATGTTGGGCGTGCTGGGGTTTAAAGTTACATACACGGTAGATTCTTTAGCCAAATGTCTTGTAGAAGGTCGAAGTGGCTATGAGAAGTGCACGGCTTTCGTCGCCAAACGGTCTGACGATCCTGTCATCCACCCCACAGAAAAAGGCTTACTTAAAAGGTTGATTGTAAGAGGATTTATAAAGACTTTAAAATTGTATCAGCGATTACGGTATAAATAGTCCTTTCAGCGCTCACCCGGGAGTTTGGGAGCGTACGTCAATGTTTCATTTTCCTTATCGATAACCCCATCAAAGAACTAACCTGCCAAAACCTGCGATTACGAGATCATAACTGCCGATATGTAATCTTCATTAAGCATCACAAATCAAGTTACAAGGAATCCGCTAACATTGTATAGGGCCGGTTCAAATTACTGAAAATTTCTGAATAATCTCTCCATTTCATGGATTCAAGCGGCCCTATTATCTCTTTTTGCTTTTTCTTATGTTTGTTTGGAAATTTTTCTAATTAGTCTATTTTAATTCATCTATTGCCCTTGGGTCTAAATAGATTTTACAAGAGTTTGTTATTGCGAATGCTACTCCTCCGAAGTACTCAAATGGTGATGTATCTATTTGTTCGTCTTTCAAATAAGTCATTAACTTGTTTTTAAATGCGATCTTGCTTTCCGATACCTTGTGGTCTGAATCGGCGATGACGTGAGCACGACCATAATAGAGTCTAAGATACAATGATGCCTTTTCAATTACCTCTTTACGGTTTTTGCTTGCAGTGATCTCATTGGCTGCATCAACCAGTGACAGATAGGCATCTTTTTTATCTTTGTACACCATAAAGGCAAGTTCCCGTTGCCTCAACTTGATTGATTGTTTTTGTTGTTTAAAAAATGTATATGCCCCCCACAAACCACCGCCGACAACACCTATCGCTGTAATGGTCGCTATGAAACGGTCGTAGATTTTCAGCTTATTTTCTAAAGAATATTTAGTCATTGTATACCTTTATGAAATTCTGTTGTTTATCAGCATACTATTATGCAAAAGTTTACAGCCTTGAGATTTTTTAGCATGGGGTAGCGCATCATTATTTTATGGATAGACAATAACCACGAAATTTTATATTAATTGATAATCTGCCTTTTTGTGAGTTGTAATATTTTGCGATTACGGTCTCAAATCCCAATACAAGCCGATAATGCGACTAGTTGGCGCTAGGTTCATATCTTATTTGGTTATTTCTGAGATCACTGACTGCAATGCATCACTCATATCTTGAATAAGGTACGGTTTTTTTACGACGCCTTTAAAACCATAGTCCCTAAAATTTGACATAATGGGATCATTGGAATAGCCGCTGGATACGAGCGCCTTAATATTGGGATCCAATGCTTTGAGCTTCTGGATTGCCTCCTTGCCACCCATACCTCCAGGGACCGTAAGGTCCATAATCACCGCATCAAATGGTTGCTTCGATTGTTGCGCTTGCCTATATATCTCAATGGCTTCGTTTCCATCCTTGGCTACCGACACCTCATATCCTAGTTTATAGAGCATTTGACTGGCAACTTCACGTATAAAGTCCTCATCATCCATTAATAAAATCTTGCCTTCCCCTGCGAACAGGACCTTGGCATTATTTTCTGTTTGGATTTCCAGTTTCTCGGAAGCAGGCAAATAGATGGTAAATGTAGTGTGTTTACCAAGTACGGAATCTGCTGTTAGCCTTCCATTATGTTTATCGATAATAGAGTAGGCCACCGTAAGTCCAAGTCCGCTGCCTTTGTGTTTAGTTGTAAAATAGGGGTCGAAAACTTTGGGAAGGAGATCTATGGGTATTCCGACCCCGTGGTCCCGTAATGTTGTTTTGATATATGGGCCTGCTGGAAGAGAAAATTCATTGGCTTCTAACAAGACGATATTTTCAGCACAAATTTTAAGGATGCCTCCTTCTGGCATGGCATGGTCGGCATTGAGTACCAAATTATTGATGACTTGACCAATCTGCCCTTCATCCACCTCCGCTGGCCGTAGATTTTCCGCAATGGAAAATTCGCAACGTACATTCGAACCCCTCAAGGAAAAGGTTGCCGAATGCTTGACCAGGTCAACAAAATTGACCAATTTCTTGACCGGTTCCCCCCCTTTGGAGAATGTTAGGAGCTGTTGGGTAAGATCTTTAGCCTGCAAAGAGGCTTTTTCCATTTCCTTAAGCCGGGCAACGACTTGATCACCAGGTTTTGAATCCAGCATAGCTAATGACAAGTTGCCGATGATCGCGGTTAAAAAGTTATTGAAATCATGGGCAATGCCGCCAGCTAACACCCCCAATGATTCAAGCTTTTGGATTTTAACCAGCTCCTCTTCTATCTTTCGTTTTTCCGTGATATCGCGAAACACAAGGACCGCACCGATAATTTTTTGTTGGCTGTCCATGATGGGCGCCGCACTATCAGCAATCACATGTTCTTGCCCATCCCTACTAACAAGTATGGTGTTATTGGCCAGGCCCACAATTCCGCCGGTTTCCATCACTTTGCGAACAGGATCTTCACAAAGTTGTCGATTTAATTCATTAACGATATGAAAAACGTTGGTAAGCGGCTTACCAACGGCTTCTTCTTCTTTCCAACCCGTCAGCTCTTCGGCGATTTCGTTGACCGAGATGACATTTCCTTGTAAATCAGTTGAAATAACCCCATCGCCGATACTTCGTAAGGTGACGCTGAGGCGTTCTTTTTCAGCAGCCAACTCATCTGCCATTCGCTTGCGTCTGCTGATATTCCGCATGATGGCACAGATCATTTTGCGGCCATTGCGAATGTAAAAACCATGGGCAATTTCCACCGGAAATACTGTGCCATCTTTGCTTTTGTGCTGGCGTTGAACGATTTCCCCGGTGGCGACCATGGTTTCTTCCGACACAATTTGCTGAATGTGTCTTGCTGATTTCTGCGGTTCGGCCGAAAGGGAAACCGCCTGACGTCCACACATCTCGTCATAGCTGTATCCATAAAGCTTTAAAGCTGCCGGATTGGCATCCACAATGCGTTTCGTTTCGGAATCCGTAATGATGATCGCATCCGGTTCGGCATCAAACAGTCGACGATAATTGGCCTCACTGATCTTCAGCGCCTCCTCGGCCTGCTTACGCTCCGTGATGTCGGAGGCGACGCAAACAAAGCCCTGGAGGTTGTCATCATTATCTAAAATGGCAGAGGCCGAAAAAAGGACCGAAATCGCACGCCCCTCTTTATCCCACCATGTTTTCTCATCATTTCTTATTTCCTGTTGTGCAACGAGTTTCTCGATCACCGATTTAGGTTTACGTTTTTTGTCGATAATTCTTATGTCTTCAGCATCTTCAAATATTCTACCAGCAGATTCTCCGACGAGTTCCTCTGCTTGATAACCTAGCAGGTCGCAGGTCGCCTGATTAACCGATTGGATACGCCCTGTCGGGGTTAATGTGATCAACATTTCATTTATACTTTTTAGGATATTTTCAACATATTCTTTTGAAACCGTGGTTTTACGAAGACTATCGGTCATGCCATTGAATGCCTCGGCAAGATGCCCAATTTCATCATTGGAGTCTATCTTAACTTTGTAATCCAAATTTCCAGCACCAACTTTCAAAGCCCCTATACTTAACATTTTGATCGGATGCACCAATCGCACCGTAAATAGGCCGATGACCAACAGAATGATAATGATGATGCTGGACAGCATTATGGTCGTTCGGATGCTTGACGCGACGTTCGCTGAGGTTTGTTTGCGAATCGCGTGGGTATTCGCGACGATTTGATGATTGATTTTCGACGTCTCGGCCAGCACCTCTCTCTGTGAATGCCTTAAGGCCCCAAGTTGATCATGAAAGGCTCGCAGACTTTTGAAGATTTTATTGATTTGGGATTTGTACCGTGACGTCAATTCGATCAGATTTTGGACACGCGGTTTGATTTCTGCCCAGGCAATCGGTATTGCTTTGAGGCCGATATCAAACTCTTCCAGTAAACCCAGTATCTTTTGCTCGTAATTTTGATCAATAGCATTTGACCCCAAATATGCATTTTTAGCGTGGATAAAGTTCAAAATTATTTCAAAATAAATTTCACGATAGCCCGGCAGCATTATGGCCAATTGCTTTATTGAATCGGTCTCTTCGGTGCCTTCAACGACAGCTGTCAGTTCTTCTTCAACGACAATCTCGTCCAGACGAGCCAGCTCGGTGTCCAGTGATTTCTCGATGGTATCTATCTCGATTAGAAAATCATTTATTATGGCACAGGCCGCAAATAGCTTATTTAAATCGGCAATATAGCCTTCAAAATTTGTTTTTGAGTCTGTTTCAGTCAGCATTGAGGACGAGATGCCCGCATTTAACTTATCGATCAGACGATCTTTCTGAGCCGTTAAAGTATTTTTGTGTTCAGTAAACGTACTGAATAACAGATCGCTCTCCGCAACCGAACTGATGAAGTTGTCGTTCAACCTTGTATTTTCAATTACCTGTCTGACATCGCGGTCAATCAGCGACTCCAGAGAACCTTTCACATCAAAAAAGGAAATGGCGTTGACCGCAAGAATGCCCCCCACTGATGAAAGGATTAACGCGATCAAGAAAATCGCCTTGTTGATAATACTGCCCTTGAAAAATTGTGCGATACGATTCATAGGTGCCTCTTTCACCGGAACGCATGTCTCAATGCAATATCATTCGCATCGATAACTATTGATCAATCTTGAATTCCAGATGTTTTGACTAATTCCGTGCCGATTAAAGCCCGTCGCTTGGGTTTGATCCCCAGATCTTTCATTGTCGTTACGTTTAACATCCGCTTGCCGTATTTATTTTTAGTTACCGATATCTGTTTGATGGGCGTGCCGTTCATCGCTTTTAGCAGCAATTCCGCCGCTATTTTACCTTGTGCATTCCCTGACTTGGCAACGGCGCATAAAACGCCGTATTGCACATGAAAATCGTTGGCGCCGATCAGAGGCTTCTTATAAGTTTCCGATACGATCCTGGTAACCGCTTGATTGTCCATTGGTTTACCGTTCGCATCCAAGATGCCGTTTGTGGCGGTGATAAACAAGGCATCCGACGTCTTTTGAAATTCCTCGAGCACCATGAGTGTCTCTTCGATGGATCGTACCAATTTAAATCCGGCAAATTTGGTCAAATAAGTATCCGCTTCGGTTTCTACCTGTTTTCGTATCGCCCGACCGGAAGGGCTGTCCTTCGCAAGAAATCCGACAGTATTAATTGAAGGGACTAATTGTTTGGCAAAGGCAATCGATTCTCTGACAAAAATACGTTCCAAAATCCCGGATACGTTTGAAGCCGGGTAACCATATTCTTTGGGGTTAGCATTCACCGCGCAAAACATTACCGGTGTTTTTACTTTATCCTTCAAGTAAGGCAAGACAAACAGACGTTGGGCGTTGTCATCCGCCGCGATGACACCGTCAGGCTGGAATCGTTTGTATAGGTCGTAAGCCTCCTCCGCCTTGTGAACACCGCCCTGTAGATTCTTCTTCGTGTCCATATAACAGTATTTTAGATCGCCCTTTCCCACAAAAACAGAATCAATCCCCGCTTTAATCTCCTCACACCATGGATTATCTTCTTCATAGCTCATCACAACCAAAATTTTGTAAGAAGCAGCTTCGGTCTTGG
>JASJED010000137.1 GCA_030065585.1 Desulfobacterales bacterium | reverse complement strand
AGGGCGGCCGAGGGATCATGGGTCAGGGCACCCGACAGTCCCAGCACGATCATGGGCTCACCTCCCGATGGTCGATCAACCCCAGCTTATCGAATACCAGGCGCTCGAAGGCCTCGGCATCGTCGTTGAATTCGATCCGGACCCCCACCACCATCAGGGGCAATTGCCGGATCCACCCATCGGGGATGCGCACGCGGTCCTTGTCCGTGGTGACGAGCGCAACCGCGCCCGCCCGCTGCCCTCTGTGTGTGAGGTACGCCAGATCGGCCGCCCGGTAGCGATGATGATCGCGGAAGGCCGACCACGCGCGGACGTCCGCTCCCAGTTCGGTGAGCGTCTGGCGGAAGATTTCATTGCGGGCGATGCCGGCAAAGCCCAGCACGGGCCGACCTTGCAAATCCGTCAGGTTCAGAGGCTCTGATCGCGGTCCGCTGGATGACCCGACAGCCACCCATTCGCGACCGACCGCCCGGTGACGGCTGGCAAACACGGGCTTGCCGACCAGCGCCGGCAGGACCGCCGCCAGCCGTCTTCCGGGCCCGGCCGCCGGGTCGCCGTCCATGTGGGGCGGACAGCGGGTCATTATCAGGATATGGGCCCGGGACAGGGCGCTGGTCGGCTCCCGCAAGGGTCCGCGGGGCAGCAAATAACCGTTGCCGATGGGCTTGGTCCCATCGAGCAGGACGATGTCCAGATCCCGGGCTAGACGTCGATGCTGGAAACCGTCGTCCAGCAGGAGCACATCCGGCTGGAAACGCATCAGGGCCTGTCGCCCCGAGGCGACCCGATCACCTCCCACCAGGATCGGTATCGATCGCGGTGCCAGCTGCCGGGCCATCAATACCGGCTCGTCGCCGTAGCGCTGAGCACACAGCGCCCCTGGCCGATCGGGTTCGATGACGGCGCCGGTCCTCTCGGCCGTGCTGCGGTAGCCGCGGCTGACGATCGCCACCCGGCAGCCGGCATCGTGGAGCAACTTCGCCAGGTAAAGGCAGAACGGTGTCTTGCCGGTGCCCCCCAGGGTCAGATTGCCGACGGAAATCACCCGGCAGGGCAGTCGAACCGGGAGCCGGCGATGATGACGGTCATACCACGCCCGCCACCGCAGGGCTTTTTCGTAAACAAGGGCCGCCGTTCGCAGACCGGCGGCCAGGAAGGGCCGCGGGCGTCCCCGGTCATAGATGACGTCGCCCAGCAGGTGGATCAGACGATTGCCGGCCTTGACCGTTCTGCGTCCCATATCCGCCTACTCCGCCCTGATCACAAAAATGGCGGTGGCGCCCGCATAGATCATGTTGGGAATCCAGGCGGCCATCACCGGCGGCAGCAGGGCGGCATACCCCAGCGCCAGACTGAAACTCTGAACGACCCAAAAACAAAACGCCGTGCCGATGCCCATGACCACGACGATGGCCAGACCTTCATGGTGTCGGGTGCGCCCGGCAATCGCGGCGGCCATCACCGCCAGGAGGAGGCATACCGGAGGAAAGGCGATCTTGGCCTGCCAGTCCACCCGCAGTGTCGTGGTATCGTATCCTTCCGCGGCCACGGTCCGGATATACTCACCCAGTTCGAGCAACCCCATTTCATCGGCGGCACGGATACCGTGTTTCAGATCCTCGATCTGGAAATAGGCCGGCAAAACCAACTGGTCGTGATGGATCAGCACGGAACTGCCGTCCGTCGGATCCAGCGTCTGCTCCAGGACATCATGGCAGGACCATTGCGTTTCCTGGAATAGGGCCTGCCGGGCTTCAATCCGTCGAATCAGTCGAAACTGCCCATCAAAGAAACTGATCCGCAAATCCGCGGCGCTGGATGTTGCCGCATCGAAATGCCGGATGTGGGCAATATGGTCCGTGCCCCGCAGCCATACGTCCTGCCGCTTGGACGCACGCTGGACTTTGGGACCGGCTTCCGACCAGTAGCGGTTGGCCGTCGATCGCAGGATCGGCAACATCATTTCCGCGCACAGGATCAGGGCCAGGCTGGCCCCGACGCCGACGATCAGCGGGGCCTTGATGCAGCGGTAGATACTGATACCGCTGGTTTTGAGCGCGGTCAGCTCGTTGTGTTTGTGCATCAAACCGAAGGTCAACAGCACCGAAAGCAGGGTGCTGGCCGGAATCAGCTGCTCGAGGGGAATCCGGGCAATGAGGTAGAGTATCGCGCGGCGCACGGATAACCCCGCTTCAATGATGTTGTCGATCCGCTCGAAGAAATCGGCAATGATATAGATCGTCGTTACGGACAGCAATATCCATAGAAAATAGCGCAGGATCTCACGGATGATATGGCGATCGATAGTGGTCATAGGCTTTGGCGGCGGCTGTCCGCATCACCTCGCGCGATGCGCCAATCGGCGTACCAGGCGCGCGATCGTCTTTATGATGGCCCGGCCCATGGCGCGCAGGGGTTCCATCCAGTAGAGCGGCTTTTCGTTGGCACTGCGAACCAGCATCACAACCCCGGCCGTCCCGAAAAGCAGGTTGGGGACCCAGAGGCCGATGATGGGATGGACCCCGCCGCTTTCCCCCAATCCCACCCCGGCGGTCATCATGACGTAATAGGCCACAAACATGATGAGCCCCATCCCCACTCCGGCCGACTTGCGGCTCGATTTCAACTCGACCCCCAGCGGGATGGCCAGAAGGCCGAGCGCCAGGCACGCCGCCGGTATCGAAAACTTGATGTGGTATTCGACCAGGGCTTCCCGGTACGCTTCCGGGTCAGCGGCAAGCGTGCCCAGATGGGCATCGAGTTCCGCCAGATCCATCTCGTCTTCATCCCGGCGCTGGTAGCGGTAGAGTTTGTCCGCCTGCTTCAGATCGAATTCGATATCGTAGGTCGCAAAATAGAGACTGTTGGCCGCATGGGCGCTGCGTTTCACCTGGTTGATCAAGCCGTTGAAAAGCCGCAGGCGAATGGCGCGACGATCCGGCACACGGATCAGTTGACCGAACGGGGCCACGATGGTGTTGACGGCCGCGGGATCCCGGCGGTCTTCGATGAACACATCCGTTAGACGCATGCCCTGGGTATCGATGGCATTGACGTACAGGGTCACTTTTTCGATGCGCTTGTTGAAGGTGCGCGCCTTGAGCCCCACGTTGGCGTGGGCGGCCAGGGTGGCGTAGGTCAGCTCTTTGATGGCCCGTTTGCCCTGCGGCATACCGTAAACCGTCATTAACAGGGTGGCCAGGGCGCCACCCACGGCAATGATCAGCGCGGCCGGCATCATCTTATAGAGACTGACACCGGCGGATTTGAAGGCCATGATTTCATTGTCGGCGGCCATGCGGGTAAAGGCCAGAAGGATGGCCATCATCACCGACATGGGCAACACGAAAACCAGAAAATGAGGGATGGAATAAATCAGTAGCCGCCCGATCACAGCGGCATCGACCTGGTAGTTGATGATCAGCTTGGTGATCTTGAGCATCTTGCCCATGAGAAACATGAAGGTGAAGAAAAGAAGATTCACCAGCAGGGGCGTTATAATGCTTCGCAGAATGTAATGATGGGTAATCCGCATGGGTATGTCGGCTGTAGATGCAGGTGCGGTCGCAATCAGATCCCGGAAACCGGAGGGCCGTTTTCGGAATGACCGCCGAACTGCATCTGGTAGAGTTTATAATATTCACGCCGCCGCGCCAGAAGCGCGTCATGGGCCCCCTCTTCCACAATGCGGCCCCCCACCAGCACGATGATGTGGTCGGCATGTACGATGGTGGAAAGCCGATGGGCAATCACGAAGGTCGTGCGCCCGGCCATCAGGTTTTCGAGGGCTTTCTGTACCAGGATCTCCGCCTCCGAATCCAGGGCCGAGGTCGCCTCGTCGAGAATCAGGATCGGTGCGTTTTTGAGCAGCGCGCGCGCGATGCAGATGCGCTGCCGTTCACCCCCGGAAAGCCGTGAGCCCAGCTCCCCGATGCGCGTGTCCAGCCCCTGCGGCAGCGCGGCCCCAAAATCGTAGGCATAGGCCGTCCGGGCGGCCTGCAGAATCTGCGCCTCGGTGGCCTGGCGATTACCGTAGGCGATATTCGCCCGCAGACTTTCGTTGAACAGAATCGGCTCCTGGGTCACGATGGCGATCTGACGGCGCAGGGCGGCCAACGAAAATTGCCGGATATCCTCTCCATCGATCCGGATGCAGCCGCCCGTGACGTCGTAAAAACGAGGGATCAAATTTACCAGCGAAGTTTTGCCCCCGCCGCTCATGCCCACCAGTGCAATCACCTGGCCGGAGCGGGCCTCCAGGTTGATGTCCTGCAGTACCGGCAGTCCGTTCTGAGGGTCGTAGCAAAACGAAACGTTTTCGAAGGTGATCACCCGGGGCGGGGCGTCGAAGGTCAGCTGGGTTGCCGCCTCCCGGGCCTCGGGCATGCGCTCCAGGATGTCGAAAATACGATCGGATGCGGCCAATCCCCGCTGGACGGCATTGTTCAATTTGCTGATCCGCTTGATCGGGCGGTAGAGACTTAAAATGGCGGTGATCACCCCGGTAAAGGTACCGGGCGTCAGGTCGCCGTTCAATACCCGGTAGCCGCCGTAGAAAATCGCCACCGCGATGCCGACCCCGGCGATGAATTCCATCAAAGGCGAGGTCATCTCTTCGATCTTGGCCTCCCGCATATCGATGCGGTAGAGACGCTGGGTGCGATCGAAAAAGCGCCGCTTTTCGTAGGCCTCCATGCCAAAGGCTTTGACAATCTTGGCACCCGCAATCGTCTCGTGCAGAAAGGCGGTCATCTCCGCCGTGGCCTCCTGCCCCCGCGTGCTGAGCTTCCGGATACGACGCCCGAAGCGGATCATGGGAAAGAAGGCAAACGGCAATACCCCGAACGCCAGGATGGCCATTTCCCAGTCCAGTTGGAAAATGACGAACACCAGGACCACCACCGTACAGACTTCCTTCATCGAATACGTGACGGCATTGGAGACCATGTGGCGGACGATATTCACATCGTTCGTCAGGCGCGAAATCAGCCCCCCGGTTTTCTCCTCTTGAAAAAATTGGAGCGGCAGATCCTGGATCCGGTCGTACATGCGGTTGCGCAGCTTGCGAATGATCCCCCGCCCCACGCGGTGCATGAGATAGCCCTGGCCATAGGTACTGACGCTTTTGAGAAAAAAAGCCGCCACCACGGCCAACGGGATCATGCGCAGCCACCATTCATTGCGCGCGATGAAAATTTCGTCGACGGCGTATTTGATCAGGTAGGCCGTGGCCCCCTCGCAAGCGGCGGCGACCACCATGCATCCACAGGCCAGGCTCAAATCCCGGCGATAGGATTTGACCATGGCCAGCAGTGCGTGGTGACGGGGCTTGAACTCCCAGCGCGGTATCATCGACATGGGGCCGGTATCCCCTCGGGACCGCAGGGGGCCCCGGGCTGCGGTGCGGCGGCCACCAGATCGAGGGCGATCCGGGCCACCCGGTCCGAGGCCCCGGACGTGCCAAGGCGCTGCCTGACCGCGACCAGATCCGAGCGCATGCGGGCGCACGCGGACGGTTGCGACAGAAGGTCGATGGCCCGGGCGGCAATGGCCTCGGGGGTCACGGCGTGTTGCACCAGTTCGGGGACGATACGCCGGCCGGCAATCAGGTTGACCAGGCCAATATGCGGAACCCGGATCAGGGCCTTTCCCAAATGATAGCTCAGGGATGATACCCGATAGACGATGATCATCGGGGTGGCGTAAAGGGCGGCCTCCAGAGTTGCGGTACCGGAGGCCGTAATGACCAGGTCGGACGACCGATAGATGCTCGCAGGGTCACCATCGCGAATTTCGAGATGCAGGCCGCGGCCATGCCGTGCGAAGATCCGATCGATAAGCTGGGGGTCGACACTCGCGGCCCGGGAAAGCAGAAAGCGCGCCGCCATCCGTCGCTGCATACGGGCGGCGGCGCCCAATAAAGGCGGCAGGAGGCGCCGAATCTCGCTGTCGCGCGACCCCGGCAGCAGACCGATGGTGGGCGTCCGGCCCGGAGACCCGCGCCCGTCAAGAGGCGTTGATTGAATCGGCTGATCCAGAAGGGGGTGGCCCACGAACGAGACCGGCACGCCGTGCCGTCGATAAAACGCGGCTTCAAATGGCAGAATAACCGCCATGTGATCAACCAGGCGGCGAATCTGCCGGACCCGTTGACGCCGCCAGGCCCAGATCTGGGGGCTGATATAGTAGAGAATTTTGATCTGCCGTCGTTTGGCATAGCGTGCCAGACGCAGATTGAAATCCGGAAAGTCGATCAGGATCAGCAGGTCCGGTCGATGATCCGCCACCAGGCGGCAAGCCGCCCGCCAGCCCCTCAGAATACCGGGCAGCTTGACACCGATTTCGGTAATCCCGACCACGGCCAGTTGGCGGGCATCCACCGCCACCCGGACACCGGCGGCCTGCATCTTGGTACCGCCGATACCGAACAGCGACAATTCCCCGTCCGTATCCCGCAGCGCTTCAGCCAGTTTGGCGCCATGCAGATCACCGGAGGCTTCGCCGGATACGATCATGATGGATGGATGCCGGGGTTGCTCAAAAGGCGCCGAAGCGACGGGTGGCATCATCAATCTGCTCCATGACGTTGAGGGCGATCGCCAAGGCCTGATAACCCATTTCGCCGGTCACTTCCGGCTCACGGCGTTGGGCGACGGCCTGGACGAAAGACCGCAGTTCTCCCTCCAAGGCATCCCCCTCGGGAAACCGGGATTGGTTGACTTCCATCCCGGGAATCAAACCATCCCCGGTGGCGCCGGTCTGCCGGATGTGGGTAATTTCACGCAGGGCAAAATCAACGGCGATATAGGCATTTTTCTGAAAAAGCCGCACCTTGCGTTGATTCTTGGTCGAAATCCGGCTGGCGGTAATATTGGCGACGCAGCCGGTGGCAAACTCGATACGCGCATTGGCGATGTCACAGTGATCCGAGACCACGGCCGCACCCGAGGCGTGGATGGCCTTGACCGGTGCGCCCACAAAATTGAGGATGATGTCGATGTCGTGGATCATCAGGTCCAGCACCACGCTGACATCCGTGCTGCGCCCCTGATAGATGCTCAAGCGGTGCGATTCGATGAACATCGGTTTGTGGATCAGCTCGCGCACCGCGACGACCGCCGGATTGAAGCGTTCGAGGTGGCCCACCTGCAGAATCAAACCCTCGCGTTCCGCCAGTTCGATCAGGCCGTGCGCTTGCGCCAGCGTGGTGGTCATGGGCTTTTCGATGAGCACATCGACACCGTTTTCGAGAAAATCGCGGGCCACCGCATAGTGCGCGGGTGTCGGCACCGCAATGCTGACCGCATCCACCTGCCCGATCAGGTCCTGATAGCGCGCCAAGGCCTGGGTGTGGCACCGGGCGGCCACTGCGGCGGCCTTGGGCGTGTCGGTATCCACGATGCCGACCAGCGTGACGCCCTCAAGACCGGCATATTTTTCAGCATGAAAACGGCCCAGATAGCCGGAGCCCACCACCGCTACGCGGACTGTCCGGGAAGCGGCCTCGCGGGGGGCCCTGCCAATGGCTGGTTTGGCGGATGCGTCCAAGAAGCGCCTCCCTCACAACGGTTCGACGACAACCGACTGGCTTGATGCCGCGCGGGGGTTCATCGCGTAATCCCCCGTTGGGAAGATTTGATGAATTCCATAAAACGAGTGACTTCCGGCGTTTGGTCGATTTCGGCCTTGACCCGTTCGATGGCTTCGTTCAGGGTGATGCCGATGCGGAAGATCAGCCGATAGGCGCGCTTGAGCAGGGCGATCGCCTTTTCCGAATGCCCATGGCGGCGCAGCCCGACACGGTTCAGTCCGTGCAGCCGGGCCCGGTCACCGGCGGCAATCACATACGGCGGTATGTCCTTGACCACCGCCGACTTTCCGCCGATATAGGCGTTACGGCCGACGCGCACGAATTGATGGATGGCCGTCAAGCCCCCCACGGTCACATAGTCGTCGATGGCGACATGGCCCGCCAGGGTCGCATTGTTGGCCAGAATGACGCCCCGTCCCGTCTTGCAGTCATGGGCGATGTGCACGTAGGCCATCAGGAGATTCTCCTCGCCCACCTCGGTAACCCCGCCGCCAAACCCGGTTCCCCGGTTGACCGTGGCAAACTCCCGAATGACCGTTCGGCGGCCGATCTTGACATAGGTTTTCTCCCCACCGAATTTAATGGCCTGCGGCAGGGCCCCGACCGAAGCGAATTGGAAAATATGGCATTGCGGCCCGATATCGACGAAGGGGTCGATGGTCGTGTGGGCGCCGATGACCGTTTCGGCACCGATGGTCACGTTGTCCCCGATAATGGCATAGGGCCCGATTTCCACGTCCGACCCGATTTCGGCGCGAGGGCTGATAATCGCGGTGGGATGAATCATTCTTTATCTCCGATCGAGGCCATCATCTCGGCTTCCGCCACCAGGTTGTCTTCGACGAAAGCCCGGCCGGCGCCTTTGACGGCCTTGCTCTTGAGTTTCAGAATCTCGACCTCGAAACGCAGCTGATCGCCGGGGACAACCATACGCCTGAATTTGGCCTTTTCGATCGCCATGAAATAGATCAACACCTCCCGCCGATCCTCGGGCAGCGAGGCATAGGTCAGCACGCCGGCGGATTGGGCCATCGCCTCCAGGATCAAAACCCCCGGCATGATGGGATTATCCGGGAAATGCCCCTGAAAAAAAGGCTCGTTGATGGTCACGTTCTTCAAGGTCACGATACGCTGCCCCGGTGCCAGTTCCAGGACACGATCGATCATGATGAAGGGATAACGGTGCGGCAGGCATGTCAGGATTTCTTTGATTTGGACCACAGGATTCATCGCTTCGCTTTTCTCCTTAACCGTCGGCCGTCAGGGGCCTTTGTCCGCTTCCAGTCGTTTAAGACGCCGCTCGAGCATCGCCACCTTCCGGCGCAGATCCGGGAGCCGGGGAATGATGCGCTGCACTTTGAGCCAAAGCCGGTGGGGCATTTCCGGCGCACCCGATATGACTTGACCGTCGGGCACCGACTTGGAAATCCCGGTCTTGCCGCCGGCCATCACATAGTCGCCGATGTGCAAATGGCCGGTAACGCCCACCTGGCCGGCCAGGACGACATGACGCCCCAGGGTCGCACTGCCGGATATGCCCACTTGCGCCACCAGGATTGAATGCGCCCCCACGACAACATTGTGGGCGATGTGCACGAGGTTGTCGGTTTTGACACCGTGCTGAATATGGGTGCAGCCAAAGGTGCCCCGATCAATGGTGTTGCCGGCGCCGATTTCGACATCGTCATCGATGCGCACCGTCCCGGTGTGCGGGATTTTGTGGTACCGATCGCCATCGGGGGCGTAACCGAACCCGTCGCTGCCGATCACGCTGCCGGATTGAATGACGACCCGACTGCCGATCCGGCAGCCGGCCATGATGGTCACATTGGGATGGATGTGCACATCATCGCCGAGGATCACATTGTCACCGACGACCACACCGGGGTGCAGACAGCTCCGGGCACCGATCGATACGTTGCGGCCGATGACCACCATGGGGCCGATGGCCGTGTCGGCCCCATGCCGAAAGTGGTCGCCGACAAGCGCCGAGGGGTGGATTCCCGCAGCCATGCGCGGCGCTGGATGGAGGATCGCGATAATTCGGGCAAAGGCGGCATACGGGTTGGCGACCTGGAGAAGATTCAACCCGGGATGATCACAGTCGGCCGGCACAATCACGGCAGCGGCCCGGGTATCTTCGAGGCGCTGCAGATACTTCGCGTGGCAGGCCAGCGTAATCGCCTCGGGGCCGGCCTCATCGAAAGGTGCCGCCGCTTTGATCCGCAACTGCCTATTGCCGCGAACGCGCCCATCGACAAGCGACGCCAGATCGGCCAACGTTGTTTCTCGATTCACCCTAATCCATCCACCCTTGAATGAAACCCGGCGCTGGCAGCGCGCCCGGCGATCCGGTCCTTCCGCCCCCGGAGAGGTGGGCGCCCATAGCGCCACCCCCACCGGCCTATTGACTGCCTTGGGATTTATGACGTTGGTTGATCACCTTGATGACTTTGGGGGTGATGTCGACGGCCCCGTCCATATACAGAAGCGCATCTTTGGATATGATCAGCGAATATTTTTCCTTTTTACCGATCTCATGGGCGATCTCCAGCACATCCCGCTGGAATCTGGAAACCTCCTGGCGCTGCTTGGTCAGGAAATCTTTGCGGAACTGCTCCTGTTTCTTCTTCAACGAGGATAGCTTGACATTGAACTCGATTTGTTTTTCTTCCTTGGCCTTTTCGCTCATCACCATGGCTTCGCGTTCGAGTTTCTCTTTCAACGCCTTGAGTTCATCCCCACTCTGCTTGATTTCGGCTTCCATCTGCTGGCCTTCCTTGCGCATTTCGGCCTCGAACTGCTTCCCCGGCTCGGAACCGTCGAGCACCGCTTGAAAATCGACGACACCGATTTTCAATTCGGCCGCCTCGGCGGTGATCAAGGGCAGCGCCATGACCGCCACCACGATGGCTGTTCCCATTAAAATATTTCGCATTCGACCTCCTTGGCTCACACATACGAGTTGATGCTGGGTTTAAATACCGGCGGGGTTGGGATCCCCGCCAGGCAAAAACAGTTGGCTAGAACTTGGTCCCCATGGAAAATTCAATCTTGCCGCCGTCGGCGTCCGTATCGCCGGAGTCAAACACATAGCCATACTCCAGACGCAACGGCCCCATCGGCGAGAGCCAGCGTACGCCCCCGCCGAAAGTTTTGATCATATTGTCAAATTCAACTTCGAAATCATTGGTGTTGCGATAGAGATCGCCGACATCCACGAAAGCAAGGGCCACCAGGCCCAATTCCTCCCCTATCGGATAGTGCAGTTCGTGGTTGAAGGCCACGAAGACTTCCCCTCCCACCAGAACGGTGTCCCCATCCCGGTTGACCTCCTCGGGGCTCACGTCTTTGGGCTCGACGCCGCGCACGGTGTCGGCGCCCCCCAGAAAAAATTTGGCATAGTCCGGTGTTTTACCGCGATCATCGAGGTAGCCCGCCTGCCCCCGCCAGTAGCCCGTCAGTTTGCCCAACAGGGGTATGTACCAGGCTGTCGTGGCGCGGCTCTTGGTGAAAGTGAAATCACCGCCCAGCCCGGCATGTTCGACTTTCAGCTCGTGGGCGGAACCGCGGTCGGCATTGAACGTACGGTTGCGGGAATCATAGCGCAGGGTCCCCGATATCATGCTGTTGATGTTGTTGCCTTCCAGATTGATGATATTGTCGGAAGCTTCAGCCCGGTTGGTGATGTCGATTTCGGAATCGTCCCACAGATACGACAACGATAAACGGGTATTGCGGAAAATGGGGTAGCTGGCGAAAACCTTGAACCCCAGACTTTCCCTGTCATAGCCGTAATCGGAGAAAGACGTATCCGAGTTATAGGCATTGAAACCCGCCAAGAGGGGGATATCGAAGAGCCAGGGCTCGGTGAAGGCGATATCGTAACGCTGTTGGGTTCCGCCGATCTCGGCGGTGGCCTTGAGTATCTGGCCGCGGCCAAAGAGGTTTTTCTGATCGATCGAAAAGGCGCCGAAAATACTGGACGCGTTGCTGAACCCGCCACCGAACTGGATCGTGCCGGTGGGCTTTTCGGTCACGTCAAGTTTGAGGATGATCTGATCTTCAGTTTCGCCCTTGAGGGTATTAAACTTGATGTCTTCGAAAAAACCCATGCGATGCAATCGCTGAACGCCTTTCTTGAGGTCCGTCTGGCTGTAGATCTCCTGCTCGTAAACCTTGAGTTCACGGCGGATGACTTTGTCGCGGGTTTTGGTGTTCCCGCCAATAATGATCTCTTCGATAAATACCAGTTGATTTTTGGTGATCGCAAAATCGACATCGACCGTCAGCGTTTTGGGATCCGGCACGGTGCGGGGGACGACCTGGGCGTAAGCATAGCCCTCATCACCATAGAGATCCGTCAGGCGGATGATATCTTTTTGCAGCAGACTGCGGTTGTAGTATTCATCCTCGGTGATCTGCAAAGTGGCGATCAATTCCTCCTTGGGGCGGATCAAGTCGCCGCCGATATCGACCTGCCCCAATTGGTAGCGGTCGCCTTCGGCGATCTTGATCGTGATTTCAATCGCGTCTTCCTTGAACGCCACATCCGGGTCGGAGACCTTGACATTGATAAAGCCATGGTTCTGGTAAAAACTCGAAATCGCGATGACATCCTGATTGAGCTTTTCGAGATCGAGATCGCCGGCACCGGTCAACCATGATAGCAGCCACGATTTTTCCTTGGTCCGCATGGCGCCCTTGAGATCACCTTCATCGAAGGTATGGTTGCCGACGAAGCTGATTTTTTTTATGTCCAATTTTTTACCCTCGGCAATATCAAATTGGACGTTGACCTGATTGTTTTCGAGTTGCGTGACCCGGTATTCGACCTTGACGTTGTGGTAATCATCCTCCTTATAAAGGTCTTCAATTATCTCGGCGTTCGTGCGCACGCGCGCCAGGTTTAATACCGCACCGGATTTGAGCGTAAGATTCTCCCGAATATCCTCCTCGTCGAAAGCCTGATTACCACTGATGCCCACCCCGAGAATGGTGGGTTTTTCTTTGACCGTGAAGATCAACCGCCGCCCGGTCTCCAGATCCAGGGTCGATACGCGCACATCCGTAAAAAATCCCATCTGATAGACCGCCTTGAGATCCTCGTCGATCCGTTTGGGCAGATAGGTTTCACCCACCTGGGTGCTGATGTTGGGGCGGATGGCCTCGGTTTCGATACGCTCGTTGCCTTCGATGACAATCTCGACCACTTCCACCAGATCAAAGAGACGGACGATCAGATCTTGAGAGAGTTCCCCGATTTTGGCGGAAAGGGTTGCCAGGCCCTCCCCCTGGGCGCCGAGGGATGTGATCTTTTCCTCGCCAAACGGTTCCATCAGGCGGACATCCAGGCTGAACTGCTGGCCAATCATCGTAAAACTTCCCCAAATGACGTAATCCACAACGTTTTCAACACCGATCGCGCGAATGGCTTCGAGGTCTTCGAGGACCACCGCGACGGGTGAGGCGACCATGATGGCACCTTCGGCGGTAAGATTCCGGCTGATGATTTTGGGAATTTCTTTCTCCAGATAGCCCAAATCTTCCATCGTATTGACCTCGAAGGGCAACACGATGAC
>JASJED010000136.1 GCA_030065585.1 Desulfobacterales bacterium | reverse complement strand
GCCTTGTCCGCGATGCCGACCTTTTTGAGCAGGTCCATGGAGGTTGCCGTGGCGTCCTCTCTGGCTTTGCGCCGCACCCTGATTTGGGCGAGGTTCACATTGTCCAGCACGTTCATGTGGGGAAACAGATTGAACTGCTGGAAAACCATGCCCACTTCCTTGCGGATCTCTAGCCGGTTTTTCTTCTTATCGTCCAGGGGGATGCCGTCGATAATGATGGTGCCGCTGTCAATCGCCTCCAATCCATTGAGGCAGCGCAGAAACGTCGATTTGCCGGAACCCGAAGGACCGATGACGACGACGACTTCGCCGCGGTGCACATGCCCGGAAAAATCCACCAGGGCGCGAACACCGTTCGGGAAGGTTTTGTTTATTTGATCGACTTGGATGATATGATCACCCACATCTTTGAACGCCAACGCGAGACTCTCCCGTACGTTAAGATCAGGTCGATATCCTGAAACGGTTTTCCAGATAATTGACCAACAGGGACAATACCGTGGTCACGGCCAGATACATGCCGCCCACCGTAAACCATAGCTCAAAAGTCAGAAACGTTTCCGCAATCAAGGCCTGGGCCTGCATGGTGAGGTCGTAAATCGCGATGGTGCTGACCAGGGCCGAGTCCTTGATCAGTGAAATGGCCTGGCTGGTCAAGGGCGGTAAAATGCGCCGGATCGCCTGGGGCAGGATGATGTAGCGGTAGGTGTCCAGGCCGGACAAGCCCAGTGAATAGGAGGCCTCCCGCTGGCCCCGGTCAATGGAAACGATCCCGGCGCGGAAAATCTCAGAGGCGTAGGCGCCTTCGAAAAGGCTCAGGGCCAAAACCGCCGAGGGAAACCGTCCCAGGCCGATGACGGGTCCCGCGACAAAATAGATGAAAAAGAGTTGGATCAGCAAGGGTGTATTGCGACTCGTTTCCAGATAGAACTGGGCGATCGATCGTGCCACGAACGAATCGGACAGGCGGAACAGGGCGGTGGTCAGACCGATGGTAAACGCCAGCACCAGGCTGATGCCGGAAATCTGGAAGGTCACCATCAAGCCTTCCATCAATGGCCCCCAGGTCAGGCCGTTTTCATCGAGACGGAAAAGAAAGGCGGGAATGCGCGCCCATTGCCAGTTGTATCCCAGGCTCTCCGTGCTGCGCACAAAAAACCAGATGACCAGCAGCGCAAGCAGGGAAAATTGGAAAATATCCGTGAGGGGGGAACGATAGACACGTTTCAACACACGCCGCCGTCCACCGTTATTCGACATGATCTGAGCCTAATATACCGGAGCTGACAACAAGAATTATTTCATCATTTCGATCAATTAGCATGGCTGCCTGTTCAGGCGAATCGTGCAACTCTAAAATTACGCACCATGCTTGTCAAGCGATATCTAAGCCCTGTTTCGGGTGCAAAAACAAACATTTCCAATTGCTCAATCGAACCTGGCGGCCGTCCTCTGAGAACCTAAAGTCGCCCCCATCGGGCTAACGCGGTCTCCTCCGGTGCGGTGGCGTTACGTCGGGCGCCGCAACACGATCAGCTTCTAGATCGGCCTCGTGGGTGCCGCAGGCCAACCGCCTGCGAATTTAATGATGGTGCCGGTATGAAATGATCCCTTCATCGTTGCCAAGTAATTTATCAGTTCGCCGATTTCTTCGGGCTCGCCAAGCCGCCCCGCGGGTACCACTTCGCGGATAAAATTTTTCCCGATGGGATTATCGATGAATTTGGCTTTGGGAAAGTAGGCTTCACTGTACAGATAATTCGGTGCAATCGCGTTTACGGGAATGCCGAAGGGGGCTAGCTCGATACTCAAGGATTTAACCAAGGCATTCGCTCCGGCCCTGGCAATGTCGGGTATTGCACCGCCCGGCAGAGGAAGTTCGGTGCGACATGATGTGATCATGATGACGTTTCCGTAACCCTGTTTTTTTAGGCGGGGGACTGCTTCTTGCATCAGTCTGAACGGATAGATCAATACATTTTCGATCGTGGCCTTTAAGTCTTCAACATCGGCGTCTTCGATCGGGATATGGATCGCCGGAAAGGTATCGTTGCTTACCAGAACATCAATCTTTTGATGATGATCACATACGTGTTGAATGAGTTCCTTTGGGTCCCGGAGACCCAAAGGAACGGTACCCGGATGATTGGTCTGATAATCCTTTTGTCTATTTTCATCTTGAAAAGCCGGGTCTTGTGCCACGACGCGATATCCGCTCTCTATAAGCGCTTTGACCGCCGGTGGGCCTACATAATCCAAGACATTGGTAACCATCGCGATTCTTGTGTTCATGGCAATCTCCAAGATGGCATTAAGGGAACCTTCGCATAAAAGGATGAACGGTTTTAAAATAAATTCGCATGACGTGCAAACTAAAGGATGCATGGCGGGACATCAAGGCCAGATCCGCTAAAAACCCTAATGCCGTCTCGACAACAGCAATTTCAGCATTTCTTCAACCTTGATTTCTGAATCATGCATGACCAGGCTAACGGATGGAGATAATCATCCTACTGATCGCGCTGATATAATCCAACCAACTCTGCCATAGAAAGAATATGCCCCCCCATGGCTTGTTCGAGTTTGGCTTTGGTTGGGCTGGAAAGGTCCGGGAGAACGATGTCCAGGGCATAGAGCTTGTGAAAATAGCGGTGTTGACCTATAGGCGGGCATGGTCCGCCGTATCCTGTTTTTTTCCAGTCATTGAGACCCTGCAGGGTTTCTGGGGAAAGTTCCTCATCTTTTGCGCCTTCAGGCAGGGCGTTGACGGTTGAAGGAATGTTGTAAAGAATCCAATGAACCCATGTCATTTTGGGATTGGCCGGATCAGGGGCGTCAGGGTCGTCAACAATCAAGGCAAAACTCAGCGTCCCCTCGGGGGCGCCCGACCACGCCAGGGCAGGGGAAATATCCTCTCCATCGCAGGTAAACTTCCTGGCCATACGCTTCTGGTTTTCAAAACTTGGTGATGTTAGTTGCATCGCCATATTGACCTCCTCCGCATTTGATGTTTTCCACGCCTCAATCACACCGCCCATTCAAATCAAAGACAGGGCCACTTTTGACCCTGCCTATAAAATGCTTTGAAAAGATTTGAACTATCCGGTTAGATGCGCCAACAATTCATCGACTTCGTAAATTGTTGCAACAGGGTGCGTCTCAAACCTCACATAGGGAACATATTTTTCGGTCATTATCATAACATCCACATTTGAGCCTTCGACGATGCAATACCCCTTGCCCTCAGATGGAAAAGCGCCCCAATCGTGAAGGATTCCTTTCTCTTTATCTTCCTTAATCATATTCATCAATAGCGTATAGCCAGCACCTCGTTCTTTGGGATCAATTGGGACCTTGGATTCATCAAGGCTCCATTTCAATAGAAATTTACCCATTGTTCATGTCCTTTCATGTTTTTTGTTTCCGCCTGTTGTTCCCTTTCCATCGATAACATCTAACAGGCTGTTGAAAAACTATTGCGCTTCTCCATTTGTTGATGGCCCACGGAAACGGGTTCGTCGCAATTTGTGCTGGATTGGAGGATTGATAGGGATTCAGGCTCAGAGCGGCTTAAGAGGGGTGTACGACCAGGGATGATTTGTAGTCTGCATGAGTGATTTTCGGATTACAATTAATCTAAAAAATAAGACGTTAATGGCCCGATGTAAACGATAGGGGCAATCATTTAATCGCCAAGCGATTTAACAATGGTTGCACGCTGGCATCGCGGTTGGTGGCATCATTTTGGGGGGAGATGGGGTGCTCGGCTCAATCATAATTGGCGTCATCAATGAGTGAAGGCACCTCCGTCATGGAGCGGTAGTGCCTTCACTTCCTCGTTGGATGCGGAAGAACGTTCGGTTCACCGGTGTTTTCTGATCATCGAACGGCAGATCAGGACATCATCAGAAAACACGCTATGAATCGAATTATCGGTATCAAGTTTTTTCCGGGGCCTCCGCCGGTGTGGTGTGCTCATCACGTGAGGCGAAAAAGTGCTGGGTTTCTTTGACGATAATTGGCGATAGGGCCAGCAAACCGATGAGATTGGGGATCGCCATCAATCCGTTGAAGGTATCCGACAACGACCACACGAAATTCAGCTTGGCCACGGCCCCCAGGCCCACCACCACGATAAACAGGTAGCGATAGGGTTTGACGGCCACTTGGCCAAAGAGGTATTCGACCGATTTCTCGCCGTAATAACACCACCCCAAAATCGTGGAATAAGCAAACAGGATCAGCCCGATGGTGACGATATACTCACCGCCGGGGACACCCAGATCAAAGGCATAGGAGGTCAACTCCGCGCCGGTTTTGCCGCTGTCCCAGGCGCCGGTCAGAATCAGCACCAGGCCGGTCAAGGTGCACACGATGATGGTATCGATGAAGGTCTGGGTCATGGATACCAGGGCCTGCAGGACGGGGTGCTTGGTCTGGGCGGCGGCGGCGGCGATGGGCGCGCTGCCCAACCCCGATTCGTTGGAGAAAACCCCCCGGGCGACGCCCATGCGTATGGCCAACATCACGGTGGCACCGGCAAAGCCTCCGGAAGCCGCCGTGGGAGTGAAGGCCTCTTTGACCACCAGGGTCAGGGCCGCGGGAATGCCGGCGATATTCAGCAACAGGATGACCAAGCAGCCGCCCATGTAAAAGATGATCATGATCGGCACCACCACACCGGTGAATCGTCCGATGCTTTTGATGCCACCGAGCACCACCAGGGCCGTGAAGATCATCAATACGATACCGGTAACGTAAAACGGTACGTTGAAGGTTGCTTCAACGGCGTCGGCCACGGAGTTGGACTGCACCATATTGCCGATCCCAAAGGCGGCCACCGATGCAAAAATGGCGAAAAGGGTCCCCAGCCATTTCCAGCCCAACCCATTGGCGATATAGTACATGGGCCCGCCGCTCATTTCGCCTTTTTCATCCTTAATGCGGTATTTGACCGCCAGCACCGCTTCGCCATATTTGGTGGCCATGCCCACCAGGCCGGTGATCCACATCCAGAACAAGGCGCCCGGGCCGCCGGCGGCAATGGCCGTGGCCACCCCGGCGATATTACCGGTGCCCACCGTGGCCGATAGCGCGGTCATCAGGGCTTGAAAGTGCGAAATGTCGCCGGGCTCATCGGTCTCTTCTTTTCTTTTGACCAGGGCCAGCCACAGCGCGTGCCACATTTTGGTAAACTGCAGCCCGCGCAGAACGATGGTCAGATAAAACCCGGTACCGACCAAAAAGATCAGCATGGGCGGTCCCCAGGCAAAGGCACCCACCTTGCCTACGATTGCTTCGATCTGACTGAAAATACCATCCATTTGTCCCTCCTCGTAAACCCTGCGTAACAGCGCATTTTAATTTTGACGGTTGCATCAGCTTGGGGCTGAGCACTTGGCCCGCCGGGCCAGGATTTATCACTCTTCGGCGATCTGGTATTCCATGCGGTAGGTCACGATTTTACCTGCTTTGAATCGCCATACCTCGATGGGGGCGAGCACATCGCCGTTTTGATCGAAATCGATCGTTCCGGAAGCGCCCTCGTAGTTGATGTCCTTGCCCGCCGTGAGCAATTTGAAGGCCAGTTCAAACTCGCCCGGGCCAATAAAGGTGCCCGGCGGGTTGGCCACCGACCGGAGTTGATCACGGATATTGGGGGCGGTCAGGGGAAGCCCCTGGCTCTTGGCGGCATAGGCCGCCAGGCCAATCACCGCCGCGGCATCATAAGCATTGGCGATGAATGGGCTTTTGGGAAACTCGCCGAATTCGGCGGTGTAGTCGGCGTCAAATTTTAGAAAGGCCTCGCCGACCGCCACACCAGGGGCTGTGCCCAGCATGCCGTCCAGTTTTTCCGGGCCGACGGCGGCGGCCAATTCTTCTGATTTGGTGCCGTCTGTAAACAGAAAATGCTTGCATTTGTAGACGTCGATGGCCTCCTTGACAAAGACCTTGGCGTGTTCGGGATAGCTGATCACACAGAGCACGTCCGATTGCCCGGAGCGGTAAGGTTTGGTGGCGAACATCCGGCCGAAGGCGTTGCGCAAAGGCTCGACATAGGTTGAGGCCACCTCTTCCCCATGGGGTATCATGGTGTAGACAAAGCCGCCGTGGCGGACGAAGGATCGTTGAAACTGGCGCGCCAGGCCCTGACCGTATGGATTGTTGACATACACGACCGATGCGGTTTTATAGAGGCTGGCGGCCAACTTGCCCAGCACCACCCCCTGCAGGGTGTCCGAGGGACACGTTCGGAAGAGCATGTCCCTGTCTTGGTCTTGGGGTAGATTGGTAATATACGGCGAAGTCGCACCAGGTGAGATCAACAGCATATTTTTGGGGCTGGTAACGGCTTCGGCCACGGGCACGATCACGCCGCTGGAGGAAGACCCGATAATTGCCGCGACTTGATCTTCCGCAATCAGCTTTTCAGCCGCGGCTTTAGCGGCCTCGGCCTCGGTTCGGCTGTCCTGATGAACGAATTTGAGGTTTAAACCTGCGGCGGCCATCTGTTTGGCCGCCAATTCTGCGGCGTTCTGGTGCCTGGGCCCCCAATCCTGCAAAGCCCCGCTATGGTCAAAAAGGGTACCTACGACCACCTCCTGGGCCGACGCCGCCGCATGAGGAGCGACAAAGCCCATCACGATCAATAAAAAAATGATTGTCCTTTTCATAACCCCTCCTCTCCCCGGAAAGGAAACACCTCTTGCCGGTGAAAAACATTACACCGCCGGTGAAGCGGCCCCGAGCGTTTTCCACCGGACCATTCTGCGAATACCACCGCGGTTGGATCAAAGCAGTGCGTCAATCGGTGAATAGTCGATGTCCAGGGCCTTGGCCACGCCCCTGTAAGTGACTTGGCCGTTGACGACATTGGCACCGTGTTTGATCTCGGGGTTTTCCTGCATGGCCCGCTGCCAGCCCTTGTCGGCGATTTGCAGGGCATACGGCAAGGTGGCGTTGGTCAGGGCCGCCGAAGATGTTCGCGGCAGCGCCCCGGGCATGTTGCTCACCGCGTAATGAACAATCCCGTCGACAACGCGAATGGGGCTGGAATGGGTCGTTTCTTGGGAAGTCTCGAAACAACCGCCCTGATCAATGGCCACATCGACCATCACCGCACCTTTTTTCATACGCGGCAGCATGTCGCGTGTGACCAGGATGGGGACCAGTCCGCCGGGTTCAAGCACCGCCCCAATCACCAGGTCGGCCTTGGGCAGCAAATCGCGAATGCCGGCCGGGCTGGCCATTGACGTGAAGCAGTTTTCGGGCATCACATCACTCAGATAACGCAAGCGATCCAAATCCGTATCCAGCACATGGACATGGGCGCCCAATCCACAGGCCATCTTCGCCGCACTGAGGCCGACGACGCCGCCGCCGATGATGAGCACCGTCCCCGGATCGGCTCCGGGCACACCGCCCAAAAGAACCCCGTGGCCGCCCTGGGCCATTTCCAGATACTTGGCGCCCTCCTGGACCGCCATCGGGCCGGAGACTTCGCTGCTGGGAATCAGCAGCGGCAGCATGCCATCGGCCGTTTGGACGGTTTCATAGGCAATGGCAATGGCACCGCTTTTCATCAGGGCCCGGGTCACCGGTGCGGATGTGGCCAGGTGCAGATAGGCAAAATAGATCTGCCCCTCCCGGAGCAGATCAAATTCGGACGGTTGGGGCTCCTTGACGCGCAGAAGCATCTGGGCCTGGTTGAAGATTTCGCGGGGTGCATCGATGAGCTCGGCACCAGCTTGCGCATATTCGGCATCGACAAAGCCGCTGGCCACCCCGGCCCCTTTTTCAAGCAGGAGATCATGGCCGTGTCGGCGCATGATCTCTACGCCGGCAGGCGTAATGGCCACACGATTCTCGTCGCGTTTGATCTCTTTGAGAACGCCTACAATCATGGCTACCTTCCTTCTCCGATGGATACGTCGTCAAGTATGGCGGTGCAAATTTAGCAGCACCGCGGCGCACCTAAAACCGGGGGACTGGATGCCGGATGAGCCGGCATCCGTAGCCTCCTCGGCATGCCTACAGAAACGTATCGATGGAAACGAATTCAAGATCAAAGGCCTCGGCAACCGCCTTATAGGTAACTTTACCCTTGATAATGTTCGCACCAAGCTTGATTTCATTGCTCTCCTGCATGGCCTTTTTCCAGCCCTTGTTGGCGATTTCCACGGCGTAGGGCAAAGTGGCATTGGTCAGGGCCAGGGTGGAAGTGCGCGCCACGGCACCCGGCATATTGGCTACGCAGTAGTGGACCACGCCTTCAACCTCGTAAATGGGGTCACCGTGGGTGGTCGCCTTGGAGGTCTCGAAGCAGCCGCCCTGATCGATGGCCACGTCCACCAGAACAGAGCCCGGCTTCATGGTTTTGAGCATTTCGCGGGTGATCAGTTTAGGCGCCTTGGCCCCGGGGATCAGCACGGCGCCCACGACCACGTCGGCAGTCTTGATGAGTTCGCGGAGTGTGGCCGGGCTGGAGAACAGATTGAAGCAGTTGGCTGGCATCACGTCGCTCAGGTAACGCAAACGGTCCAGGCTCATGTCGAGGATGTAAACTTTGGCGCCCAGGCCGCAGGCCATCTTGGCGGCGTTGATCCCGACAATCCCCCCACCGATGACGACTACGTTGCCCGGATCCACGCCCGGAACGCCGCCCAGCAGCACGCCATGGCCGCCTTGGGCCATTTCAAGGTATTTGGCGCCCTGCTGAATGGCCATGCGTCCGGCCACTTCGCTCATGGGCGTAAGCAACGGCAGCGAACCATCAGGCTTTTGAATGGTTTCATAGGCGATGCAGACCGCTTTGCTTTTAATCAGGCCCCGGGTCTGCTGTTCGTCGGCCGCCAGATGAAGATAGGTAAATACGATCTGGTCTTCGCGGATCATGTCGTACTCGGATGGCTGGGGTTCCTTGACATGCATGACCATGTCGGCACGACCGTAGATTTCTTTGGGCGTGTCCATCATTTCGGCCCCGGCGTTGACATACATGGCGTCTTCAAAGCCGCTGCCGCTGCCGGCATCCTTTTCCACCAACACTGAATGGCCATTGGCGATCATTACCTCTACGCCTGCCGGGGTCATGCAAACACGGTTTTCCTCTGACTTGATCTCCTTTAGAATTCCTACAAGCATGCTGTCCTCCTTGGTTTAGATATGATTTGGGGTGAAAGGTCCGGTTGTCCTTCGGCCACCTGGTCTTCCATTAGAGCAAGATGCTTGCCGTAAATGATAAGACTCCGTTAAATTTTGTTGCCGGCACATCAATTGAAGCGCATTCGGCACAGCGTCGATATTAAAATATGTGGTATTAACAGAGTGTTAAATTGATGTGTCATCGATCAGGAGAGAATGAGCCCGAACGCAAAAAGAAGTCTGGAGAATCGTTTCTGATGAAAAAGAGAGAAGAGTAATGGTAACTTTTAGAACCACAATCCGAGATAAATTTTAATAAGCATTAGTTTTAATTGTATATATTTTATATGGTTTTATTTATTGCCAGTGGTTCTATTAATTTCCATTTTTAGTTTGTGTTTTTTCATCTTATTCAGCAAGGCCGTGTGCGAAATACCTAGATTACGGGCGGCACTGCGGATACTGGTTGTTTCCTTCAATGCCGTCCGGATGATCCGTTTTTCAAATTCGGCCACTTGGAGGACAAGCTTGTTACCGCCAACCGTGTTCGCCTGTTGCGGCTTAAGCACGCTGTTCTTTTTACCGGTGATTTCATGGCTTAAAAGAATGGAATCCACTTCGATGCGTTCGGATTCACTCAGGATGGCCGCCCGTTCAACCACGTTTTTAAGTTCGCGCACATTGCCGGGCCAGTGGTGTCGTTTCAATTTCTCAAGCGCCGGCGTGGATATGGATTGAAATGCTTTGTCAAGCTTGGAGGCCAGTCGAAATAGAAAATGTTCGACCAGAAGGGGTATGTCGTCGGTCCTTTCCGCCAACGGCGGCAAATGGATCGGAAGAACGTTGATGCGGTAATAAAGATCCTGCCGGAATCGTTTTTGATCAATCAACTGCTCCAGTCTTCGATTAGTGGCCGTAACGATTCGGGCGTTGACCGGCAGTTCTTTCGTATCACCGATGCGGCGGACCCGCTTTTCCTGGATGACCCTTAAAATTTTAGCCTGGGAATTCCAAGGCATTTCGGCAATTTCGTCCAGAAAGACCGTTCCATCCTTGGCCGTTTCAAAAAGACCGGCCCGGCCCTGGCGCCGGCTACCGGTGAACGATCCGCCCGCATAGCCGAAAAGCTCGCTTTCCAGAAGATTTTCCGGCAGCGCCGCACAATTGATCGGGACAAATACCCCCCTGCGGCCGCTGGCATTATGAATGGCCCGGGCAAAGCATTCTTTGCCGGTGCCGCTGGCCCCGTGCAGGGATATAATGGCATCCGTTCCTGCAATTTTTTGGGCAAAAACGATGGCTTCAACAAGCGCGGGGTTCTGTCCGACGATGTCGCTGAAGTTGATCCGGCCGGAATCGGTTATCGACCTGGCCAATGCCTTTATCTCTCTGGCACCTTTGGCGATTTCCACAGCCCCGATAATGCGTCCGGCTGAATCCCGGATGGGTCGGCCAGTGGCCAGATACTCATAGCGCCCCGTGGCGGTGATGAGATTCTTTTTGACGTTGCTGTATCTTTCGCCGGTCAGGCATTCGAGAAGGGAATAGTCGGGCAGTTGCAGGGTTTTAAGATTTTTCCCCAGAACCGCCTGATCCTGGCTGTTGGTCGCCAATCGGGCCATCTGGTTGATGGTGGTGATATTCCCCTGATGATCGATGGACAGAACACCGTCGCTGATGTTGTCGAGAACCACGCGAAAGCGATTTTCCCGTTCTTCCTGGGGCAGGGTGTCGATAAACCGAATCTCGATCAAATCGGCAATATTGCCCAATACTTCAAATAAAACCTGCCTTTGAATAACTTCCCCTTGGTTTTCGAGTTCAAGATAGACATGGGCGCAGTCTTCCTCCCGAATAACCTCCATGGTGACAATGTTGAAGGCCTGGTCGGCAATCAGCGCTGAAATGTCGGCCACAATCCCGATACGATCTTTAAAGATCAATTTTAATTTGTAGATCACAATCGCACCTGTTGATCCCAAGGGCTTGTTGTCTAAGGTGGTCTATTTATTGTGGCCTCCAGATCAACGACAGGTGTCAGGGCGGCGTGGTTCGCGCCGTCCTTTGCCTGCCGAGGCGGGCAACAAAGATATCCATTATTCAGAATCATCATGGCCATAAAGCATTCGGATTATTGATCGCATGCACCCACCCGCCAACATTCAAATTGTGTTGCTAAAATCCCAATTTATAAAGGTGCAAAAGGCTTGATCGCCAACTATAACTATAAATGAAGGCATGTGGTTCCCAACTTGCTCTAGCACCTGGGAGGTGAGATTGGACATTAGGCCAGTTATACAAAAATATACACTAAGGGCATGTTGTCAATTTTCGCTGAAACCATTCCATAATTGTTTCGTGATCGATTGAGATCACACCGATAACCGCCTGGGATTGGCTTGGAAGGCTATCGGTTTAAATCCAGGATAGGTAGATCAATTTAACGGTTTTTTTGGGGGGGTAGATTGGGAAGACCGGTTTGGGGTTAGAAACACGAAGGGGATGGCAAACGGTCCAAAAACCGCCCCCATGATAGCCCAAAATCTGGTATTGGCGCCTCGTCTATCGGCAATATGCCACAGTAGAAATGCACATGCTATGCATATGATGGAGATGATAATCATACCCGTCATGACCGATTGTCTCCTTTGCTCTCCTCAGAGTTGGATAACGGCAGATACATCGGGACGATCTCCCCAAACGATTCCGACTGATCCTGTGGTGCTGTCCGTGATGCCCCGATAAGAACAAATAGATTAAGATAACCATGCCCGCCGCGTGGTGTCGACCGCGCCCCACACCGGTCGGCCAAAACCTCCGGGGCTAGCCGCGAATGATCCGCGGGAGGATCATCTGGTGCTGGGGACAGATCGATTTCGGGTTCTGATAGGCCGCGCCGGCAAAAGCGACCAGATAGCGTCGCAGATCCCCAACCGCGACGATTTCGTCCACCAGGCCCGCATGCGCGCAGAACAGCGGCCGGGATTTGGCGTGGTAGTCCCCGGCCAAGGCGTTCATCTTGTCGACCACCGGCTCCAGGGGGCGTCCGGCCTCCTTTTCCTTGACCAGCCGGCGGGCGTAGGTGGCCACAGCGGCCGTCTCGCCGTGCATCACGTAGATCTCGGTGGCGGCGGTGCCCAGGGTAAACGCATTGTGACGGTTGGCAGTGGGCCCGCCCATGACGTAGTGCGCCGCGGCCGTGCCCTTGCGCAGCACGATAAGCATCATGGGGATGTCGGTCTGCTGGATGGAGTAGATCAGGCTCTGGCCCAGTCCCAGCAGTTCGGCTTTTTCGGCGGCATCGCCCACGTCGATTCCCGTGGTGTCCTGAAACCAGACGATGGGAATGCGGTCGCGGCCGCAGAGGGTCACGAACTCGTTCATCTTGATCAAGCCCTGGCGGTAGAGCTTGCCGCCGAATCCGGGGTCGTCCGCGTATTCGGGGTAGTCTTTGCCCAGGTAGCCCTGGCGGTTTCCGATAACGGCCGCCGGAAAGCCGTCGATCTTGCACAGCCCGGTATAGACCTCGGGGCCGTAGCCGGGCCGAAACGCCATGTGCTCGCCGGCGTCCACCAGGCGTGCCAGGATCTGCTCGAAGTCGTAGACCCGTTTGGGTTCCATCGGCAGCAACCGGTAGATCTCCTCCACCGGGAATCTGGGCTCCCGGGGGGCCGCCACGCGGAAAAAGCGCGGATGGTAGGCTGGCAGTTCCGCCATGTAGGCCTTGAGGGCGTCGAGGACTTCCTGTTCTTCTTCGAAGACATAGCGAAAAAAACCGGTCTCGTCATAGTGGATCTTGACGGCTCCCGGGGGTTTGGCTTTAAAGGCCTTGGCCTTTTCGATCAGGCCCTCGGCCATCTCCAGATCGAAATGGCCCTTGGGCGCCATGCCGCTGACGATCCCGGCGCCGCCCACGGCGATGTTGCAGTTCTTGTGGGCGAAGAGCACGGTGGGGCTGATGCCCTGATAGCCGCCGCCGGCCGGGTTGGTGCCGTAGATCCCGGCCAGGATCGGGATGCCGGCCTGGTTAAG
>JASJED010000135.1 GCA_030065585.1 Desulfobacterales bacterium | reverse complement strand
CTCCATGACATCGGCAAGGTGGTTCTGGATCAGTTCGTTGCCCCGCGGCGGCCGCTATTCTACCGGGATATCGCCGATGCGATCGATTTTCTGTCGGTGGAAGCGCGGCATCTAAGCATCGATCATACCCAGGCTGGGCGGTGGCTGGCCGAAGACTGGGGGCTTCCCGCCCCTTTCCGGGAAACGATTACCCACCACCACGGCCCCGAGAAAGCCGCCGACCACGTCGATCTGGTCCATCTGGTCTACGTCGCCGATCTGATCATGTCCGCTTTTCATACCGGGTGCGACCTGGAGCGGGTCGATACCGGCGACCTGGGGCAACGCCTGGGTCGGGTCGGCTTAAGCCTCCGCGACCTGCCAAAGATCGTCGACAGCCTTCCGGAAACGATTTTCAAACCCGTGCCAGCCGGTTCCGCCAATATGTGACGGCCACTTGTCCGCCGAAGCAGGCGCGCGGTTCCCGCCCGTTCACTCCGCTTCCGGTGCATTCAGGGCAGCATGCGCCGCCGCCAGCCGGGCCACCGGCACGCGGAAGGGCGAGCAGGAGACATAGTCAAGCCCCAACTGGTGACACAGGGCGATGGACTGGGGGTCGCCGCCGTGCTCCCCGCAAATCCCGCACTCCAAGGCCGAATTGACTTTGCGCCCTTTGCCGACCGCCATGGCCATCAATTGGCCCACGCCGTCCTGATCGATGTTGGTGAAGGGATTGAACGGCAAAATGCCGCTTTCCATGTAGTCCACCAAAAAGCCGGTTTCGGCGTCATCGCGCGATATCCCGAACGTGGTCTGGGTGAGGTCGTTGGTGCCGAATGAAAAGAACTCGGCATGGGCGGCCATCTGGTCGGCCGTCAGGGCCGCCCGCGGGATTTCGATCATCGTACCGAACTTATAGTCGACTTCCATGCCCTGGGCTTCCATGACCTTGTGCGCTTCGGCTTCCAGCAGGTCGCGTTGGGTTTTGAGCTCGTTGACATGACTGCTCAGGGGAATCATGACCTCGGGGTGCACCTCGACCCCCTCGCGGGTGACCACACAGGCGGCTTCGAAAATGGCGCGCACCTGCATGGTGGTCAATTCCGGCACCAGCATGCCCAGCCGGACACCGCGCAGTCCCAGCATGGGGTTTTCCTCCCGCAGTTTTTCCACCCGTTTGAGCATCTTCTCCTTGAGCCGGTATTGTTCCAGGAGCGTGTCGATAGCCTGCAGGTCGGGAGCATGCTGGAGCCGGATTTTTAGATCCGAGAGATCGGTCAACAACTCGATGTGATTCGGCAGAAACTCGTGCAGGGGCGGATCCAGCAGCCGGACGATGACCGGCAGGCCGTCCATGGCCCGGAAGAGCCCGGCAAAATCGTCGCGCTGAAACGGAAGCAGGGCCTCCAGGGCTTCGCGCCGCTCGATGGGCAGATCGGTCATGATCATCTTCTGGATATGGGGCAGGCGGTCAGGCTCGAAGAACATGTGCTCGGTGCGGCATAGACCGATGCCCTCGGCGCCGTATTCGCGCGCCCGCCGGGCGTCGTCCGGGTAGTCCGCATTGGTGCGCACCCCCAGCCGGCGGAATTCGTCGGCCCAGGCGAGCAGGGTGAGCAAGTTGGCGTCCTTGATATCAGGCGGCGTGGTGGTCAAACGGCCCTTGTAGATTTTTCCGGTGGTGCCGTCGATGGAAACCCAATCGCCCTCTTTGATGGTTTCAGCGCCGAAGGTGATTTCGCGTTTGCCCATGTCGATTTGAAGACGCGCCACCCCCACGACAGCCGGTTTGCCGAACTGGCGTGCGACCAGGGCGGCGTGGCTGGTGCGTCCCCCGCGGCTGGTGACAATGCCCTTGGCGGCCAGCATGCCGTGCACATCGTCGGGTTTGGTCTCGGGGCGCACCATGATGACATCGCGGCTATCTTGCTTGGCCCAAGCTTCGGCCAGATCGGCATCAAGGGCCACAACGCCTACGGCGGCCCCGGGAGAGACATTCAGGCCTTCGGCCAGCAGCTCGCCCATCTCCTGGGCCACCTGGATGGATTCCAGGCTGAACTGGGGGTGCAGGAAGAAATCGACCTGCCCGGGCGCTACCCGACGCACAGCCTCTTCGCGGGTGATCAATTCGTCCTGGGCCATTTCGACGGCGATCCTTACCGCCGCCTGGGCCGTGCGCTTGCCGTCGCGGGTTTGGAGCATCCAGAGCTTGCCGTTTTCGATCGTGAATTCGATGTCCTGCATTTCACGATAGTGGGTCTCGAGCCGTCCGGCGATTTCCACCAGTTGCGCATAAGCTTCCGGCATCTCTTCCTTGAGTTGGGTGATGTCGCGCGTCATGCGAATGCCGGCCACCACGTCCTCGCCCTGGGCATTGATCAGATAGTCGCCCTCGATCATATCTTCGCCGGTGCTGCCGTTGCGCGTCATGGCCACCCCGGTGGCACTGGTTTCGCCCAAGTTGCCGAACACCATCGTGACGATATTCACGGCCGTGCCCAGATCATGGGCAATCCCGGCAGCGTTGCGATAGTCGACGGCGCGCTTGCCGTCCCAGCTTTTAAAAACCGCTTCGGTGGCCAGGCGCAGCTGCTCCATGGGCGACTGGGGAAAAGCCATCTTGGCCTGGCGGTGGAAGATCGACTTGAATTCGTCGGTCACGTGATGCAGGAGGTCGATCGGCAGTTCGGCGTCGTTGTCCACGGCGGTCTTGGCGCGGGCTGCGCTCAGCACCCTCTCGAAGGCCTCATCCGGAATTTCCATGACCACGCTGCCAAACATCTGAATCAGACGGCGGTAGGCGTCATAGACGAAGCGTTCATCCTGGGTCAGCGCGATCATCCCTGCGGCGGTTTCGTCGTTCAGGCCGATGTTCAAGACGGTATCCATCATCCCGGGCATGGAGAATTTGGCGCCGCTGCGGCACGAGACCAGCAAGGGATTGTCGCGGTCGCCGAAGACCTTGCCGCTTTGGGTCTCAACGGCCTTCAGGGCGTCACACAGCTGCTCCCACATATCGGGTGGGAAGATGCTGCCGGCCGCCAGATAGGCGTTGCAGGCCTCGGTGGTGACCGTAAAGCCGGGTGGCACGGGAATGTCGATGCGGGCCATGTCCGCCAGGTTGGCCCCCTTGCCCCCCAGGAGCGTGCGGACCCCATCCCAGCGGCCGCCCACCGAGGCTTGGATTTCATCCACTTCGTCAAACCGGTATACCCATTTCTGCGCCATAACCCTCCCCTTTCTGATCGAATGTCAAACTGGCCTGAGCCTTGGCCGGCCCATTTGGGAATCGAACCACAAAATGCCGCGGCGAATATGCGCTTGCCGTGCAAGCGTGAAGAACTGCGCCTGAATGCATCTGTATAAAATAGGTTGAAAATGACTGTCAAACCCGCAGTGTGAAGAAAATGCCGGTGGCCACGCGATCCATGCCGCGCGGTCGCCGGTCTTGACCCTTGGTGGCGTTAAGCATAATATCAAAACGCAAAACCCCTTATAACACGAAAATGAGGTGTGCTGATGACGCCGCTGACCAAATCCCAAAAAGCACGGGTCGCGATCCGCAACTTCAAGACCGTGGTCGACGCCCTGGGGCTGCGCGGTTATTATCGCCCCTCCGATCGTTTCGGCCAGTCGCTGGCCGATAGCCTGCGCAGTCTGGACCCGGAAATCTACGGTTCGATGAACGATCCCCGCGTCGTGGAACTCCAGGGGCTCGAATACGTCGTGGACCGCCTGCCCCGCGGCATCGAAAAATGCACGCGCATCATCCTGACGGAAGAAGGACGTTTCGAAGGCACCAATTTCGAGAAGATCGAGCCGCCCAAACGGCGGCGCACATCCTACCGGGTGAGCGACAAAGAGATGTGCTTCGTCATCACCCGCGGGATCAGTGAAATTTATGACATTTTGACCCATCTGACCTTTCTCAACATCGAAGCGCAGAAGATCTACGAGCGGATCTACGATGAATCCGGTCACCAAACGATCGAATGGACCGAGCTGGAAAGATTCGTGCTCAGCGGTCAAGATGCCACGGGCGACGCGCTCGACCAAGCCCTCTGGAATCTCAGCATTATCATCGGCCGCTCCTTTTTGGAAACACGCGCGTCCTATGACTATCTGGCCGGCAACAGCGCCGGCCACCCAAGCAGCGCAGGGCTCTTTGCGCTGATCTATCACCTCGGCAAGCGGATTGAAGCCGAGCAACAGTCCAAGGAAAATGCGCTGATCATTTATCTGACGCCCTCCTTGATGACCAATATCGGGCATCATCATTACGGCAAACAATGGGCCGCGGAGATCAAAACCAAATTGATCGAGCACGATCTGCAGTCGCGTCCGCTGCACATCATCAGCGCCAATCTTCACAGTGTGGTCAATCTCCTGTACGGCACCGGCGCGTTGAAGGAAGCTGGTCTTCCCGTGGAGGATAGCGACATCGCCGCCATGGTTTCAACCCTTCTGGAGGCGAAGATCGATGCCACCCAATATGGGGCCGGGCGCGGTTTGCATGTCCTGCCGGATCGATCCGGTACCCATGTGGACTGCCAGATTTTCGATACGGCGCAACTGGATACCGTCGGCATTCATAAGGAAGTCCGGTTTGCGTCTGAGGTGCTCACCGCGCAAAAGCCCGTCATTCTGGTCATGGACTATGCCTTCGGTGCCCAGGCGTTCGAATTGATGGAAAACCTGTTGGAGCCCTGTGAGGAAAATGGCCGGTCCTTCCGGTTCGATATCCGCTCGATCGCCATCATGGGCAAAGCCGGTATTCTAGCCGGCAACAAAGGCGATGTCATGTTGGCCAACGCCCATGTACTCGAGGGCACCACCGACAACTATCGAATGCACAACGACCTGCGTGCGGAAGATTTCGAGGGCCGCATTCAGACCTTCAGCGGTCCAATGCTGACGGTGGTCGGCACCTCGCTCCAGAACAAGGACATCCTGCGGCGGATTCAGAGCGGCTGGAAGGCCATCGGTCTGGAAATGGAGGGCGGACACTACCAGCGGGCCATCAACGCCGCCCTGATCAAAGACTACATCGGCAAGGACACCAAAATCCGCTATGCTTATTATGCTTCGGACAACCCGCTGAAAAGCGGGCAGACCCTGGCTTCCGGGCCCATGGGACAGGAAGGCATCATCCCCACCTACATGATCACCCGCATTCTCCTGGAGAAGATTCTCAACCCGTCTTGAACTCCCCCTGGCCGCCCCGATGAATCGTTGACGTCTAGCAGGCACCGAGCCACGCTGGGGACGCGATCGGCGGGCGGTTCGCCTTTGAAAACGGTTGTCCTTTCCGATTGACCCTGTTAAGGGGTCCTCCGAAAAGTACATTCGAATGGGGAGGGCCCACGAATGAATCCCGCAGACGGACGAAAGGCGAGGTGCGGGTGAATCGCGACATCGGCATCACCACGCGGTACTTCCGGCATTACGAAGCGTTGGAGAATGCATTCCGTCTCCGCATTGCGACCCTGCTGCCGCGCAAGCATGCCGGAACGGATCGGTTCTGGCAGGATTTCCAGAACCTGCTCCAAGCCTTGCCTGCGGGAAGTGCCCCGCGGGCCGAACACTACATCACCAGCAACCCGCGCGATTGCCTGGCCTTCGGCACACCCCGGCAGGTGCTCCAAGCGGCCTTGATGGCGACCGCCCCATCAACCCCGCGCGCGACAACGGATCTGGATGCGGTCGCGTCCCGCTTCAGGCTGCAATCGCATTGGCGCCAGCCGGTGCATTCGCTCTCGGGGGGTGAAACCGTTCGTTTGGCCTTAGCCAAGGCGTTTGTCACCGCGACCCGGGCAGATCGCCTGACACTGGCCAGCCCCTTCAGTTGGCTGTCGCTGAACAATCGACGGTTCTTTGAGGAGTTGGCCGGGCACTGCCGCCAACTGGGCACCCCCCTGGAGGTTTTTGCCCTGGAGGGTGAGGATTCGACGGCCGCGGCCGCCCCTTTGCCGGACGCCCCGGCCGGTCCGGCGTTTCGATTGTTTTTTCGTCAGGCGGGTGTCGTCTTGAGTTCGCCGTTTGACAGCCTGCAGAACCGACGCCTGCGCGCCGCCTTCGACGATGCGGATTTCATGCTGCGCTCTCCCTGCCTGATCCGGGGAGACAACGGGCAGGGCAAGAGCCTGCTGGCCAAAGTGCTGGCCGGCGCCGCGTCCCGGGAAGGGGATGCCGGTCTGGAAACCGAGGGGACCCTTGGCGGCGTCCGGCTGCTGCTCCAGGATCTGGTCAATCAAACCATGATGCGCACTTTCCGCCAGATCGCGGCCGGTCGCGATGCCCGGGCAGGACTGGTGATCCACGGATGCTACAACGCGATCCGCGACGACATGCTGGCCAGCCATGTCCTGAAGCGCGACGAGGTCCGCTCCTTCGAGGACCGCTGGAACAGCCGCCAACCGGCTTCTCTGCTGGAGTTGAAGATACTGCTCGCGGCGGTGCGTCTGGCCGGGCGACCGGCGGCACTGGTTTTGGATGAACCCGACTGGGGCCTGCGGCAGGCCTGCGCCATGGTGATGGTCAGCGGGATCATCCAGGTGGCGCATCGGCATGGCGTGGCCGTGATGATCATTTCTCATAAGCCGTGGTGGCAGAACCGAGTCGCCAGCTTCCTGCAGATTCGCAAAACGTCGCCAACCGCGGGCGCCGCGACCACGGACTTGTTCCGAATTCAGATGCAAAGGACGTCGGCACCCCGATGAACTGGAAACGACGCATCCTGCTGCTCATCCTGATCGGTATTCCGGCCCTTACGGGTCTTTCACCCATGGCCGGACTGGGGGCGGCCCTGCCCGGCGTTTCCTGGGCCGCTTTTATTTATGCCGCGGCCGTGAATATCGTGATCGGCCTGACCTGCGGCGGGGCCTTCGCCGCCGGGGTGCTGACCGTGAGTGTTGCGATCCTCCTGCCGGTCGTTCTGGGCGGTGCGAGCATTACCTGGATTCTGGCCGGCGTGGGTTGGATCACGGCCATGCCCGCCGGCGTTTATGGCGCCCATTACGTTCGACTAACGCTCAACATGCTGGCCGTCATCCCGCTGGCCTTGAGCATCGTGGCCACGATTCCCTTCGGTCGTCTGGAACAGCACCTGCTCAAAGACGACCGCGGCGTGGCACCCTGGGAGAAGAAACTCTTGATGGCCGTACGGGTCTTTAATCACATTACGTTTTTTGTTATACCCAATCTCCTTGAGGTCGTGCGCGAGGAGATGGCCGGCGCTTCCCGGCATCATTTCTCCGCGGGACCCAGACGGCGCCTGATGTCCCTGACCACCGGTCTGGTCCAGATCGGTGTCGCCGGCATCTGCGGGGCCCTGCGTTTCATTCCCTTGTGGGCCCGTGAAATCGCCGAACTGCCCGACCGGAAGATTCAGGGGAACAGGAGTTCGCGTTGAAAGAGTCACATCAGATGCAACAGCTGTTGCGCGTCGGCGTGACGGTGGCCTTCATCACCCTTGCGTTTCTGGGCACAACGGTCATCCGCATCCCGATCCCCGCCTCCGGGGGGTATTTCAACCTGGGGGACACCTTCGTCATGGCGGCGGCCCTGCTCTACGGCCCACTGGTCGGGGGGGTCGTCGGTCTGGTCGGACCGGCCTTGGCCGATGCCATCGGGTTTCCGCAGTTCATTCTGGCCACAGGGGTGGTCAAGGGCTTCGAAGGACTGCTGATCGGTCTGGTGGGCGGGCGCCAGACCGCCATCCCCAGGGTCTTGCTGGCGTTGACCCTGGGCATTACGGTGCTGGTCGGCGGATATTATATCTTCGAAGCCACCATCTATCCTTGGATGGCGCGGTCGATTCCCTTCTTCGGCGTCACGGATCGCGCCGCCGCGCTGGCCGAGATCGTTCCCAATCTCTTACAGGGGGTATTGAGCGCGGTCATCGCCTTCGGGATTTGGAAAGTCTTGGCCCGCCGTCAGGCCTAACCACGGTCTGCGCGGGGTCACCACGAGCTTCCCGGCGGCATCACCTTACGACTTATCGTTGCGCAGCGCCCTAAGAAAAGCCTTCTGGTGAACCTTGCCGGCGAAGTGGACCGGGCTCTTGCCGTGGATCGGATCCCATCCGGCCGGGTCGGCCACGCATAAATACTGAACCTCCAGTCCGATGCGCACGGCCGCTTCGTCCGGCGGCAGCCCGATGACGCGCGGGGCCGCCTCCCAGGTGGCCCCGCAGGGTGCGCCCCGACGCACTTCCACCGCTGCAACGCGGCCATGCGATAGTTTCACGCTGAATTCCGGACTTCCGAAATGGTCACCATACGTCCCCAGACAAGCCTGCCGGGGCAGTCCGCATCAGGTGGGTGGTGTCAAGGCGTCCGGGATTTTCTTGCCGGAGGCCACCACCGGTATGCCCCGATCGTGGGCCATGCGGGCCAGGTCGGTGGAAAGATCCGGATGCTTCAGAAAGTCCAGGATCAGATCGGCCTCCAGGCGGGCCGGAAGATAGGCCGTCGTGTCGTCGATCAGTTCGGGCAGCGGATCATCGATGTCGTGGGTTTTAATTTGGAAGCGGTCGCCGCCGTAGCGCCGAATGCCGGCGATCTTGGCTTCACCGCTGCCGTTTTGCTGACAGACCAGAATGATTTGAGGTTTCGCGTCGGGTTCCATATCTATCGAATCGCTTTCTCGTTGAGGTCCAACAGCCTGCCAGCGGGCTCTGGAGGCCGGCGGCTGTTTACGCAGTTACGCAGGGTCGAGCTGTGCCAGCTGGGCATCGAAACGGGCCTTGGCCGCCTCCAGTTCGGTATTCAAGCGATCCAGACGTTCAAAGCCAGTTTCGATCGTCTGATCGCATTCCTTAATGGCGCGCCCCAGCTTGGCAATCTGCTGGCCGTCGCGGCGTGCCGTGGCCCGCTGCATGTCGGTGTGCAGACTCTTGAGCCGCTGTTCGCAGGTTTCGATCACCCCTTCGATCTCGGCCATGTCCTTCTCCAGCGGCCGGATGGCCTTGCTCCGCCGGGTCAGGATTGCGGAGCGCTCACGGCGGGATTGCTTGCGGGTTCGCTTGACCGGGCCGCCGCCTTCGTAAGGGCGCTTCGGCGGCGCAACATCAGCTTCCTGGTGCCAGCCGCCTGCATCCAGAAAGCGCTGGTAGCCGCCCTCGAATACAACCGCTTGGTCTTCTTGAAACACGATCAGGCGCCGGGCCACGGCGTGCAGGAACATTTCGTTGTGGGTGACGATAATCACCGCGCCCGCGAATTGATCGATGGCGGCCAGCAGGGCATCACAGGAATCCATGTCGAGATGGTTGCTGGGTTCATCAAGCAGCAATAAATTGAGCGGCTGGGCCAGCAGTTGCCCCAGCAGCACGCGGCTTTTCTCGCCCCCCGAGAGCACCTGGATTTTTTTCAGGGCCTCGTCGCCGGAAAACATCATGGCACCGCAGATACTGCGGGCGACCTGACGGTCCAGATCCCCATGGGCCGACAGGATTTCCTCCTCCACCGTCCGGGACGGCACCAGGCGGGTGGTATGGGTCTGCTCGTAGAAGCCCATCCTGACATTGGGGTTGAGCCGGGTGGTGCCCTCGGCAGGGGCCAGGAGGCCGGCCAGGGTTTTCAACAGCGTGGTTTTCCCCTGTCCGTTGCGGCCGATGACGGCAATACGATCCCCCTGGTTGACGTTGAAGGACAGATTCTGGAAGAGGGGCGGGCCGTCCGGGTAGCCGAAGGCCAGGTTTTCGACGGCCATCATTTGCCGACCCCGATAGGGATGGTCGCGGAAGGCGAAATCGAGGCTGCGGATGGTTTCCAGGCGCTCTTTCTTCTCCATTTTGCCGAGCGTCTTGATCCGCGACTGGACCATGTTGGCCAGGCGGGCCTTGGCCCGGAAACGGCTGATGAAAAGCTCGATTTCTCGTCGGCGTCGTTCATCGTTCTGGCGCGTCTTTTCGTAAATTTCCTCGTCCTGCGCCACCTGGTCGTAGTATTTGGCGGTGTCGCCCCTGATTTTGCGGGCGCGGCGGCGATGAAGGCCGACCACGTGGGTGACCACCTGGTCCATGAACGACCGGTCGTGGGTAATCAACAGCAATTCGCGGGGCCAGCCCTGCAGAAAGCGGATGACCCAGCGGATGGAGGTGATGTCCAGATAGTTGGTCGGTTCATCCAGCAGCAACAGGTCCGGTTCCGAGATCAGCACTTTGGCAAGATTCAGACGCACCTGGTAGCCGCCCGAAAATTCGGCCGGGGGGCGCTGCTGGGCCTGATTGCAAAAACCCAGCCCGGCCAGTATCCGCTCCGCCTTCCAGTGCTGGTCGGACTCGTGGGCCGGAAGCCCTGTTATCGCTTCGGCCAATATGGTTGGCTGGGTGAACGCCAGGTGCTGGCGAACGTATCCGATGCGGTAGTTGCGGGGTTGGATCACCGCACCCTCATCGGGTTCCTCCTGGCCGACGATCAAACGCAAGAGGGTGGTCTTGCCATGCCCGTTGCGACCGACCAGCCCGATTTTTTCCCGGGAATTCAATCGAAAGCTGATGCCGTCGAACAGCTTGTGCTGGCCGTAAGCCTTGTGAATATTTTCAACGCTGAGCATCGCGTGCTCTGTCTCCCTGATATTGCGTGCAAATTTTATGGTGACCCCCACTGTCGGTGCCCGGGCCGTCGAAGATGCATAAAGCAGAAGCCATCGTTGCCGATAATATAATTGACATTCAATTTCAATACGAATAATTTATAAAATTTTAGACACCATAGCCTTTGATCCCGTTTTTGCCCGTGGGCACCCTCACCTGCAAAGACCTTTCGATACCTTGGGAACACTATCCGAATGGCAGACATTACGCGGAAAAATCCGCTCGCATCTTTTTTCATGCTCTTCGGTCGGGTGATCATCGCGCGCATCCGTCTGCTGGGGCAGTACGCCCTTTTTATCGCCGGTAGTTTCGTGCAGTTGCTGGTCTGGCCCTGGCATACTAACAAAATCGTCCAGCAGGTCTATTTCATCGGTATGAAATCTGTTTCGGTGGTCTGCCTGACGGCGGCCTTCACCGGCATGGTGCTCGGGTTGCAGGGCTATTACACGCTTGTCAAAGTGGGGTCGGAAGGTTTGCTCGGGGCCGGGGTGGCCTTGACCATGATCCGGGAATTGGGCCCCGTGATGACGGCCATCATGATCACGGCCCGGGCCGGGTCGGCCATGGCGGCCGAACTCGGCATCATGCGGATTTCCGAGCAGATCGACGCCCTGGCGACCATGGATATCGACCCCATTCGATTCATGGTCAGTCCCAAACTGGGCGCGGCCCTGATCAGTTTTCCGCTCTTGACGGCCATGTGCGATGTGGTGGGTATCATGGGGGGTTATCTGACCGGTGTGATCATGCTGGGCATCGACCCGGGCATTTTTTTCGCGCGAATCCACTCCACCGTCGAACTGCATGATGTCACCGGCGGATTCATCAAATCGCTCGTTTTCTCCATCGTCGTTACCACGGTCTGCTGTTACAACGGCTACAATGCCCATCGGGGACCGGAATTCGGTGCCAAGGGCGTGAGTATGGCCACCACCACGGCGGTGGTGATTTCATGTGTGCTGGTTTTGATTACCGATTACATCTTGACGTCCCTGCTTCTGTAACGAGATGACCACACCCCTGATACGATTCGAGAAAGTCAAGAAAGCCTTCAACGGCAACCTGGTCCTGGATGCCATCGATCTGGAGATCTTTCAGGGCGAGATCACCACGATTATCGGCAAGAGCGGCGGCGGCAAGAGCGTGCTGCTCAAGCACATTGCCGGTCTGTTGCAGCCGGACAGTGGAAATATCTACATCAATGGCGAGCGCCTGGCGACCATGAAGAAATCCCAGCGCCGGCGTCTGCGGCGTAAATTCAGTTACATGTTTCAGGATTCGGCCCTTTTCGATTTCATGACCGTGGGACAGAACATCGGGCTGCCTTTGCGGGAACACCGCCTGTTTCCCGAGGCGGAAATCCAGACCATCGTGCAGAAAAAACTGGAAGAATTTGACCTGGTCGGCATCGACCATGAATACCCCTCGCAGTTGTCCGGTGGTATGAAAAAACGTGTGGCTTTGGCGCGGGCGCTGGTCACCAGTCCGGAAGTCATTCTCTTCGATGAACCGACCACCGGGCTTGATCCGATCCGCAAGGCAGCGGTCCACACCATGATAGCGGACTATCAGCATCGTTTTGGATTTACCGGTGTTTTGATCAGTCACGAGATCCCGGATGTCTTTTACTTTTCACAGCGGATTGCCATGTTGCACGAAGGCAAGATCATCTATGCCGGGGCGCCGGATCAGTTGCAGAAAATCGACGACCCCACCGTTCACGCGTTTATCCGCGGGTTTGAAGGTCGGACGGAAATCGCCAGCACACCTTCCATCGGTGACGGATGGCAGCGGCGCTTCAGTGAGGAAATGACCCGGCTGCAGCGCCACCGGGTGCCTTTTGCGCTGGTCGTGCTGACAATTGAGAACATGAGTGCCATCGTGACGCAGTCCGGGCCCGTGGTGGCCCAGAAAACCGTCACGCAGTTTGCCGATAATATTCAACGGCATTTACGCCTTACGGATACCTGCGAGTGCATCGGCAGCAATGCAGTTTTGTTACTGCTGCCGTTTACCCGCGCGAACCAGGCCCGTTTGGTGTGCGCCAAGTTGGCCCGCGAACTCAATGCCGAGCAAACCCAGCAGATTAGAGCAAGCATGGACTCCTGCCTTGCGGTAAGCGCCGGGTTCACTGAACCGGCAGAGAGCGACAATTCCGAACAGTGCCTGGATCAGGCCCTGGCACAAAAGGAAATATTCTATAAATTCAGCATCTGTTGAGGCCTGGAGTCGAGCCATGAATAAAGCATCCATTGAAATCGCCGTCGGCATTTTTGTTTTTATCGGTATTTTATGTGTCGGCTATCTGACGTTAAAGCTGGGTAAAATGGAAATCATCGGCGAACGGCACTATTTTCTGAACGCCCGCTTCGAATCGGTTTCGGGTCTCAAAGTGGGCTCGCGGGTGGAACTGGCGGGGGTCCCCGTTGGCAAGGTGGAGGCCATTCGTCTCGAGCATGAGAGACTGACCGCTGAAGTGCGTTTGAAGATTCAGGCCCAGGTGGAGTTGACGGACGATGTCATTGCGTCGGTCAAAACGGCCGGCCTGATTGGTGACAAATACATCAAGCTCTCGCCAGGTGGATCGGATCTTGTTCTACAAGATGGTGACATTATTACGGAAACAGAATCTGCTCTTGACTTGGAGGAAGTGATCAGCAAATATGTGTTCGGTGGGCTTTAAGCCTT
>JASJED010000134.1 GCA_030065585.1 Desulfobacterales bacterium | reverse complement strand
TGAAGGCCGGATCGATGGCCAGGGTGCGCGAAATTTCCAACCGCCGCTTTTCACCCCCGGAAAGTACGGCCGCCCGCTGACCGGCGAGATGCGCGATGCCCAGTTCTTCCAGCAACATCTCGGAGCGGGCCCGGCGTTCGTGCCGGTTGACCGGCAGCATTTCCAGTATGGCCAGGATATTATCACGAACCGTCAGTTTGCGAAAGATGGAAGTTTCCTGCGGAAGGTAGCCGATACCCTTGCGTGCGCGAATATGCATAGGATCGCCCGTGAGGTCTTCCGACCCGATGCGGACCTGGCCTTTGTCAGGTCGCACCATACCCACGACAAGGTAGAAAGTAGTGGTTTTTCCGGCACCGTTGGGACCCAGCAGGCCGACCACCGTGCCGCTGCCGACCGTCAGGCTGACATCATTGACAACTTTGCGCCCGCCGTATTGCTTAACCAAACTATCAACAGACAGCACGGTCATCTATGTCGTACCCCGGCCGGTGGTTTTCAAGCGTGAGCGTTTCCCTGAGATCTTCGGTTTGCTGCTAAAATGGCTTATTTGCGGTCATCGCCATCCGGGAAAATAATCGCCGTAACCCGCTCTTTGGGGTTACTAGGGCTACTCTCAACTTTAATACGATCCTCGGTTCTGTAAAGCGTTATTTTTGAACCCGTGATCTTGTTGGGGCCGTCGATCACGGTGGAATTATCGCCGATCAGCTGCAGAATCTCCTCATCACCGAGATAGACGGCCTTATCGGATTTGGCGGTGCGGCCGTCGAAAAGAATGACCACATTGCCCCGCGCTTCGATTCTTTCGATCTTGTTATTTCCCGTGGGGGGCTGTGATTGCGATGCGTCCTCATCGGACCGGTAGCGGATGAACAGTTCATCCGAATCGATCACGGTTTCGCCCTGGACCACTTTGACGCGACCCTTGAAAAGGAAACTGCGCTCTTTAGTGTTGGCCTCCAGTGTATCGGAAGTGATCTTGATTTTTTCGTTGCTGTTCAACGGGGAGCCCAGAGGACCCTCCTGGGCCGCCAGGGGTGTCGCGATGAACCCGATTCCCACGATGATAGCGATAATCCAGATGAACCAGGTTGCGGCGTTACATCTGCAGTTGCGTGTCGGCATCGATTTGTCCTTCGACCGCACCACTGAAAAAGGCTGTTTCCGTGGCCAGGTCGACCTGCATGGCATCGGCGCGCAATTCAAAGTCGCCGCCCAGGATATGCACCGGCGACTGGCTGGCGATATGGCGCGCTTGATGATTGTATTCAATGATTTCGGTCTCCAGGGTATATTCGTTCATCTCGACGCGAACATCCCCGGTGACCTGCATGTCATTGCTGGCGGTGTTGATGGTCCCTTTTTGCCCTTTCAGGTTGACCACATCCCCGTTGTCCAGGAAAAAGGTTACCCGGACGTCATTGAAAACGGCATCCCGGGAGCTTTCCGAGTAGTTGGCCGAGGACGCTTCGAGGACCCACTCCTTCTTTCCCTCGCGCACGGCCGTATGGCGGACTTCACCCAGGACGATATTCGTGCCTTCCGGAATGGCCTCGATCAGCTTGGCCGGGTTTTCCCGGATTTCACGGTAGGCCAGATAGCCCCGCACGAGGAAACCGGACAGCACGAGGATGCCCAGCAACAGACCAAGCAAGAGTATCTTTTTTTTGGAGCGCATGGGCCAAGTTCAAGCCGCATATCAGGACAGGTATTCGGGGCGGTACGCGTGGGGCATCGTCGTCGCGTCGGTCTTGCCGGCCGGGGCCACGATGACGCCCGATGCTCGACGGCGAGGCGTATTGAAGGCGCCGCTATCATCCTGTCGTTCAAACGTTTGCGCCACACGGTCGACGGGGTGTCCGATCGTATCCGGGTTCACGCTGGGCGCCCGACGCTGGGCTGTCCTTTATCTTGCGGCCCTCTAAAAGTCAAGAAACGAAACTATGCTTGATTATCGCGAATTTACCTGTTAGCAATACCGGATCGTTTGTGGAGGAGGGAGCTGAAACGGGTGAAATCAATGCATAAAACGAGCGGTCGCGCTATATTGATCGTTATCCTGCTGCTGGTGGTGATCCCCCTGGTCGTGCTGGCGGTCTGGCGTCTGGAGGGCCAAGCCCCGACCATCGAAAAAATGCCGGCGGAAATGGTGATCGGGGCCGTGCCCCGGACCATCGTGGTGGATATTGCCGAACGTGGGCGGGGTTTGAAAGCGGTTCAGGCCGCGGTGACCCAGACCGGCCGGGAAGTCGTCCTGGAGGAGGCCCGCTTCGACGGTTCCCTGCTGGGGCCGGGCAGCGGCGTTGAGGCGCATACCCTGACGCTCGAGGTGGATGCGGGCAAGCTCAACCTCGCGGAGGGCCAGGCCACGCTGCGCATCACGGCCCGTGATTTTTCCTGGCGCGACTGGTGGAACGGCAATCGCACGGTGGTGGAAATCCCGCTGACCGTCGATGTCAAGCCGCCGTCCATCACCGTCCTCAGCCGTTTTCACTACGTCAACCAGGGCGGCAGCGGCCTTCTGGTTTACCGTCTCAACGAGGCCTGTCCGCGGCACGGGGTCATGGTCGGCGAGCGGTTCTTTCCGGGATATCCGGCCGGCAAGGACGATGGCCTTAGCATGATGGCCTTTTTTGCCGTGGGCCATGACCAGAAACCGGATACGATCATCAAGGCCCGCGCCGTCGATCAAGCCGGCAACGAAACCACGGCCGGCTTCTCCTACCGTATTCGGGCCAAACGGTTCCGCAAGGACGTGCTGAACATCTCGGAGCGCTTCATCGAACAGAAGATGCGCCCGCTGATGGAGGCCGCCGGAGAGACGGCCACCGAACCCCAGGCCATATTTCTGGCGGTCAACCGCGAGATGCGCAAAAAAAATTATGAAACGCTTACCCGCCTGTCGGAAAAAGCCACCCCTGAAATCACCTGGGAAGGGGTGTTCATGCGGCTGCCCCAGGCGGCCAATCGGGCGCAGTTCGCCGATCATCGCGACTATAAATACCGCGGCAAGATTATCGACCGCCAGGTCCATCTGGGCGCGGATCTGGCCTCCCTGCAGCAGGCCCCCGTGCCCGCCGCCAACGGGGGGACGGTGGTTTTTACCGGCGATGTGGGGATCTATGGCAATACCGTGGTCGTTGAGCACGGCTTCGGGCTCTTCAGCCTTTACTCGCACCTGAGCAGCATCCAGGCCAATGCCGGCGATCGGGTCGCCAAGGGCGACATCATCGGCCGTACGGGGGTTACCGGCCTGGCGGTCGGTGATCATCTCCACTTCGGGATGATGGTGCACGACACCCTGGTCAATCCGATCGAGTGGTGGGACGCCCACTGGATCAATGACAATATCACCACCAAGATGAAACTGATTCGATAAGCAAACCAAGCCCGTCGGCGTGCGGGGGCCGCATCGCCGTCCTGAAGTCGGGAAAGCGAGATCACCATGGGCCGATATAAAGTGACCAAGACTTACGACGAGATCAACCGCAAGATCAAAGCGGGGGAAGTGGTCGTCGTCACGGCGGAGGAGATGATCGACATCGTCAAGGCCGAGGGGCGGGTCGAGGCCGCCCGCCAGGTGGATGTCGTTACCACGGGGACCTTTGCGCCCATGTGCTCGTCGGGGGCCTTTATCAATTTCGGTCATGCGGTGCCGGCGATCAAGGCCTCCAAGGTCTGGCTCAACAACGTGCCGGCCTACGGGGGGATTGCCGCCGTGGACTGCTATCTGGGTGTGACCGAAACGCGTGAAGACGACCCGCTCAACCACGTCTATCCCGGTGAATTCAGATACGGCGGTGGGCACGTGATTCAAGACCTGGTGGCGGGCAAGCGCGTGCACCTCAAAGCCGAGGGCTACGGCACGGACTGCTATCCGCGCAAATCACTGGAAAAGGAAATCACCCTCAAGACACTGCCCTACGCCCAGTTGTTCAACCCCCGGAATGCCTACCAGAACTACAACTGCGCCGTGAACCAGTCCGACAAGACGATTTATACCTACATGGGGACCCTCAAACCCCGGGCGGCCAACGCCAACTACTGTTCGGCCGGTCAATTGAGCCCGCTTTTCAATGACCCGTTGTATCAAACCATCGGATTCGGCACGCGCATTTTCCTAGGCGGCGGCATCGGGTATGTCAGCGGTGCCGGCACCCAGCACAAACCGGGGGTCAAGCGAACCCGCAAGGGGGTCCCGCTGTCGCCATCCGGTACGATCAGCGTGATGGGGGATCTCAAACGCATGAGTGCCAAATGGCTGGTGGGCGCCAGCCTGCAGGGCTACGGCTGCTCGCTGTCCGTGGGGCTGGGGATACCGATCCCCATATTGAACGAAGCCATGGCCGGGTACACGGCAGTCGCGGACGAGGATCTCTTTACCCAGATCGTCGACTACAGCCATGACTATCCCCAGGGCACGGGGAAAACCCTGGGACAGGTCAGCTACGCCGAGCTCAAAAGCGGCAGCATCCGTCTCGATGGCGAAGACATTGCCACGGTCCCCCTTTCGAGTACGGTGCGCGCGCGGGAGATTGCGCAGCTCTTGAAAGACTGGATCGCCAAGGGGAAGTTCCTGCTGGGGGAACCCCAAGCCAAATTACCGCGCAATTGACCGCGAAGGCCGGGCCGCGAGCCGTCCATGCGCAGGGCCGGCGCTGGCCTGCCGCAACGGACGCCTTATTCGTGCTCGTGATCGGATGCGGCCGATAGGCCGGGTGGCCGGAGGGGGAGATCCGTTGCGGACCTTCATCGCCTTCAAACCGCCGAAGGAAGTCAGACGGCGGATCGGTGAAATGCAGTCGCACTGGCGTTCGGCCGGCCTTGGGGTCCGCTGGGTCAAACCGGACAATATCCACCTGACCCTCAAATTTCTGGGCGACACGGACCCTTCCCTGGGGAGCACGGTCCGCACCGCCATGCAGACGGCGGTGTCCGGGCAGCGGCCGCTCGAACTTGCCACCGGCGGGCTGGGCGGTTTCCCCAGCCTGAAGCGGCCGCGGGTCATCTGGCAGGCCGTCACCGGGGATATCGAACGCTTGCGAACCATCCAGACGCGTCTGGCCGCAGGTCTGGTTCCCTGCGGTTTCAAGCCTGAGGGACGGCCGTTTCGCGCGCATCTGACCATCGGCCGGATTCGCAAACCCCAACGCTGGGGGGCCCGGGAGGCCGCGATGGTCACGCAGCATGGCGATATGCCGGCGCAGCCCTTCACGGCGGACACCTTGATCTGGTATCGCAGCCAGCTTCATCCCCAAGGGGCCGTGTACAGTGAATTGGCGCGGGTGCCGCTGGACGGCTCGTGAAGTCTGCCGATGCTCGACGTGGAACCAAGAAACTGTTGCAGGTGGCCGGTTGATTTTTAAAATCGATCTGATTTAGGAGGGTCACCAGGGGCGTTTTGATCGCACCGCGCTGATTTTTTGAGGTTACTTTTCTTTTACGGAACCATCAACCACAACCCCGGAGGTACCAGGAGGAATGTATGACGACAGCACCGGATAAAAATAAAGCGGTCGAGTCGGCCATGACCCAGATCGAGCGCCAGTTCGGCAAAGGCGCCATCATGCGTCTGGGAACAGACGCCGTTACCGCCGTCCCCGTCATTTCCAGCGGATCGCTGTCGCTGGACAAAGCGCTGGGGATCGGCGGGCTTCCCAAGGGACGGGTCATCGAGATCTTCGGTCCTGAATCCTCGGGGAAAACGACCCTGGCGTTGCATGCTGTGGCCGAGGCCCAGCAGGCCGGCGGCATCGCCGCGTTTATCGACGCCGAACACGCCCTCGATACGACTTATGCCCGCAAACTGGGAGTCAATTGCGACGAGCTGCTGGTCTCCCAGCCGGATACCGGGGAGCAGGCCCTGGAAATCGCCGACATGCTGGTGCGCAGCGGGGCCATCGACATCATCGTGATCGATTCCGTGGCCGCGCTCGTGCCCCGGGCCGAAATCGAGGGCGAGATGGGCGACTCCCACATGGGGCTCCAGGCGCGTCTGATGTCCCAGGCCCTGCGCAAACTGACCGGCACCATCGGCAAGACCATGACGTCGGTGATCTTCATCAACCAGATCCGCATGAAGATCGGGATCGTCTTCGGCAATCCCGAGACCACCACCGGCGGCAACGCCCTGAAGTTTTACTCCTCCGTGCGTTTGGATATCCGGCGCACCGGGGCCATCAAGGAAGGCCAGGAAGTGGTCGGCAACCGTACGCGCGTGCGGGTCGTCAAGAACAAGCTGGCACCCCCCTTTCAGGAGGCGGAGTTCGACATCAGTTATGGCGAGGGCATATCCAAGACCGGCGAGATCCTCGACATCGGGGTGGATTGCGGGGTGATCGACAAGAGCGGATCCTGGTATGCCTACAAGGGCGAGCGTATCGGCCAGGGGCGCACCAACGTCAAGAAGTTCTTCCAGGACAATCACGATATCTACAACGCGGCCTTGCAGGAAGTGCGCGAAAAGCTGGGGTTCGCCGAAAAGACCGAGGAGGCCGCCGAAGTCGATTCGGCCTGAGAACGATAGGGCTCAACGCCAACGGCCAGGAGGTGACGCTTATGACGGGAAACGAAGCACGCAGGCGATTTCTGGATTATTTCGAGAAGCACGGCCATCAGGTGGTGCGCAGTTCTTCGCTGGTTCCGGCCGACGATCCGACCCTGCTGTTCACCAACGCCGGGATGGTGCAGTTCAAGCGTGCTTTTCTGGGGGAAGAAAAGCGCGGTTACGTGCGCGCCACCACATCGCAGAAATGCGTGCGGGCGGGGGGCAAGCACAACGATCTCGAGAACGTGGGCTATACGGCCCGGCACCACACTTTCTTCGAGATGCTGGGCAATTTCTCGTTCGGCGACTATTTTAAGGAAAAGGCCATCGACTACGGCTGGGACCTGCTGACCAACGGCTACGGCCTGCCGGCCGATCGTCTGTGGGTTTCGATCTATCTGGACGACGACGAGGCCGCTGATATCTGGCACCAGCAGGTCGGCGTTCCGGTTGAGCGCATCGTGCGGTTGGGGGAAGACGAGAACTTCTGGGCCATGGGGGACACCGGCCCCTGCGGTCCCTGCTCGGAAATCCACCTGGATCGCGGCGGCGAGTGTGGTCTCAACAACCCCCACTGCGGCGTCGACTGCGACTGCGACCGCTTTCTTGAAATCTGGAATCTGGTTTTCATGCAGTTCAACCGCGATGCCTCCGGAAAGATGGAACCGCTGCCCAAGCCGAGCATCGATACCGGACTGGGGCTCGAGCGCATCTGCGCGGTCCTCCAGGACGTGGAGAGCAATTACGATACCGACCTGATCGTGCCCATCATTCGCCGCACCGAAGAGCTGGCCGGACGGTCGGTCGGCGAATCCTGGGAAACCGAGGTGGCCATGAAGGTGATTGCCGATCACAGCCGCGCATCAGCCTTTCTGATCGGCGACGGGGTGCTGCCCGCCAACGAAGGACGCGGCTACGTGCTGCGGCGGATCATGCGCCGTGCGATTCGCTACGGCCGCAATATCGGTCTGGTCAAACCCTTTCTGCACGACACGGCCCGCACGGTCATGGCGATCATGCGGCCGGCCTATCCGGAACTGGGCGAGGCCGAGGCCTTCATCACCAACGTGATCGAAAACGAAGAAGTCCGCTTTTCGGAAACCCTCGACAACGGCCTGCGGGTGCTCAACGACGCGCTGGGGGAATTGCGGGCCCAGGGGCAGACCGTGGTCCCCGGTGATGTGATCTTCAAACTCTACGATACCTTCGGATTTCCGGTCGACATCGTGCGCGACGTGGTGCGGGATGAAAAATTCGAACTGGACATGGCGGGGTTCGACGCCGCCATGGACCGTCAGCGGGCCCAATCGCGCGCCAAGGTCACCTTCGACGAAATCGGGGATGCCTATCGGCCCCTGTCGGCGGAAGGTTTTCAACCGGAATTCAAGGGCTACCAGGATCTGACGGCCGAAAGCCGGGTGGTCCTGATCGTCAAGGACGGGGCCGAAGTGCCTGAAGCCGCGAGTGGTGATCCCGTCGAGATCGTGGCGGAAGCCACCCCGTTCTACGGTGAAGCCGGGGGGCAGGTGGGGGATGTGGGTACGCTCACCGGGCTGGCCGGCGACCCGCCGGCGCAGGTCGAAATCCAGGGCACCATCAAGGATCCCACGGGGCTGATCATTCACCAGGGCGTCGTGACCGCCGGGCGGATCGCCAAGGACGATGCGGTCCGGCTGCAGGTGGATGCGGCCGCCCGCCGGGCCACGATGCGCAACCATACCGCCACCCATATCCTGCATGCCGTCCTGCAGGAAGTCCTGGGAGACCACGTCAAACAGGCCGGGTCGCTGGTGGCGCCGGATCGTTTGCGTTTCGACTTCACCCACTTCTCCCAGATCGAACCGGACGTGCTGGCGGCCATCGAGCGCAAGGTCAACCGGCACATCCTCAAGAACGTGCCCACGCAGACCGAGGAGATGGCGGCCGAGGACGCCTTCCAATCCGGTGCCAAGGCGCTGTTCGAAGAAAAATACGGCGACCGGGTGCGCGTGGTCAGCCTGGCCGATTTCAGCAAAGAGCTTTGCGGTGGCACCCACGTGCAGCACACCGGCGACATCGGGTTTTTTAAAATCGTCACCGAAGCCAGCGTGGCGGCCGGCATTCGGCGAATCGAAGCCATGACCGGCGAGGGCGCCCTGGCCAGCGTGCAGGAAATGGCGCAGACCCTGGAGGAAACCGCCCGCCTGTTGCGGGACAATCCCCACAACATCAAGGGGCGCATCGAGAAGATCCTGACCCACCAGAAGGATCTGGAAAAGGAACTCGAAACCCTCAAGGGCAAACTGGCCGCCCGGACGGCCGCCGACGCCGAAGCGGACGTTCGCGAGGTCGAGGGCGTCAAAGTGCTGGCCCGGCGGGTGGAGGCGGACAATCCCGGGGCCTTGCGGGATTTGGTGGATCGCTTCCGCGATCGGCTGCAGTCAGGGGTCGTGATCCTGGGTTGCGAGAGCGGTGGCAAGGCCTTGCTGATCGCCGGGATCACCAAGGATCTCCAGGGGCGATTCCACGCCGGCAACATCGTCAAGGCCCTGGCGCCCCTGGTGGGCGGCGGCGGGGGCGGCAAACCGGATCTGGCCCAGGCCGGCGGCAGCCAGCCTGAAAAGCTCGATCAGGCCCTGGCCCAGGCCTACGACATCGTGGCCCAGTCGTCCTGAAGATCAGGTAGAAGCGGTTTCAAAACCCCATCTAACGTCCGATGGCAGCGTTGCCGCCTTCTTCAAAATGCTCACATATTCCAACATATGCTGCGCTTTTTCATCAGGCGACGCCTTGCCCTCGAACCCGATCTGAGGTTTTGAAACCGCCTCTAAGCACTTCTCTGAAGTTCGTTATGATCTAACTGAGGCCTCCCGTGTTGCGGGAGGCCTATCACGGCCTCACCACGCGTTTAACTTCCGCGCAGGACGTCGATCATCGAAAAGACCTTGCCCCGGCGGCCGGCGGCCAACTGCGCGGCCAAGAAGCGTATCGCGTCCAGCGTTCCCTCGGCGTAAATTTCACGCCCGTTGACATTGTGGGTGAATTCGAAGCGGGTGGTCCGGTCGGCGGATACCAGGGTGTAGGTGTGCCAGCCGTGGCCGCCGAGATAGGCTTCCGGCACACCCCATTGCGCTTTCTGGGTCTGCGGGTCGCGCTCCTGGTGGATCTGATCGTCTGTGAAATCGACCCCCATGGCGTTGAAATAACGCACCATGGCCTTGGCCGTGCCGCTGGTGTCGGCCTTGCCCTGCTGGTGGCTCTCTTTGATTTCCAGATGATAGCCGGCAAAAAGGCCGGGAAAGGTTTCGGCGGCGTAAGCCATCATGGCCTGAAAGCCGACGATCTGTTTGGCCATGTTGGGCGCGATGACCGCGGCGGTGGTGGATTGGACGACGGTCGCCTGCAGGGCCTCGCGGTCGCCGCCGGTGGTGCCCATGACAAACGGCAGGTCCTGCGCGCAGTAAAAGGCGGCATTGGCGTTGACCGCCGCGGGATGTGTGAAGTCGACGCTGATAAATTCCCCCCAGTCCGCCTTGACGGGGCCGATGCGCGCCTCCCGCTTTGCGGGGCGGATCAGTTCGATGGTCTGCCCTTCGATGACGACGCGCGCGTCTTCGATTTCGGGGCCGGTCAGGGAATAGGGCATTAGGTTCAGATCATCCGCCTGGATGATATGCCGGGCGATGATGCGGGTTACATTGCCCGGCAGTCCGTTGACCATGACGTTCAGGGTGCTCATGCTGAGTGTCCTCCTGTGGGCTGGTGCTAGCGGTTAAGATCGCGCGCTAGACAGGCTGGTGCAAAGCAATGGCGCTTGGCCATACGGCGTTAAAATCCTCTTCCACATGCTCATTGATCGAAGATAAGCGGCGCGGCTTCTTCGGATTTGGCCTTGTCTGGCCTGTGCTCATGACGTTTTTCCACAGCCTTGTAAAGGGCCGGGCAATTTCGATCGGACCAAAGTATCGGCGATGCCCCGCAGTTGCGGGAATTCGTGGTCGGTGAGGCCGGCCAGATTCTGTTGCAGGCTCTTGAGGGCCTGGGGGATATAGTCCGCAAAGTAGGTTTTGCCCTTGGCCTTGGCCAGAAATCCGAAAGCGCCCAGGATCTGCAGGTTGCGGGCCAGGGCGCACAGACGATAGGTGGCCGCGATGGCCGCTGGGGGTTTGCCGGTCTGTTCGTGGTAGCGTGCGATGAAATCATCGCGCAGCCTATCGCGCAGTGCTGCGGGCAGGGCCACGTAGGGGTCGATCAGCAGGGAGGCCAGATCGTACTCCGCCGGTCCCAGGCGGCCCCCCTGAAAATCGATGACATGGGGCCGGCCCGCGGATATGAGGATATTGCGCGACTGAAAATCACGGTGCATGAAGCCGCGGGCCTCCTCGGCCAGGATACCGTCGGCCAGGCGATGACTTTCCGCCTCGATGCGCTCGAAGGCCACCTCCCGGCCGCAGTAGCCCCGAACAAAGGCCTCGATGAAATAACGGCATTCTTTTTCGACGATCACCTCCCGGTCGTAGCGGGCGGTCTGCCAGGTCCAATCCGGATCAAAGCCCCGCCCGCCCGAAGTGGAGAGCTGGACAAGCAAATCGATGACTTCCCGGTAGAGCGATCGAATATCTGCGGGCGCCGACATCCCGGCGACATGGGTTTGCAGATGGCGATCGCCCAGGTCTTCCACGAACGCCAATCCGGCAAACGCATCCTCACGGATGATGCGGGGCACGGGCAAGCCTTGATCATGGAGATGGCGTCCGATGTTGACAAAACTGTCGGCCTCGCCGGGCGCTGCGTTCGGGCGAATGCCGTGATCGACCATGACGAGCGACGCGCCGCCCCGCCGCAGCCGGTACCAGCGGCGCTCGGAGCCGTCGCCTGCCAGCGGGTGCCATTCGATCGGCAGGCCGTCGGTCGTCGGTGAAACCGCCTGGAAAGCCGCCGCGGCCATGATCTTGCGGGCCGCGGCGCGGTAGCGCTCCGGCGACCCCAGGTCGGACCATACATGATCGGCGGCGAGATACGCTTTGATCTTGAAACCGTCGGCCAGCATCGATCGGAAGGCGTCGATGCTGTTGGCAAATCCCCGTGGGGGGATGTAGTCGATGACCGACGGATCCAGGACCTGGATGCCGGTGAAGGTCAGATGGCGCCGACCTTCCCGCGCCGCGCGACCGGCCTTCGCGAAATCCACCACGAATGCTTCCTGATCCACGGTGACGCTGTTGAAGTCCGGGTCGTGGCACAGGACCAGGGTGGCGGGATGGGGGTGCGCGGCATGAAACCGGAAGACGGCGGCCAGGTCGATATCGGTGGTGATGTCGCTGTTGACCACCATGAACGGCTGGGTCCCCCAGATATCGGCCGTATTGCGGATGGCGCCGCCGGTGCCCAGGATTTCCGTTTCGTGCCGCACGACGATCTCGGCCGGAAAGGTCGTTGCCGCCAGATGGGCGTGGATCTGTTCGGCCCGATGGTGGGTATTGACGGCCACGGTCCGCGCCCCGGCCGCGATGAGCTGGCGCACGATCCGGTCCAATAGCGTGCGGCCGTCAAGGGTGAAGAGCGGTTTGGGAATCCGGTCGGTGTAGGGCCTAAGCCGCGTGCCCAGGCCGGCCGCTAATACGAGTGCTTTCATGGCTCAGTGCAGAAATTTCAGATAGTGCTGCAATGGTTCCCGGTAGCGGGCGAGCGCCGCTTCATCGTCCCGGCTGTTGATGCCCCGGCTTTTAAAAAAGGTCAGGGCATTTCGGAAATTGATGCGTGAAAGGGCCTCATTGCGCTCCACCTCGCCGGTCTTGGCCAGACGCGAACCGTGGGCGGCGATTTTCTTCAACTGGTCCTTGGGATTAATGTCACCGGCTTTTTGGTGGGCCAGCTGGTCCAGGGTGATCAGATAGGATTCGAAGTAGGAGCGCAGGAATCCGGAGAAAAGTTTGAGTTTGCGAAAACCGGCCGAAGTGATGTTATAGGTGTCCGGCAGATTGGGGTGCGGGATCAGGATGGCGTCGTTGATAAAGGCTTTGATGTTTTTACGGACATGCCAGGCCGGGGGATTTTCCAGATCGTAGGAGAATTCATATTTGAAGCAATCCTGCAAGAACTGGTAGCTGCGGTGCAGGTCCGTGGCGGAGAATTGAAAGGCGTCGCGCTCGAAAATGGCCAGGGCCGTAAACGCCGCCGGAACGAAACAGCCCACACAATTGTTTTTGTAGTATTCCAGGCTGGGACGTTTCTCGGGGGGGATGCGAAAGCGCTGTGAATGGGCATCGTCGGGCTCGTTCTTGTCGATCGGCTCGATAAACTTGCGCTGCCGGTAGATATGGAAAACCTGCTCGATGGCCCGTGCCGGATCCAGGATCAGCGTGTCGGCCAGCGTGACCTTGTGAAAATGCAGATGGTTGAGGTAGGTGTCGGCGGCGCGCTGCAGCATGGCCGGGCTGAAGGTCGGTGCGGATTGATTGAGCAGGGCCGCCGCCAAAACCGCATGCGGGGTGACGACGGCCACGCGGTTGATGGCATGGATGGTGCGATGGCCGATATTGCGGCAGAAAGCGCTGATTTCTTCGCGCGTCATGGCCGCCAGATCCAGGGCCTCTTCCTGGAGCAGATCCCGCAGGGATATCGGATCGTGAAATTCGATGTAGATTTTGCCGAAACGTTTCTTGAGCACCTTGTGCGCTTTGATCACCTGCTTCAAGCTTTCCGGTTCCTTCTGCCCCCCTTCCAGTTCGTGCAGATAGGCCTTTTCTTCAGGCACCTTGTCGTAGCC
>JASJED010000007.1 GCA_030065585.1 Desulfobacterales bacterium | reverse complement strand
AACCCCACGATCTGCACCAATTCGGGATCGGCCGACCAAATGAGCCCCACAGCCGAACGCAGACTGTCCACAAAAAAACCCATTCATACAATCCTAAACCGTAGCTTAGTGCCTATCCAGAAATGGTAGATTTTGGTTCAGGCCAAGGCCGCAGTCGATTGATGCCCACAGGCGTAGCCCGGCTACGCCGAGGACCGGCAAGCGGCGAGAACGCCGGCCTGGGCCAAAAGATGCCTTTTCTGGAACGATCCTAAACCGTAGCCTGGTGCCCATCCAGAAATGGTGGATTTTGGTTCAGGGCAAGGCCGCAGCCGATTGACGCCCACAGGCGTAGCCCGGCTACGCCGAGGACCGGCAAGAGGCGAGAACGCCGGCCTGGGCCAAAAGATGCCTTTTCTGGATGGGCACTACTTGGCGTCCGGCAAGGCATCCGGGTAAAAGAGCTGTTGACCTTCCAGGCGATAACGGGCGATCAGGCTCTGGCCGCGCGAGGATGTCAGCCATTGGGCCATTCGATCCGCCAAATCGTGTTTCACATGCGGAAACTTGACGGGATTGACCGGAATCACACCGTAGGGGTTGGCCAGGCGCGGGTCTCCTTCGCAGAGCACATCCAGATCCAAGGCCGGCTGCCGGCCGAACTTGTATTTGATGAAAGTCCCGCGGTCGCAAAGGGTGTAGGCCTGTTTTTCTTCGGCAAAGGTCAGGGTTTTGCCCATGCCCTGCCCAATGGAAAGATAGGATGAGCCCAGATCCCGTGGATGCACAAAGGTGATATCGCGGTTTTGGCCTTTTTTTACAATGGTCCGCGTTTCGGATGCCAGTGACAGACCGCTGGCCTTCCACAAAGCCTGTTCCTTGGTGTGCGTGCCGCTGTCGTCGCCCCGCGAAACAAAGGCCTGCCCCTTGGCGGCGATGCGTTTCAGGACGTCGACGACATCGCCGTTACCCCGCACCCCGGCCGGATCCGAGGCCGGCCCCAGAATGACAAAATCGTTGTGCATGATGGGGTAGCGCCGGGTGCCGTAGCCTTCCTGGACGAATTGTTCCTCACGGGCCCGGGCGTGTACGAAAATCAGGTCGACATTGCCGTCCATCCCGTCACGGATGGCCGCCCCGGTACCTTTGGCAATCACCTTGACGCTGATACCGGTATCGGCCTTGAACTCCGGCAGCAGCACATCCAATAGCCCGGAGGCCTGGGTGCTGGTTGTGGTCGACATGGTCAGCACCTGATCATCAGCCCCTGCGAATCCGATCATTACGGAACACACCAGACTCAGACCAACCATTAACGATACGATGCCTCTCATTTTTCCTCCTCATGGGATTGGAACATTCCGGATTGCGAAGAACCCCGCCAAACAGCAGGGGCTAAAATTAAATTCCGGATCACCAACCATCCATTAGTTATCATTTTTTGTCATTTTGAGTTATTATTTTCTTATTTTTATCTTGTAAATGAAAAACTCAGAAAAATCATACATAAAATTAAATATTCCGTCTTGGGCCGATTTTGGTCATCATCCCCGTTCCCTGCGATGATGATTTCCTTTCAGCAGGGTCGATCGAACTTTGGTCAGCCGAGATAGATCCTGCGCCTCCGACCGGCGATCGCGATGCCGGTGGACAAAAACAACTTGTTAGGGGGAATGATGAGTTGACATTTAAGGGCACCTCGGGTTTAAGTTTTACGTTTGATGCGCAAGCGGCCGCAGACCGTCTTGCCGCCGCTGGACGTGTTAACCCTCAGTTTGGCATCGGGCAGGTGAATGGAACTAACGTATGCCGATGCGGCCACCCGCGCCGCCAGTCACCGCAGGGGCCGGCCGCACAATCTAGCGCGCTTGGTCATCCCGTTGCTGGTCGCGTGCGTTTTCATGGTGGCCGGCGGAAAGGCCCACGGACAGGACCTGGATCGCACCATCGACCGCCTGGCCCAGGACGACCCTAAGCTTCCCTGGCAGATCACCGCCGATGAAATCAGCTACGATGACCGCTCCCAGCGCTACGTGGCCGAAGGAAACGTGCGCATCTCCAAGGGTGACCGCCGCCTGACGGCCGATCATGTGCGTTTCGATCACCGCACCATGGAAGCCGAAGCCCAAGGCCATGTGGTCCTGGTAGCCGGGGGCGACATGCTCTTCGGCGATCAGCTTGAAATCAACCTTCAGAATCAAACCGGCACCATTACCCACGGCACCATCTTCCTGCACGAAAATCATTTTTACATTCGGGGCGAAAAAATTCAGAAACTGGGACCGCGTGAATACGCCATCGAAAGGGCCAGCCTTTCCAGTTGCGAAGGCGAAAAACCGGCCTGGAAGATAACCGGCCGCAAACTGAACGTGGAGGTCGAGGGCCGGGGGGTGGTCAAGCATGCCGCCTTGTGGACCAACGATGTGCCGGTCTTGTACACCCCCATTTTCGTGTTCCCGGCCAGCACCCGCCGCCAATCCGGATTTCTGATGCCGGAGTTCGGCACCTCGGATCGCAAAGGCCATCGCCTGCTGCAGCCCTTCTACTGGGCCATCAACGAGCAGTCGGACATGACCCTCTACAACGACTACATGGTCGAACGCGGCAACAAGATGGGCGCGGAATATCGTTATATGATCGACCCTCTCACCAAGGGTGCCCTCATGTTCGACTACCTCCTGGATCGCAAATCCGATGACGGGAAAGGCACCGACAGCGATAATTACGGCTATCCCGACGACGACTTCCTGCGCCGCAATGAAACCCGTTACTGGTTCAGGGCCAAGCACGACCAGGGCTTGCCCTTCGGTTTCAAAGGCCGTCTGGATCTGGACCTGGTGAGCGACCAGGATTACCTGACGGAATTCAGACACGGGTTAACCGGATTCGAGGAAACCCGCAACTACTTCCGCCAGAACTTTGGACGCGACCTGGACGACTTCAATGATCCCGTGCGCACCAACCAAGCGATCGTCAACAAAAACTGGTACGGCGCCGCCTTGAACGGCGGCATTATCTGGCTGGACGACAGTACCAAACAGCGCGTGGACGACATACCTTCCTTCGACACCGAACTGCAGCGCCTGCCCTTTATCCTCTGGGACGCCGTCAAACAGCCGGTGGGCCCAACACCTTTGCAGATCAGCGCCGACACCGAATGGACTTATCTCTACAGTGACGACAACACCAAGGGTTTGCGCTTCGATGTCAATCCCCGGCTTTACTTACCTTTTTCACTGGGTGATTATCTTTACGTCGAACCATCGGCCGGTATCCGGCAAACCGCCTGGTTTATCGACCGCTACCAAAAACTCAATGCGGATCAACAGGCAGCCCTGGAAGACAATCTAGGTCGCAGCGTGCCAGAAGAACAGGGAAAGGATAAGACCAATTTCCGCACCCTTTACGATCTCAAGTTGGATGTATCGACAGAGGTCTCCGGGGTGTACGACTGGGGCGGCACCACGTTGGATGCCGTGCGGCATACCATTCGGCCGCGGGTGATCTGGGATTATATCCCGTTGGATGATCAGGACGAATTTCCGGCCTTTATCGGCCAGACCCAAGATGGCGAACCCTTCCCGCTCAACGACCGGGTCAATCGGATTGAGCCGGAAAACCTGATCACTTATTCGTTGATCAACACGTTTACGTCACGCTACCACAAAAAGCCTGCTGATCATCAAGAGGCGGATGCCCGGGCTGAAGGGGAAGTCGAATACGGTTATAACGATTTCATGCGGTTGAAATTCGAACAGAGCTTCAACATCCGCACGGCACGCAGCGACCGCAACCGTCCGTTCTCGCCGATCCGCGGGGAACTAGAACTGTATCCGCGCAAATATCTCAGGTTGAAAGCCGAAACTGCGTATGACCCTTACGACGCCAGTTTTGTGAAACGCGATGTGCTGGCCAGACTGTATTCGCCGCGCGGCGATCAACTCAAGGTCGATTACCGCTACGACAAACGCAAAACCGATTTCAGCGGCCGCGAACGGTTGGACAAGGATGTTGAATCGTTGACGACCGGCTTGAAGCTTAAACTGCCTTTCAATTTTACCGCCTATGGCTCGGCTGAATTTGATTTGCAAGACGACCGGCACATCGAATCGCTGGTGGGGCTCAAATATGAATCCCAGTGCTGGTCGCTGGACGTCAATTATCAGAATACCGAAAACGACAACCGCGCCATTACTTTCCGGATATCACTTCGTGGGTTGGGCGGATACGGCTATACCCAAGGCGTCGGCGAAGGAGGAGGATCTGAATGAGAGTCTCCGAACTGCCCTGGCAGTGGTTTGTGCTGCACACCCGCAGCCGGTTCGAAAAAGTCGTCCATGAAGGGCTGTTTAAAAAGGCGCACGAGGTCTTTCTGCCCCAGATTCGCGTGCGCAGCCGACGCCGGGACCGCCGCGTCATGCTCGATGTTCCCCTTTTTCCGGGCTATGTTTTCGTACGCTCCAACCTGCACCCCACCCATCACCTGGATATCCTCAAAACCGTGGGCGCGGTGCGCCTGATCGGCAACAAGGACCTTCCCGTGCCGGTTCCCGACCAAACCGTCGCATCGCTTAAAATCATGGTAACCCGGGAAGGCCAAATCCAGACTGGCCGGCGCCTGCGCCGCGGCGATCGGGTCATTGTCGTTCAGGGGCCCTTCACCGGCGTGGTGGGAACCTTCACGCGTTATCGCGGGATCGGACGTGTCGTGGTCCAAATCGAAGCCCTCGGCCAATACGCCAGCGTCGAAGTCGACGAAAGCGACATCGAAGCCCTTCCCGGGGACGGCCATAAAACCCCCTTTCTACCCGGGGGCGGATAATGATCCGGCGTCCGAGGTCCCGGCGGCGTCCCCTCAATCAGGTGAAAGGGATGTGAACGCTTGCCGGCAATGGGTGGGTTTGCGTTGCGTGCCGGCGTGAGGTGTCAGGTGCCGGTGAGGTTTCAGTGTTCAGGTGTCAGCAGAGGGCTCGACTTCGGCCCCATGGCCGCCTGACACCCGAAACCTGAAACCTGACACCTTGAAACCTAAAACATAGGGTCCCGCCGCGCGGTCAGCCATCTGACAAAGACGGTCCCGCCACCCGAGCGTAGCGCTGCCCGGGGCCCAATACGGTTCGCCGGCAGCGCTCGTTAGCAGCCCACAGTCCGAACGTGGCCTATAACACCTTGACTTTTTAATTATTTTGGTTTTAATTATTCGGATTGAAGCAGGTTGAAAAGACGTTAGCGACACTACCGGACGACAAGGAGGTCGTATGAATAAATTAGAACTTATATCCGCCTTAAAAAACGAAGCCAATATTTCCAAAGCCGATGCAGCTAAGGTGGTGCATATATTTTTCGATCACATGGCCGATGCCATGGCCCAGGGAAACCGGGTCGAAATCCGCGGTTTATGCAGTTTCTTCATCAAAGAATACAAAAGCTACACTGGTCGCAACCCCAAGACGGGCGCTCGGGTTCTCATCAGCCCCAAAAAGCTTCCATTCTTTAAATCCGGTAAAGAATTGCGTGAACGGGTCGACCGGCCTGCCGCCAACTAGCGACCCCAAAGCCAAGGTCGATTGGGATTTCGGTTTCTGCAGCACATTAGGGATGCCGCTTTCCAGGGGCCGTGTTATCGCTGTCGGCCCGGCCAACCCGGGCGGCGCCATCTTTATTGTGTGGCCGGCAGGAGGCCGAACGGTTTGAGGAGTCATATCCGTGCTGGGGTTTGATCAAATACGTGACCAGCAGCAGCCCATCCGGCTGCTGACGGCATTCATCCGCAAAGACCGCCTCCCGCATGCGCTCGTTTTTGCCGGTATCGACGGTGTGGGCAAACGATCGGCAGCGACGGCCCTGGCTCTGCACCTAAATTGTGAAGCGCTTCAGATCCGGGGGAACGTATCGGCCGAAGGCCCGGGATCAGGACCGGCCGAGGCCCCGCCGACCGCCTGCCGCAATTGCCGGCCCTGCCGTTGGATTCTGGCGGGCAACCATCCCGATGTCATCCGCATCGATCCCGTCGGCAAACTGATACGGATCGATCAGATTCGCCGCTTGCTCGATAGCCTGGCCAAAAAACCATATGGACAGGGACGAAGGATCGTCCTCATTGCCGATGCGCACTGCATGAACCCCGAAGCCGGCAATGCCCTGCTCAAAATGCTGGAAGAACCGCCGGCCAATACCATTTTGATCCTCACGACCAATCAGACCAGCGATCTGCTCCCAACCATCGTTTCCCGCTGCCAGCGCATCCGCTTCCAGCCCTTGCCGAGCGATACGATACGATCGCTGCTCATCACGCAGGAGGGACTGGCGCACCAGGACGCCGATGTGGTGGCCCGAATGGCCGGCGGCAGCTATACCCGGGCGGTCAGCCTGTTTCGCCAAGGCTGGATCGCACGGCGCAACTGGATCATCCGCGAAATCAGCACGCCGCCAGCGGCTGTTGCACGGTTGGCCCTGGCCGAACAACTGGCAAACCTCAAAGAACATCTTCCGGATGCCCTGGAGTGCATCCTGAACTACTATCGTGACGTGCTCGTCTGGCGTTATCACCCCCGGCAGATTACCAACCGCGACCTGCAGCCGGAAATCGTGCAGGCGGCGGACAATATGCGGGCAGGCGCGTTGATCGATCGCATTCGGGCCACCCAGGAGGCCCTGCGATACCTCAAGGCCAACGCTAACCCGCGACTTACCATGGAAACGCTTTTACTGCAGCTTGATGCTGCTTGATTGATAAGCTTATGAAAAAAAAAGTGGGCGTCCGATTCAAACCCGCCGGCAAAGTCTACGACTTTGAATGCGGTGCTTTTGTCCTCGATCGTGGGGATCACGTGATTGTCGAGACCGAACAGGGTCTGGGATTCGGCACCGTAGCGGTTCCGCCGGTGCCGCTCACCAAGCCGCCGCGCAACGCCAAGCCGTTAAAAAAAGTCTTCCGGCTGGCAAGCCCCAAAGACTTCGAGCAGCGCGAGAAAAACCGCCGCAAAGAAAAGTTCGCGCACAACTACTGTCTGTCGTGTATTGCCCGGCTGAAGCTTAAAATGAACCTGTTTGCCGTCGAAAGCACCTTCGATGCCAGCAAATTGACGTTCTTCTTCACCGCCGACGGAAGGGTCGACTTCCGTCAGTTGGTCAAGATGCTGGTCAAGAAGCTGGGGGTCAAAGTCGAAATGCGTCAGGTCGGCATTCGTAACCAGGCCAAAATGTGCGGCGGCCTCGGGCGATGCGGACGGGAAATCTGCTGTTCGCAATTCATCGAAAAATTCTCACCGGTTTCCATTCGCATGGCCAAGGAACAAGGCTTGTCGCTCAATCCCACCAAGATTTCGGGTCAGTGCGGCCGGTTGATGTGCTGTTTAACCTACGAATTCGAAACTTACAAGGAACTCAAGGCCGACCTGCCCAAGATCGGCAAGACGATTCGCACGGTCCATGGTCAGGGCCGGGTGCTGCGCCACAATCTCCGCGACCGGCGGTTTGTGATTCGTCTAACCAGCGGCCAGGAAACCGAGGCCGCTATCAAGGATATCGTAAAGGAGCGCAAGAAATCGAATGGCTGAAGCCTTCTACATTACCACACCGATATATTACGTGAATGCCAAACCGCATCTGGGCCATGCCTATACCACGATCGTGGCCGACGTGGCGCGGCGTTTCAACGACATGTGCGGCCGGGAGACCTATTTTCTGACCGGAACCGATGAGCACGGCGACAAAATCGTCGAGGCCGCCCGGAACCACGACATGACCCCCAAGGCCTATGTGGATCATATCAGCCAGATGTTCCGCGACCTGTGGCCCCAACTGGATATCAGCAACGACGATTTTATCCGGACCACCTATCCGGCCCACATGGCGGTGGTCGAACGTATCCTGCAGACGATCTACGACCGCGGGGATATCTATTTCAGTGAATACGAAGGTCTCTACTGTTTCGGCTGCGAGCGCTTCTACACCGAACGCGAGTTGGTGGAGGGCAAATGCCCGGATCATGACAAGGCCCCCGAAACGATCCGCGAGGCCAACTACTTCTTTAAAATGAGCAAGTACCAGGATTGGCTGATCGACCATATCAACCGGCATCCCGACTTCATCCGGCCGGAGCGCTATCGCAACGAGGTCCTGGCCTTCCTGCGCGAACCCCTGGAAGATCTGTGCATATCGCGTCCCAAAAGCCGGCTGCAGTGGGGCATCACCCTGCCGTTCGACAGCGACTATGTGACTTATGTCTGGTTCGACGCCCTGCTGAACTATATATCGGCGCTTGGTTTTCCGGATGGCGAACGCTATGCCCAATTCTGGCCCCATGCCCAGCACCTGGTGGCCAAGGATATTCTCAAGCCCCACGGCATCTACTGGCCGATCATGCTCAAAGCGGCCGGCATCCCGATCTACCGGCACCTGAACGTCCATGGCTACTGGAATGTCGATCAGGCCAAGATGTCCAAAAGCATCGGCAATGTGGTGGCCCCGCTCGCAATGAAAGACGTCTACGGTCTGGACGCCTTCCGCTTCTTTCTGTTGCGCGATATGGTCTTCGGACTGGATTCCAGCTTCTCCGAGGAAGCCATGATCCAGCGCATCAATTCCGATCTGGCCAATGACCTGGGCAATCTCTTCTCCAGGGTCGTAACCATGGCCCATAAATATTTCCAGGGCGAGGTGCCACCGATCGACCATGGCGTCGACAAAGCCCTGCAACTGGGCCTGGATGCCGATGCGGCCCGGGCCACCATTGATTTCGAAACGGCCATGAGCCATTTCGAATTCCACAAGGCCCTGCAGGCCGTCTGGGAGTTTATTGGTCGACTGAACAAATGCATCGATGTTTCCGCGCCCTGGGAACTGGCCAAACGCGAGGCCAGCCGCAAAGAGCTGGCCTGTGTGATCTACAATCTGCTGGAAGGACTGCGTGTGATTGCCGGGCTGATCTACCCGGTCATGCCCGCCACCGCCCGACGCATGCAGACGCATTTGGGGCTCGATCCCCAGCAACCGTTTTATCAGCTGGACACCGTCGGCAAGTGGAAATTGCTGCCGACCGGCACCCGTCTGCCCAAATCGATCACGCTTTTTCCCCGCGTGGTAGCGCCCTCCCAAGCGACCGCCGCAAGTCAGGAGACCAAATCCCAGCCGCTTTCACCGGCTTTGCGGGACGCCATCGCCATCGACGATTTTGCCAAAATAGACCTGCGGGTGGCCACGGTCATTCATGCGGAACCGATTCCCAAGGCCAAGAAACTACTCAAGCTCGAAGTGGACATGGGTGAGCGGCGCACGATCGTCTCGGGGATTGCCCAGCACTATAAACCGGATGATCTGATTGGACGGCAGGTGATCATCGTGGCCAACCTCAAACCGGTCAAACTGATGGGGGTGGAGTCCCGCGGTATGCTGCTGGCTTCCGTCGACGGCCAGGATTGCACCCTGGCCACCATGGATACACCGACACGGCAGGGAGCACGAATCAGTTGAACCTGTATACCAACAATCGGCTTGCCGGCCCAGCTATACCGTCCCGAATACTGTGTGGGAGCGGATCTGAATTGAACGATCGCAGCCGTGGCGCTTCCTAACACGCCAAATAAGTTCTCCGCCTCCCGGACGCGCCCAAGCTGGCGCCGCTACCAACAAAAGCTACGCCGGGATGGCCGCTGGCGCCTTGGCCGCCGCAAGCACCTTTTGGGGCTGGCGGTTTTCGTCCTGATCGCGGCCATCTGGTGGATTTTCGCCGATCCCTGGTCGGACACCGCTAAGCGTTCCATCCCTCTGCCGCCGCCAGCAGCGCAAACCGAACCGCAACTGTTCAGCAAGGCCGATATCCGGAACCTACTGGCCGAATACCCGCTCGAGGCGATTCTGAGCGGACCCTTGAATGTCTCTTTCGGGGAGCGCAGCCTGCGAGTCGAATCCACGATTGACGCCGATCTACAAAACTTCCTGCAGGGGAAACTCTACCGGCGCACGTCACGCTATATCGCCATCGTGGTTGTGGGCGCCCAACAGGGACAGGTGCTGGCCATGGTCAACTTCGCCCGGGAGGGCCGGGCGCCCAATCCCAGCCTGACAAGCGATTTTCCGGCCGCCAGCCTGTTTAAAATCGTAACGGCCGCGGCGGCAGTCGAAAAATGCGGTTATTCCAGCCAGACCCCCCTGGCCTTCAACGGTGCCAGCCACACACTCTACAAATCGCAGTTGAAAAACGTCCGCAATCGCTACACCCGCCACACCACCCTGGAGAAAGCCTTCGCCGGATCCGTCAATCCGGTGTTTGGCAAGATCGGCCGCCATTGTCTGGGCCGGGAGAAACTCCAGCACTATGCCGACCAGTTCGGCTTCAATCAGCCCATCGCCTTCGAACTTGAATTGCCCGCAAGCCGCACCGACATTACCGACGAGCCTTACCAGTGGGCGGAAATCAGCAGCGGGTTCAACCAGCAGACCATGATATCCCCGTTGCACGGCGCGATGCTGGCAGCGGTCGTCCCCGCCGAAGGACGTCTGGTCGAACCCACGATCATCCGCCGGGTCACCGATCAAAGCGGTGTTGATCTCTACCACCCCCAATTCACTTCGGCGCGCGCGGTCTCACCGGACACCGCCCGCGAACTGAGCCGGCTGATGCGCCGCACCGTCTCACACGGGACGGCCCGCAAAATTTTTAGACGCCGGCACCGCGATAAAGTCTTGTCGCAACTCACCATCGGCGGTAAAACCGGATCGATCGACACCCGGGATCACGATGCCCGTTACGACTGGTTCGTCGGTTTTGCGGACGGCCCGGAGCAGGCGGATGCCATTGCCGTCGCGGTGCTTGTGGCCCATGAAAAATTTATCGGGCGGCGCGCCGGCGAGTACGCCCGGCTCGCCATGCGCGAATATTTCCGCCCGCGCCTCGAACGCCGTTCGAAGGCGGCCAACGCCAACCCGGGGTTGAAGCAAAGCCCCGACATGAAAGCCGCAGACCATGCCGACTGAATTCTGGGGGATTATTCCGGCGCGCTATCAGTCCACGCGGTTTCCGGGCAAGCCGTTGACACCCATCCTGGGGAAACCCATGTATCAGTGGGTATATGAGCAGGCCTGTCAATGCGGCCGACTCGAACGTGTCGTGCTGGCGACCGACAGCGATCAGATTGCCGACCATGCCCGCAGTCAGGATGTCCCGGTGGTCATGACGCGCCGCGACCATCCCAGCGGCTCCGACCGGGTTCGGGAGGCGGCCGAAAAGATGGGTGTTTCGGACACGGCGGTGGTCGTCAATATTCAGGGCGACGAGCCGGCCCTGCACCCGGAAATGCTGACGGAACTGATTGGCCCCTTCAGCGACCCGGCGGTTCAGGTGACCACCCTGATCCGCAAGGAAGACCGGAGCGCGCGCAGCGACCCCAATCAGGTCAAGGTGGTCGTCGACAATAGCGCCAATGCCCTCTATTTTTCCCGGGCCGACATCCCTATGGCTTTCGGCGGTCAGGCAACGCCCTGGTATCGGCATATCGGGTTGTATGCCTATCGCCTGCCGGTTCTGCGGCGCTTCGTTGATCTGGGACCGGGCAGGCTGGAGCGCATCGAAAAACTTGAGCAGTTGAGGCTTCTGGAAAACGGTATTCCCATCCGTACGGTCATCACCCGGCATCGGTCGCAGGGTGTGGACCATCCAGCGGATGTCGCGATTGTCCAGCAATTGATTCAACAACGCCATCTATAAACTTAAAAGGATAACCCATGCAACGCCAGCTTAACCATTGGATCGCACGCCGGAAAGCGCAACTCGGTCGTCTCGGCCAGCGTCTGAATGCATGGCTCAGCACACCGGTTTACTGGGGAGGCTCGGCGGCCAACCCGCCGGCCGGGGCCCTGATCCTGTTTCCGGTGGAAACGAACCGGTTCGCCTGCGGCCTGGCGGGCATTGTGGCCTACAAGCGCCGCGCCGCGGCGCCACCACCCGATTTGGTCCAACTTGCGCAGCAAATTGCCACCCTGTCGGCCAATGGCATGGCCCACTGCCTGGCGGCGGCGGTGGACCTGAAACAGGCTTACCTGCAGGGCGATCAAAACGTTGCGCAACTCACCCGGACGGTCAACGCCCTGAAACGCCAGGAGACTTTTGGGATTCTCTTCCACGATGCCAAGCACCAGTCCGAACTGGCCCGGCAACATACACAGTTGCAAAGCCTGATCGATGCCGAGAGCCGCATTTTGCAGGACCGATTGGGGCATCTGGCCGCCGATGAAGTCGAAACGCTGACCCATCGGCTGGAGACCGTCAAAGATGCGGCCTGGTGCCTCAAGAAAGAGATCCTCGCGAATATCGAAAAGATCGAGGATCTGTGCAACGGCTGCCAGGAGACACTTCCGATCGCGGCCAGCACCATCTTCTACAATATCAACGCCGTCCTCAACAGCATCGACCATCTGGAGGTCCGGGGGCGCGATTCCGCGGGATTGTCCCTCCTGTTCATGTTGACGCACGAGGACTTCAGGCGCTTCCGCCAATCTCTCGAGAACCATGACCCCGCCTTGGTTGCCGAACTCGATAACCGCCGCGCGCTGCTCATCCTGGGCAATCGCAGCATCAGCATCGACCCCACCGGGCCGTCGCTCGTCACCATCACGATTGTTTACAAAGTGGCCGCCGAGATCGGCAGCCTGGGGGACAACATCCGTTTTCTGCGCCAGGAGATCCGCAATGATGCCGTTTTGCAGCGACTGGCGGGCCATCCCCACCGCTTCCATACGGTGTCGTCTCACACCCGCTGGGCTTCCGTGGGCGCAATCAACGAGGCCAACTGTCATCCGCTGGACAACCGCGCGTCAGGTCCGGCCGCCACGACTGTTGATGGGCCGATTCACGTATGTCTCAACGGTGATATCGACAACTATCGCACCCTGAAAGCCGAACTGGAAGACCAGGGTTTCCAGATTCCCGACGAAATCTCGACGGACACCAAAATCATTCCCCTGCGTATCGCCCAGTACTATCGAGACGTTGACGACATTGCCGAAGCCTTTCGTCTGGCGGTCAATGACTTCGAAGGCTCGCACGCCATCTCCATGCACTCATCGCTGGCGCCGGGCAAACTCTTCCTGGCCCAGCGCGGCAGCGGCCAGGCCATCTTTATCGGTCTGGGGGACGATGTCTACATGCCGACATCGGAAGTCTACGGTTTTATCGAGCAAACCCAGCGTTATCTCAAAATGGACGGCGAAAAAGTGATTGCCGGCGTCGACGGGCCCGTGCAGGGCCAGATCTTCATCCTGGACCAGGACAGCCGCGGCGGTCTCGATGGGATCCAGGCCCAGTTTTACGACGGCACGCCCCTGGCACTTACGTCGGAAGACATCAAGACCACGGAGCTGACCTCCCGCGACATCAACCGCCAGGCGTTTCCCCACTATTTTCTCAAGGAAATCTCGGAAGCCCCGCTTTCGGTCGAACGAACCCTTCAGAACCGGTGGAAAATTCACCCGGATGAGGGCGACCGTCTGACCATCGCTTTGGACACCAGCGTCGTTCCAGACCAAATGCGTCAGGCGATCGCCAATGATCGGCTGCAGCGCATTTATTTCGTGGGACAGGGAACCGCCGGCGTGGCCGCCCTGGCTTGCGCCAACATCCTGCGCCACTACCTCGAGGACCCCGGCATCCAGATCGATGCCCTCAAAGCTTCCGAGCTCAGTGGCTTCATCCTAAACGAAAGCGACCAAGCCCAGAGCATGGCCGATACCCTGGTGGTGGCCATCAGCCAATCGGGCACCACGACGGACACCAACCGCACCGTTGACATGGTGCGGGATCGCGGCGCCTACACACTTGCCATCGTCAATCGCCGGGACTCGGACCTGACTTTCAAAGTGGACGGCGTCCTTTACACCAGCAGCGGCCGGGACATCGAAATGTCGGTGGCCTCCACCAAGGCCTTTTATTCCCAGATCGTGGCCGGGGCGATTTTGAGCCTGTTTATCGCCGGGTTGAACCGACGACGGGATGCCGCCTTCATATCCCGGGAAATCGATACGCTACGCCGCCTGCCGGCGCAAATGCAGCAGGTCATCGGGATGCAGACCGCCATCGAGACCTCGGCCCGTCGCCTGGCCACCACCAAGACTTACTGGGCCGCCGTGGGCAGCGGACCCAACAAGGCCTCGGCCGACGAAATCCGCATCAAGTTAAGCGAGCTTTGCTACAAAACCATCTCCTCGGACTATGTCGAGGACAAGAAACATATCGATCTTTCCTCCGAACCGCTGATCATCGTCTGCACCGCCGGTGCACGTGGCAACGTGATCGGGGATATCGTCAAGGACACGGCCATTTTCAAGGCCCACAAAGCCACCCCCGTGATCATCGCCGACGAAGGGGAGGATCGGTTCGCCTCTTACGCCGCCGACATATTTCATGTTCCCCGGGCCCCCGAGCACCTGGCCCCGATCCTCAATACACTGGTGGGCCATCTCTGGGGGTATTACGCGGCCCTGTCCATCAATGAAAGCTCGCGTTTTCTCTATCATTTCAGGGAGGACATCCAGGCAACCATGGACCACTACGGTGAAAAAGGGTTGGATGCCTACGAAGTTCTGTTGGAAAAAAAGTTCCGTCACAAATTCGTTGAATTCTACCAGGCTTTCCAAGCGCGCAAATCCCAACACCGTTTCCCGGCGGCCATGGGCCTGAGCGCCGTCGCCGACCTGACGCTCCTGCTGAAGTATTTGGTCGGTCGGCTGCCGGTGTCCGATTTCGAACTTGATTTTGGCCTCAAAGGCACGGCGGCCAACATCATCGACACCTTTTTCCGGGTCATCTCCGGGTGTATCAACAACATGTCGCGGCCCATCGATGCCATCAAGCACCAGGCCAAAACGGTTACCGTCGGCACCAGCCGCATCATGGAAAAACCCGAGGGGCTGCTGTTTAGCACCCTGGATGACTACGGGCTCAACATCTCGCAGTTGACCAGCGGGAATGTGATCGTCCTGAAGAATCTGCAGACCATCGTGGAAGGGATCCGAGGCGCCATCCTTTACAGAGTCGGGGGATTGGACGTTCTGGGTGAAATAACGGAGGCCACCACGATTGAAATCCTGCGCAAATCAGGGGAGCTCAAACCCCTGCCCTCACGGGTGGAAACCGACAAACGTCTCAAGGGCACCAAGGAAATCATCGTGCGGCGGGGCAATGTCTACATTGGCAAGGGGCGCAAAGACGGTCGCAGCATTCTCGTCATTCCGGCGATCTCCGAGCAGCCCAACCGCTCCAACCTGATCGAATACCTGCTGCTGCTCAATATCGCCTTCCGCGACGATGTGGCCCTGCCTGAAAAGGTCAAAGCCCTGGGGGGCAAATACACGCACATTCGCAATATCGTGCAGGAAAACAATATCGTCTGGGAGGATCAGTTCCTGGAGACGATTGAGATGGAAGAACTCTTTGGGCGTTCAGCCGAAAAGATCGGTGAGCGCATCGTGAATCTGGCCGCCTGAAAATTGGGCGGGCGGCCGCCCGCCCCCCGGATCAACCCGCGGACCGATCCCGGGCTGCGGGACGAACGCGCCAAAGACGGCACGCACAAACCGCCCATCACAGCGCAGGGGCCAGGGCATAGCGCGCGTTTTCCTTACCGCGGCTCAGGCCACGGCCTCGTCTTGCGGCGAACGGCGCTGTTGCGCGAAGGCGCAGGCCGCCCGGATAAACTCCCGGAACAGGGGATGCGGATCCATGGGACGCGATTTGAACTCCGGATGGAACTGGCAGCCCAGAAACCAGGGATGATCCCCTAACTCGACAATTTCGACCAACTCCCCCCCCGGCGAAGTACCGCTGATCACCAGCCCACTGGTCTCCAGCCGATCCCGAAAAGCATTGTTGAATTCGTAGCGGTGACGGTGACGTTCCGAAATATTCTCCTGCTGGTAGGCACGGTGGGCCAAGCTTCCCGGCATCAACCGGCAAGGGTAGGCACCCAACCGCATGGTCGCGCCCTTGTCCGAGGTGGCATCACGCCGCTCCACCTGGCCGGTCTGATCGTTGATCCACTCGGTCATCAAATAGATGACCGGATGGGGGGTGGTCAGGTCGAACTCCGAGCTGTTGGCCCCTTCCAGCCCCACGACATTGCGGGCGTACTCCACCACGGCGACCTGCATGCCCAGACAAATCCCGAAATACGGAACCTTGTTTTCGCGGGCAAACCGCGCCGTGCAGATCTTGCCTTCGATCCCCCGCGCACCGAAACCACCCGGTACGAGAATACCATCGGCCTCCAGCAGGGCGTGGCTGCAGCTGTCCGCGTTGATGGTCTCCGAATCCACGAAAAGCAGCTTAACCTCGCAGTCGTTGGGGATGCCGCCGTGGTAAAGGGCTTCGTTGAGGCTTTTATAGGACTCCGTCAAATCGACGTACTTGCCCACGATCGCAATCTTGACCATGGCTTTGGGCTGCTTCAGCTTGGCCACGAGTTCTTCCCAGATTTCCAGCCGCGGGGCCCGGGTCCAAATATTGAGTTTTTCGATGATCTTGTCATCGAGCCCTTCACTGTGAAAATTGAGCGGCACCTCGTAGATGCAGTCCACATCCTTAGCGGTGACGACGGCATCTTCGTCGACATTCGTGAACAACGCGATTTTCTTCTTGATATCCTTGCTTAGGGTGCTGCCGGTCCGGCAGAGCAGAATATCGGGCTGGATACCGATACTGCGCAGTTCCTTGACACTGTGCTGGGTCGGCTTGGTTTTGACTTCACCGGCCGTGCCAATGTAGGGCACCAGGGTCACGTGAATGTAAAGCGTGTTTTCCTTGCCGGCGTCCGCCCGGAACTGGCGGATGGCTTCCAGAAAGGGCAGACTTTCAATATCCCCGATCGTGCCCCCGATCTCGACGATCACGATGTCGACGCTCTTGGCAGCCAGGCGCACCGAATGTTTGATCTCGTCGGTGATGTGCGGGATGACCTGGACGGTCCCCCCGAGATAATCACCGCGCCGCTCTTTGGAAATCACGGAATGATAGATCTTGCCGGTGGTAAAGTTATTGTCCTGTCCGAGTTTGGCATGCGTAAAACGCTCGTAATGGCCCAGGTCGAGATCGGTTTCCGAGCCGTCGTCCGTCACGTAGACCTCGCCATGCTGGAACGGATTCATGGTGCCGGGATCGACATTGATGTAGGGATCCAGTTTCTGAAGGGTCACCGTCAGACCGCGGCTTTCCAGCAGGGCGCCGATGGCGGCCGAGGCCAGCCCCTTTCCCAGAGAAGACAGTACGCCGCCAGTAACGAAGATAAATTTGGTATTCGCACTCATAGATTCGCTCCACAGATCCGATTGGCATCGTTGGCCAAACGATGCAATATTAAAACGATTGCTGAATTAGACCAATGGCGATCGGCAATGCATCGATTCGCTGATTCTGGGGGGATGGGGCTGGTGTCGGGTTGAGGGAAGGCTTCGAGAATACTGCGATCGGTCAACAAATACGCCATAAACGTATGCACGTGGGTCTTTCAACGGTCTTGGCAATCAA
>JASJED010000133.1 GCA_030065585.1 Desulfobacterales bacterium | reverse complement strand
AGGCGGGGCGGCCTGTTCCCACGCTGCGAACATCTGGTGTTGCCGACCGAGGAAATACAGCAAATGAACCTGGACGTACTCCAACCCATCCGCGAAGATGATGCACTGTTGCAAGCGGTGCAGGCGACCCTCCTGAGGGAGGAGATGCTCGAATCCGGCGATGGGGTGCTGATCGGCGTTTCCGGGGGGCGGGATTCGGTGGCCCTGCTGGCATTGCTGGCCGCCCTGGCCGGCCCGCTGGACTTGCGACTGGCCATCGCCCATTTTCATCACGGGCTGCGGGGGGCGGCCGCGGATCAGGATGCCCGCTGGGTGGAGCAGCTGGCCGCTGCGCACGGCCTTCCTTTTCACTACGCCCGCGGTGATGTGCGCGCTTACGGCAAGGCCTTCGGTCTGAGCGTCGAGGAGGCGGCACGCAATCAGCGTTACGCTTTTTTGGTGACGGTGGCCCGCCGCCACGGTTTCCGGCGGATCGCCTTGGGCCACCATGCGGATGACAATGCCGAACTGGTGCTCATGCGGTTGTTGCGCGGCAGCGGCCCCCGAGGGCTGGCCGGGATTCCCCCGGCGCGGCCGGTTACCCCGGGAGATCTGGCAATTGTGCGCCCCCTTTTCGATAGCGACCGCCGGATGATCGACCGGTTTTGCGAGCGCTACGGGTTTGCCGCCCGGGAAGACGAATCCAACCGCTGCCTGGCATTTACCCGCAATCGCATCCGCCACACCCTGCTGCCCCGGCTGCGCGCCGACTACAACCCCAACATCACCGCGGGGCTCAATCGTTTGGCCCGCCTGCTGCGCGATGAAGAACGCTGGCTTGAGCGCCTGGTGGCCGAACGCCTGCGCACCGTGAGCACCGCCGACGATGCCGCGGGCATCCGTCTGGACATCTCCGCCCTGGCTTTAGATCATCCGGCGCTGCAACGTCGAGTACTGCGGGCGGCGCTGCAGCGGGTCCGGGGTGACCTGCGGCGCGTGGGGTTTGAACCCATCGAAGCCATGCGTCAGTTGTTGGGGCGTCAGTTGTTGGGCGAAGGCGGCCGCGAAGGGGTCGTCGATCTGCCAGACGATGTCCACGCGCGTCGTGAGGGCCGCTGGCTGCGTATCGGCCCACGGCGGGCGGCGACACCGCCGGTGGCCTTTGAATACCAGATGGCGGCGGCCGGCAGCGTCCATATCCAGGAGACCGGTGTACACCTGGCCCTCAAGCCGATGACCCGCGTGGATCGGGACGCCATCCGTCGTGCTGGACAGTCTGTGGCCTATTTTGATATGGATAAAGTGGTTTTTCCTATTGTGATCAGGAATTTCAGGCCCGGGGACCGATTTGTGCCCTTCGGCCTGAAAGGGACCCAAAAACTGAAGAAATTTTTCATCGACCATAAGATTCCCCGCTCGGAGCGCAGGCGCCACCCATTGGTCGTCAGCGGTGGCGAGATTATCTGGATTGCCGGCCTGCGCCGCAGCGACCGGGCCCGCGTGGGACCGCAAACCCAAGCCGTTCTGAGGGTTGAACTTCTGGTTGCCTGAACGGCGGAGATGGTTACTTTTAAGCCACTTCTAAAAATACATCGCAAACAGGAGGATCGCGCATTTGAACCCCTTCTATAAAAATCTTTCCCTCTGGATCGTTATTACGCTGATGTTTGTCATGCTCTACCAGATATTCAGCGAGCAGCAGCTGGCCGAAACCCAGGTCACCTATTCGGAGCTGATGGCCATGGTCGAGGATGAGCGGGTGGAGGAGGTGGTCATCCAGGGCCAGGAACTGCACGTCAAGGATGTCCAGGGCGATCGTTTCAATGTTTTCGCGCCCCAGGATACGGAACTGATCCCGACACTGCGGCGCAAGGGCATTCGCATCGGCGCCAAACCACCGCCGGAAAATCCCTGGTACATGTCCGTGCTGATGTCCTGGCTGCCGATGATCGTCCTGATCGGCGTGTGGATTTTTTTCATGCGCCAGATGCAGTCCGGCGGTGGCAAGGCCATGTCCTTTGGTAAAAGCCGGGCCCGGCTGCTCTCCGATCAATCCGCCAAGGTCACTTTCGAAGACGTGGCCGGTATCGACGAGGCCAAGGAAGAACTGGGCGAGATCGTCGAGTTCCTGCGTGATCCCAAAAAATTTACGCGTTTGGGCGGCCGTATTCCCAAGGGCGTTTTGCTCATGGGACCGCCCGGCACCGGTAAGACGCTGCTGGCACGTGCCATCGCCGGGGAGGCCGGCGTTCCGTTCTTTTCAATCAGCGGCTCCGATTTTGTGGAAATGTTCGTTGGCGTCGGCGCCTCGCGGGTGCGCGATCTATTCGTGCAGGGCAAGAAAAACGCGCCCTGTATCATCTTTATCGACGAAATCGACGCCGTGGGCCGGCACCGCGGCGCCGGTTTGGGCGGCGGCCACGACGAACGCGAACAGACCCTCAACCAGCTCCTGGTGGAAATGGATGGCTTCGAGTCCAACGAAGGGGTTATCCTGATTTCCGCCACCAACCGCCCGGACGTGCTTGATCCGGCCCTGCTGCGCCCGGGCCGTTTCGACCGCCAGGTGGTGGTTTCCCTGCCCGACATCAAAGGACGCGAAAAGATCCTGCGGGTGCACATGAAAAAAACCCCGGTGGGGCCCGATGTCAAACCGGTGCTCTTGGCCAAAGGCACCCCCGGGTTTTCAGGCGCCGATCTGGAGAACCTCGTCAACGAGGCCGCGTTGCTGGCGGCCAAACGGGACAAGGAACATGTCGAGATGCTGGATTTCGAGGAGGCCAAGGACAAGGTCTATATGGGGCTGGAGCGCAAATCCAAGGTCATCTCCGACGAAGACAAAAAAACGACCGCCTACCACGAAGCCGGCCATGCCCTCGTGGCGCGTTTTCTGCCTTTTACCGATGCGGTCAACAAGGTGACCATCATTCCCCGGGGACGGGCCGCCGGGGTGACCTGGTTTCTGCCGGAAGAACGCGACTTCAAATACAAGGACCAGCTGCAAAGCGAGCTGTCGGTGGCTTACGGCGGCCGCATCGCCGAAGAGTTGGTTTTCGACCGCATCAGTACCGGCGCTTCCAACGACATCAAACAGGCCACCGACCTGGCCGAGCGCATGGTCCGCTCCTGGGGCATGAGCGATCTGGGCCCTCTCTCCTACGCCAAGGGCGAGGAGCAGATCTTTCTGGGGCGCGAGATCGCCCAACAGCGCGATTACTCCGAAGATACCGCACGCCGCATCGATGCCGAAGTCACCAAGCTCATTTCCACGGCCTACGAGCGTGCCAAAACGGTGCTCAATGAGAATATGGACGTTCTGCACCGGCTTTCGGACATTTTGCTCGAGCAGGAAACGGTTCTGGGGGATGAGCTGGATAAAATGATTCTGGAGATGCGCCCGGGGTTTGAGTTTCCATCCAAACACGAGCACAAATCCGCGGTCGAGACGGACGAAGCGCCCACCGCGGACGCGCCCGAGGCCAAATCCGAGGCCGCCCAACCGGCATCGCCGGACAACAGCGCACCCCCCGCTGATCCGGAGGATGAAAACCCGGATGAAAATCCGCGGGAATAGCGGCGGATGACACGACAAGCCTACGAAATGGCTTGGAGGGGCCACCGTTTTGTGCTGGGCCGCCGCACCCTCATCATGGGGATCGTCAACATCACCCCGGACTCGTTTTCGGACGGCGGACGCTTCTTCGGCACCCAGGCCGCCGTCGAACACGGACTGGCCCTGGCGGCGGCCGGTGCAGAAATCATCGACGTCGGGGGGGAGTCCACCCGACCATTCTCCGATCCCGTGAGCGCCGATGAGGAGACGCGCCGGGTGGTGCCGGTGATCGAACAACTGGCCGCCAAGCTTTCCATTCCCATTTCCATCGATACGACCAAATCCGAGGTCGCGCGGCAGGCCCTGGCGGCCGGCGCGGCCATTGTCAACGACGTCAGCGCCCTGCGGCTCGACCCGGCCATGGGGCCCTTGGCGGCATCCCAGGGGGTCCCCGTCATTCTGATGCACATGCTGGGCACGCCCAAGACCATGCAGGTAAAGCCGGACTACCGTGACGTGGTGGCCGAGGTGCGGGGCTTTCTGGCGGAGGCGATTGCGCGCGCCGAAGCCCAGGGGATTGACCGCTCACGCATTGTTGTCGATCCGGGGATCGGTTTTGGCAAGACATTTGCTCATAACTTGCTTTTACTCCAGCAGTTGGCGGCTTTTCAGGAACTGAACGTGCCCCTGCTCGTGGGGGTCTCCCGCAAGGCTTTCATCCGCAACTTGCTCAAACCGGCAGATGCCAAGGACATTCCCGCCGATCTGCCGGTGGTGGAAGCCGGCTCCCTGGCCGCCGCGTCCGCTGCGGTCTTAAACGGTGCGCACATCCTGCGTGTGCATGATGTGGCCGGCACGCGTGCCGCGCTGACCGTGATCGACGCCATACGCCAGGCGGTCTGAAACCAACTTCCCAAGGATACCGGGGCGGCTATGCTTTTTGTCATCGACGTGGGCAACACCAATACGGTCATGGGCGTCTACCGGGGCGCGACTCTCGTTCAATCCTGGCGGGTGCGCACCGAACGCAACGCCACGGAAGACGAGTTCAACGTGCTGGCCTCCAATCTATTCGCGATGCATGCCATCGATCCTGGGGGTTTCAGCAAGACGGTGATTTCCTGCGTGGTACCGCCCATGATGACCATCCTGGATGACTTTTGCCGCAAATATCTGGGACATGCGCCCCAGTGGGTCGATGCCCGCAACTGTGCCGCCATGCCGATTTTATATGACAACCCGGCCGAGGTCGGTGCCGACCGCATCGTCAACGCCGTGGGGGCCTATGACAAGTATCGGTCGAGCATGATCATCATCGATTTCGGCACGGCCACGACCTTTGACGCCATATCCGATCAAGGCGAATACATGGGCGGGGCCATCAGCCCGGGGATCCAGATCGCCTCGGAAGCCCTCTTTCAAAAAGCATCCAAACTGCCCCGGGTGGATATCCTCAAAGCACCCGAACAAGTGGTTGGCAAGGATACGATCACGTCCATCAAGGCCGGCCTCATCTTCGGGTATGCCGGTCTGGTGGATGGCATGGTGCGGCGGATGGCCAGCGAGATGGGCGGCACCCCGAAGGTGATCGCCACCGGCGGCTTGGCCCCGCTCATGAAGGACGTGGCCGAAACCATCGAATTTGTTGAATCGGCCCTGACCCTGGAGGGTCTGCGGATCATCAGCGAGAGCAGCGATGCGCAAGCGCTGTGAATGGGTCACCGACGACCCCCTCTACCGTGCCTATCATGATGAAGAATGGGGGCGGCCGCTCCATGACGATCGGCTGCTCTTCGAGTTTCTGATTCTAGAGGGGGTGCAGGCCGGCCTGAGCTGGCTGACGATCCTGAAGAAACGCGAGAATTACCGGGTCGCCCTAGACCATTTCGACCCCCACAGGGTGGCTTCCTACAGCCCTGCCAAAATCGAAGTCCTGCTGCAGGACAAAGGACTGATCCGCAACCGGCTCAAAATGAAGGCCGCGGTCACCAACGCCCGCGCCTTTCTGGCCGTCCAGGCCGCCCACGGTTCCTTTGATCATTACATCTGGCAGTTTGTCGACGGCCGGCCCATCCGCAACCGATGGCGTACGACGGCCGAGATTCCCGCCTGGACCCCGCTTTCCGACACCATGAGCCGCGATCTCAAGGCACGCGGCTTTCGGTTCGTGGGCCCCACCATCTGTTACGCCTTCATGCAGGCCGTCGGCATGGTCAACGACCATATCGTCGATTGTTTCCGCTATTACCAAGTCGCCAACTAGAATTGGGTTTCCCAGCGGGAGCGACAATCAATCCGCCGGCGGATCTTCCTCCAGGGCCTGAATGAACCCCTTCAGGCTGTTATTCAGAAAGCCGATTTCTCGATGACGTGCCCCGGTTGGCAGTTGGTGAAAGGCATGCAGCAGCGGGTCTTCCTGCAGAAGCCTTTGCAGGCAGGGGGCCTGGGCTTCCCCAGTCGCGTGTCGGGGAACTTCGTCCGCCACGATTGCCTGCCAGCGCAGGAGTTGATCGCGGTGCTGCGCCAGTCGGCCGCGAGCATTTTCCCGCAGACCAAAATGGCTGTAGCAGATTTTCGAGGGCGGCAGATCGATGAGCGCCTCAAGGCTGCTGAGGGCGAGATCCATCCTAAAGCGCGGTGGTGTGGCCGGTCGCATGAAGTCACGCCCCGGGGCAGCGGCAAGACAGACGCCGCCGGCCTCACCGGCGAAGAGCAGCCGATCAACGCGGTAGCTGATGTGATGGGGGGCATGTCCTGGCGTAAAAATAACCTGGACGCGCGGATCGTTCAAGTCATCGGCCGCTATCAGGCGATTGGCCGGCACCGCCGCGATCGGGCCGTAGGCTTCCGCCGTAGCGCCCAGGGTTTTCAGACTGCCGGCCCACAGCCGGGCGGGATCGGCCACATGGGGTAACCCGCGCGAGTGCCCCACTATAGGGGTTTGGGGAAAGGCGGCGGATAATTCCGCCAGGCCGCCGCCGTGATCGATATGCATGTGGGTCATAAGAATGTAGTCGAGACGGTCGATGCCGATCCGGGTTAGCGCGGCGACCAATTGGGATGCGGTGGCCGACGGACCCACGTCCACCAGAACGCGGGGGGGACCCTCATAGAACCAGATGCCGATGAAGTGATCAAAGCCATCGAGCGGCGGGTTGAGGGCCAGCAGATAAAGCCGCTCGCAAGGGCGGTAGACGGTGGCGGATTCGGGCATTTCCGGCCTCGCAGGGGACGGTTGGAAAATTCAGGTCGTATTCCGAGGGAACGTTGCGCCGTGCTCGGATGAGGAAAGGTAATCTAGCCGGCGGGCCGTTTCAATACCACCCCGCTGCGCGGTTAATCCTCACCGCCATCGGATGAACGCGCTCCCAAGGGTTTAGAATGATTTAGCGAAAACGTTCGTTTTCGAGTTTCCGGATTTCCCGCTCGATTTTCTGCCGCTCTGCTTGCGAAAGATCCTCACGGCGCAACCGTTCATGCAGGCTTACCAGAATCATTTCTTGGCGATAATCACGGCACCCGTAAGGCTGATGGCTGTTCATCGGCTATTTCAGGCGTAGCCCTGGATCGATCTCAGGGTGTCACGATAAATCCGGTAAAAAAGATCGTTGTCGGTGATGCCGGTGCTCAGGATTTTACCGAACTCATCGATGTTTTTGGCATTGATGATCATGTTGACGCTTTTGTTGAAGGCCATCATGTGGTCCATGGTGCGGTAGCGTGCGCCGATGAGACACACGAAGATATTCCGGCGCGTGGTCATGGGCAGCCGTTCCAGAAATACCAGAACCCCATTGGTATCGGCCGAACTGTGGTCGAAGCTTTCGTTGATGACAACAAGTTCGTAATTGTGATAGCGCATGCGCTTGAGGGCTTCACGCGTCGTACCCGCCACCGATACATTGTACTCCATCAAGACGAGTGTGCTTTTTATCTTTTCGCGCACGGCCGGATCGTCTTCGCAAACCAGGGCCGTAAGGGCGTCTTCCTCGACAAAATCAAACGGCTTTTCAGCGGCATCGTACTGATCGCCATCCTCACCGTCACCACCGGACGCCGGATCGTCGTAAGGCGAGGGCGCCTCGATTTTGATTTTGTGTTTGCAATTCGGGCAGGCGGCCGAGACACTTTTTCCCGCCGGCAGCTTCTCATCCGGCACGTTGAAACGTGCCTGGCAGCTATCACATTGGACTTCCATCAGATGCTTCTCCTTGCGGCCGTTCAATCATCAACGGCGCCGGTATACCGGGGCCCATGGTGAGGCCGGTTTGGTAAGACGACCAACGCGCCGATAATTAAAAATCAGCGGGCGCGGCGGCCCTTGGTGTACTGATGATCGACTTCCAGACGATCGATGTCCGTGGTGGCCTCGCCACGGGCTGATTTGACCATGTCGATGCCGCGGCCGGCAATCCCTTTGCGCGAAGCATAGGCCATGGCGGTTTCCTGGGTAATCAGGCCCTGCTCATAGAGGCGCACGATGAATTCATCGAAGGTGGTCATGCCGAAGGCCGCGCCCTGTTGGATGATTTCGTAAAAAGTCTTGCCTTCGGATTCTCCGTTCAGGATGCTGTCTTTCACGCGGATGTTGCCGCGCAGAACTTCAAAAGCCGCCACGCGACCGCCACCGACTTTGGGCAGCAGGCGCTGCCCGACGATCCAGCGCACGGTGTCGGCCAGGCGGATACGGACCTGATTTTCCTCGTCGGTGGAAAACATGCCCAGGATACGGTTGATGGTCTGACCGGCATCCACGGTATGCAGCGTCGAAAAGACCAGGTGGCCGGTTTCGGCGGCACTCAGACCGATTTCAACCGTTTCGCGGTCGCGCATTTCGCCCACCAGAATGACCTTGGGCGCCTGGCGCAGGGCAGCCCGCAGGCCGTTGGCATAGCTGTCGAAGTCGAGGCCGAGTTCGCGCTGATTAAAGGTGGCCTGTTTATGCGGGTGCAGATATTCGACCGGGTCTTCCAGGGTAACGACGTGCACGGACAGGCGTTCGTTGATGTCGTCCAGGATGGCGGCCAGAGACGTGGTCTTACCCGAACCGGTGGCGCCGGTAAATAGCACGATGCCGTTTTTTTCCTGGGCGATATCAAAAAAGGACTCCGGCAGATTCATCGTCTTGATGGTCGGGACCTTGGACTCCAATTTCCGCAGCACGATGGAGTAATTGCTGGTCTGGGAGAATATATTGACGCGAAAGCGGGCCTTGCCGGGCAGGGCATGGGAAAGGTCGCAGGAGCCGTTGGTGAGCAGATCGCGGGTCAGACGGCGATCGGCGTTGATGAGGTTCAGCGCCAGAATCTCGGTCTGAAAGGGCGAGAGCTCCTTGATCGGTGGGCGCATTTCCACAGGCAGCAGAACACCGGCGCTTTCGACCTGGGCGGGTTTGCCCACCGTCAGGTTGAGGTCGGAAACGTTTTTATGGGAATCGAGCATGCGGGTGAGAATATGGTCGATTTCATTTTTTCGCATCGGTCAAACCTTCCTGGTTAAGCCTCGGTGAAATCGGTGGGCGGATTCTGAAGCAGCGGCCTAAAACGCCCTTTGTCGTTCGCTTTCATGTAGGCATCGTCGGGACTGATCATGCCTTTATTGAGAAGATCCATGATGGAATCGTCCAGGAGCACCATCCCGTATTTTTTACCCGTCTGGAGCATGGACGGCAATTGGTGGGTCTTGGCTTCCCGGATGAGGTTGCGCACGGCCGCCGTGCCGATCAGTATTTCGAGGGCCGCCACGCGGCCCTTGATGTCGACGCGTTTGAAAAGGACCTGGGCCACGACCGCCCGCAACCCGTCGGAAAGTGTGGAGCGCATTTGTTCCTGCTGGTCATGCGGAAAGACTTCGATCACCCGGTCCACCGTCTTGGGCGCACTGGAGGTATGCAGGGTCGAGAAGACGAGATGACCCGTGGCGGCGGCCTCAACCGCCAGCGAAATGGTTTCGAGATCGCGCATTTCACCCACCAGAATGATATCGGGATCTTCGCGCAGCGCCCCCCGCAAAGCCGACGAAAAGGTCTTGGTGTGCAGGCCGACTTCGCGATGGTTGACGATGCACATCTGACTCTGGTGCACAAATTCGATGGGATCTTCGATGGTGATGATGTGATCTTTGCGGGACCGGTTGGCTTCGTGGACGATGGCCGCCAGCGTCGTGGACTTGCCGCTGCCGGTGGGGCCCGTGACCAGCACCAGACCGCGTGGCAGGGTGGCCAGCTTCCCGATCACCGTGGGCAATTTCAGCTGCTCGATGGTCATAATCGTGTCGGGAATTTCGCGGAAAACCGCGGCCACGCCGTTTTTCTGCATAAAGAAATTGGAGCGGTAGCGGGCCAATCCAGGGATTTCGTAACCGAAATCGATGTCGCCGGTTTCTTCAAACACCTTGATTTTGTCCTCGGGGGCGATTTCATAAAGCATACCGCGCAGTTCGTCGCTGTCGAGGACTTTGTATTTTATGCGTTCGATCTCGCCGCGAATACGCAAGGCCGGCTGCTGACCGGTTGTCAGATGAAGGTCGGAAGCGCCCTGTTCGTTCATGAGTTTGAAGAAGGCATCAATTTTGGCCATAATGATCTCCTGATACGATCAGCTCAGTGTGGGGGCAGAGATGGGGTGCCGGCAATTGCGTAAGGCGGCATGCGGTCTTGCAAATCCAGTCCAACGGAAGTCTTGGTACGTCAAGGCGGGCTGTTTTTAAAAACCGAAATCTTTTCATCGGCCTCATCGTCCTGCTGCATGCTTTCTCGGCTGATTTCCAGTAATTTGGCATGATTTTCGATGACGGCGTTGATTTCGACTTCGATTTGAACGCGCTGGCGTTTGAGTTCGGCAATATCTTTCTGCAAATGATCCAGGCGTGCCTGCGATCGGCTGACGATTTTCTCGGCTTTGATTTCCGCTTCGGCGATGATCAGTTCCGCTTGTTTTTCGGCATTTTCCTTCATGTGCTCAAGCACTTTTTGTGACTGCACCATGGCACGCTTGAACGTATCTTCACGTTTTTTAAGACCCTGACTCTCAAACTGCAGGCGTCGTATCTCTTCCCGGAGGGATTCGCTTTCGCGTTGCATCTGCTCGAACGTATGTGCCATTTGCTCTAAAAAAAGATCGACTTCACGCACATCGAAGCCACGGAACCGGACGGTAAAGCGCTGTTGTTGAATATCCAGAGGGGTGATTTTCATGGCCGTCAGCAGCCCTTTCGTTATGGTTGGATAAAAGTCCGCGAGAAATGAAGCAAAGAGCGGACCACAAAATTCTGCAGGAACATGATGATCAAAAGAACAATGACGGGAGACAGGTCGATGCCGCCGAAGGAAACGGGCAGGCGCCGCCGGATCTGATAGAGTACCGGTTCGGTGATGTTGTGAATGAACCGCACAATGGGATTGTACGGATCCGGGCTGACCCACGAAAGGACGGCGCGGATGATGATAATCCACATGTAGATGAATAGCACATAATAAATGACGTTCGCCAAAGCGCTTATGAAATAACCCACGATTGCCATTGCTTTTCAGTCTTTCCAACAATTATAGGTGGTTGCATATAGATCTGATTTTCATTTTGACGATAATATCGCATAAGTCAAGGCTTTTCCGACGCCGGCCCGCACCGTAGGCATTTGACCACTTCTTCACCGGCATCCTCGTGCGACCGACCAAGCCCCCCGAAAATTAGCCGAAGTTGTCAGCCGAGTGACAGGGTTTGTCAGCCGATTGACAATTTTTGTCATTTAGAACCGGGCCTTCGATAGGCGAAGCGTTGTTCTCGATTGATATCACCAAAGAAATTAATGGTCCTCTGTGAGGCACATATCTTGCTGCGCCTATCTGGACGGCCCAGGCCGCCCATTGATCGAGACCCATTCCGAGAGGAGGATAAGGGCGCTTCAGATTGTCCGCTTACGCCTGCCCTTTTCAAACGTCATGTTAGATGCGACCGTCACATATCCCGTAGCGTTTGCGGCGGGGTTAACGTCCTTTCTCTCTCCCTGCATTCTGCCACTGGTGCCGGCCTATTTTTCTTTTATTTCCGGCTATTCGCTGGAAGAAATGACGGAGACGCATTCCGGTGCCCTGCGGCGCAAGGTGATCGAATCGACCCTGGCATTCGGGCTGGGATTTGCCCTGGTCAATATCCTCCTGGGGGCTTCCGCTTCCCTGCTGGGGGGCTTTGTCTTGCGCCACAATTACATCATCCGGGTGATTGGTGGTCTGATCATTATCGTTTTCGGGTTTCATTTGACCGGGCTTTTCCGAATCCGGTTGCTCGAGATGGATAAACGGCTTCATCTTCGCGAAAAGCCGGCGCATATCATGGGCACGGTTTTGGTCGGGATGGCGTTTGCGGCGGGTTGGAGCCCATGTATCGGGCCGATTCTGAGCGCTATCTTGATTCTGGCGGCCAGTGAAGAGACGGTCCGCGAGGGGGTTTGGCTGTTGACGATTTATTCTTTGGGGCTCTGGATCCCCTTTCTGATGATGTCGCTGTTTATCGGCCAGATGCTGGTCATCATGCAAAAAACCAAACGGGCCCTGAACTTTGTCAATCTGGCGACGGGCGTGCTGCTCATCGGACTGGGGGTGGCGCTTGTTCTCGATCGATTCGGTATGCTATTGTCGCTGAGCGCACTGCCGGGGGCTTAAGGTTTGCCAGCCGACGGAAACAAACAAATCGAGGTGTGCGAAATGAAAAAACTAAAGCTCTGGATTCCTGTTCTGATCGTAACCTTCTGTCTGTCTACCGGGTTGGCCCTGGCGGGTGCGAAGCAGAGAAAAACCGGCCAAATCAAGTGGTATAGCTACAAAGAGGGTATGACCCTGGCGAAAAAGCAGAACAAACGTATTTATCTGCATTTCTATACGGACTGGTGCGAGTACTGCGATGAAATGAAGAAGACCACTTTTCGCAACTCATCGGTGGTCAAGATGCTCAACAGCGATTTCGTCGCCATTCGGGTGGATACGACCAAAAATCACAAAGTGGCCGCCAAGTACAACATCCGCCCGGTGCCGGACAACTGGTTTTTGTCGCCGGACGGCAACAAACTCCGGAATTTTCTTGGTTATTACGAACCCGATCAGTTCGTGACCGTATTGCGTTATGTGAACGACACGCTGGTTTCCCAAAAATAGCCAAGGCCTAGCGCTGGCTCGGTCACCGACCACGGTTGAATCGTAAATTCAGCCGTGGTTGCAAAGTCCCGCCCGATTCCTTTGACGAGGAACGGTGCGGGATTTCTTTTGACTCCAACCGCCAAGCCTGTCAAAAAGGCGGAGAAGCGCAATGGGCACCATGCGGACTTGCGACTGTGCGCCAATGGTCGCCCAAAGCAACCGCGCTGATCAACGACCGCAAACCGGCGGCGGCAAACGGCCCTCAACGGGAAAGGCGATCGATATAGCGGCGAAACATGCGAATCAGGGTCGAGACGGCGATGCCGGCACTCAATAGAAGAAGGAGCAATGGCAGCCAGAAATAGTTGTGGAAGCG
>JASJED010000132.1 GCA_030065585.1 Desulfobacterales bacterium | reverse complement strand
GGGAGTTTGGCCTTGACGATCTTTTTCATTTCCGCTTCGATTTTGGGGAAATCGTCTTCGGAAATCGGCGCCATGTCGATATCATAGTAAAAGCCGTCATCGATCACCGGGCCGATGGTCAACTGGGCCTTGTCGCAGACCCGTAAAATAGCCTGGGCCATCACGTGGGCGGCGCTATGACGCATGATTTCAAGGCCTTCCGGGTCGCGGGTCGTAATCAGTTTGACGGCCGCGTCCTTATCGATGGGGCGATAGAGATCGATGATTTGGCCCTCGATTTCCATGGCCACGCACTCACGGGCCAGACCCTCGGAGATGCTGCGGGCCACATCCAGACCGCTGGGGATGTCATCAAACTGTCTTGAGCTCCCATCGGGAAGTGTTATATTGACCATTGTGTCCTCGCTCGCGGATACTTGTTAAGTTGTCGAAATTGCAAAAATTAAAGGATAGAATCAGGCGGGTCAAGTAAAATAATGCAAAACGTGCCCTCGAACGGATACCGCACCGTCGATCATCCCGATGCACTGATCGCGGCGGTCGACGCGCTTGCCAAGGCGCGGCGGATTGCCGTCGATCTGGAAGCGGATTCCATGTTTCATTTTAGGGAAAAAGTCTGCCTGCTGCAGATCGCCTCCCCGCGGGCAAGCTATGTGGTCGATCCGCTGGCCTTGAAGGATCTGACACCGCTTAAGCCACTGATGGCCGATGATAGAATTCTCAAGGTGTTCCACGGCGCCGACTATGACATCCGATCCCTGTATCGTGATTTCGGGATCGAAATCCAGAATCTCTTCGATACCGAACTGGCCTCGCGATTTCTGGGCATTCGCGAAAGCGGTTTGGAGGCTGTTCTGCAGGCCCGCTTCGATATTCGCCTGAACAAGAAATATCAGCGTAAGGACTGGTCGCGTCGTCCCCTGCCTGTGGAAATGATGGATTATGCCGCCGGTGACGTGGCCCACCTGCTGCCCCTGGAGCGGTTGATCCGGCAGGAATTGAAAAGCAAACGGCGGTTGGCCTGGGTGCGTGAGGAGTGTGCCATCTTATGTGGCGTGCGCCCGCCCGCCAGAAATGCGGCCCCATTGTTTTTTAACTTCAGGGGGGCCGGGCGACTGAAACCATCCCAGCTGGCTGTTCTGGAAAGCCTCCTGCAACTGCGCCGCCGTCTGGCCAAGGAACGCGACCGGCCCCTGTTCAAGATCTTTTCCAACAAGGCCCTGCTGATCGTGGCCACGGCCCAGCCCACCACGATACGGGCCATCGAGCAAACCAAGGCGTTAAGTAAACGGCAAATCGGCATGCACGGCCCCGCCCTGTGCGAAGCCGTGCAGACCGCCCTCAAGCTGCCCGAGGACAAGCTGCCGGTCTATCCGCGCAAGCGGCCCCCGCGCATGCCGGCGGGCGTGCCTGAGCGGGTTACGGCCCTCAAGGCCTGGCGCGACCGCACGGCGGCGGAACTCGACCTGGACCCGGGGCTGGTGCTGAACAAGACCCTGATCCAGGCGATTGCTGTTTCACGACCGGTGCACCGCCAAGATCTGGCGGCGATCGAAGATATCCGGCGCTGGCGCTTAAATGCGTTTGGCAATGCGCTGGTGGCGCTCATGAAGTCGCTGCGCTGACCCGCATCCACACAGGGAATCATCATGGATGAAGAACATCTGGTCTTGCATTCCGAAGGCTATGGTATCGAAGGCCGTCTGCATACCGGCGGCAACCGCGCGGTCGTCGTCACCCATCCCCACCCCCTCTACGGTGGGGACATGGACAACGACGTCGTTTATACCATCACCTCGGCCTATCGCCAGGCGGGCTATACGACCCTGCGCTTCAACTTTCGGGGGGTGGGGCGTAGTGAAGGACGTTACAGCGACGGCGTTGGCGAGCAGGCGGATGTTTGCGCAGCGGTGGGCGAACTCCAGGCGCGCGGACATCAGGATGTCATCCTGAGCGGGTACAGTTTCGGCGTCTGGGTCAATGCCCTTTGTGCCGGTACCCGTTTGCCGGGGATTTCCATGACCATGGTGGCGCCTCCGACGGCTTTCATGGATTTTAGCGCGGTGACGCGCCTGGCGGGGCTCGCTACGGTGATCACCGGCAGCCGCGACGATATCGCCCCCCCGGAGATGCTCAGGCGCCTGACGAAACTCTGGAACCCAGGGGCCCGGCTGGAAATACTGGCTGGCGCCGACCATTTTTACTATGGCTATCTGGATCAGTTGGCCGCCTTGCTGACAAAAACGATCGGGATGACGGCCACTGATGACGCCGCCCCTGGTACGTGACCGCTTCTATCAGTCTTGTTTTCCGGAGCTAATCGCTGCGGTCGGGATCCCAGACACGCTGGGTCAATGCTTTGCGGCCGGGCAGGCGCTGATAGATTTCCTTCTCATCGGGATACCCCAGAGCGATGACGGCGTGCACGGACTCGCCGTCCGGGATATCCAGGCGTTTCAAAATCGCCGGGTCCTGTTTGAGGGCCGATACGGCAAACCCGATCAGGCAAGTGCCCAATCCCATGGCATGCGCGCCCAGCAGCATATTCTGGGTGGCCAACAGGGCATCCTCTTTAGGGCAGGCCGCGTCCGCCCGTGTTCCCACCAGAATCACCGCCGGGGCGCCGTGAAAAAGCAGGTCACGACCTGTGCGGTCCCAAGCCTCTAAAGCCTCCGCCACGGCATTGCGGTAATTGCGAAAGTAAAAATCCAGTTCAGGCCGGCCGATCATCCGGAGGGCCCCTCGCAGCAAATACCGATCGGCCATGCGGTTTAAACGGCGGAAAAAGGCACCGATCATATCCCCCAGATGCAATACGGCCGCACGCGATGGCAACAGCGTAAAAGCCCAGGGCTGGCAGTTCGATCCGGACGGGGCCGTCAGGCCGATTTTGACGAGGTCCTGTAATACCGCCAGCGGGACAGGGCGGTCCTGGTAATTACGGCAGGAGCGCCGTGAGCGCATCAGCTGGACCAGGCTAGCAATATCAGCGCTGCCGGGCGCCAGCCAGTCGGTTTGTTGGCGGAAGGTGGCAAACTGTTGGCTGTCATTGTTGAGTGCGCCTATGCGGATGGCTTCCACCGGGCAGGCGGCCTCGCAGTGGCCGCACGAGAGGGATTCATGGCCAGAAACGATGGCCTGGCCGGCTTCCAACGCAAGTGTTCCGGAGGGGCAGACCGCGATGCAGGTGCCACATCCGATACAGCGTTCGCCATTGATGACCACCGACACCTGCCGGTCGATTTTCTCCATAGTCGCTCCTAAAACGGCCCGCTAACAAAGATCCGGCATCCCGGGCGGAGGTTTAGATGGCATCGGCGCGGTCGCCGGCCATCCAAGCGGGTTGCAATTCTGCCGGGTGAATCCGGCCCAATACCCCTCGCTTTCACGGGAAAGCTTTTCCGCGGGTGTGTCCGTCAGCCGGCAGGCGGACAGATAAGCGGTGGAGGAAATCGAGCCCCTCGGCCTGGAGGGCCGCAAAGATATCCTCCTTGTTTTTAAAATAGAAATAGACGGTGCCAATGCTCAGCTCGGCGGTCCGCGCGATCTGATTGACGGAGGTCAGGGGCAGGCCCTTCTGCGACAGGAGGTGGCGGGCAGCATTTAGGATCTGCTGCCGCCGGGCTGCTTTTTCACGGCGACGACGTTGGATTACCCCACGGTATGGTTTTCCTTTCGCGTTCAGAAGGCTTCCCCAATGTCGACCATGACTTTGATGGTCTGGCCGGCGGCGATGCGCTCGCCGTAGATTTGCGGCAGTCGCTCCAAGTTTGTCCGATCGGATATCAGCGGCCGACCGTCCAAGCGCTTTTCGGCCATCCAGCGCAGGATCAACTGGTTTTCCGCGTGGGTGTTGGAATAACAGCCGGTCAGCCGCGCTTCCTTGAAATTGATCGTCAGGGGTTGGATCGATGCGGCACTGAAGATCAGGCTGATGATGCACACGTCGCCGCCGCGGGCGACCCAGTCCAGGGCCTGGGCGATATTGTCGGCCACGCCCGAGCATTCATAGACGGCGTCGAAGCCCTGGCCCGCGGTCAGTTCGAAAACGCGCGGCCCTGTTTCTTCGGTCAAAGGGTCCATGACCGCGTGGGCTCCGAAGGCTATGCCCAGTTCGCGTTTGACCGCCACCGGCTCGGACAGGACGATCGGGTTGAAATCCATCAGAGTTAACAGTCTAACCAGCGCCAGTCCGATGGTCCCGCCGCCCATCACCAGCGCGGAACCGTTGGGCCGCCCGACACAATGAATGCCATGGAGTGAAGCTGCAAAAGCCTCGGCCAGGGCGGCATTGGAAGAATCGACGCCGTCGGGCACCGGGATGAGCATCGACGGCAGGACGTGTACATACTCCGCAAAAGCGCCGGGCATATCCCCGATGCCGATGGTGCGGCGGCTGACCTGACAGAAATAGGGCCTTCCGCTGCGACAGTCGCGGCAATCGCCGCAGTGGCTGGGGCGGACGATGACCCGCTGACCGACGGCCACATCGCTCACCGCTTTACCGCAGGCCGCCACCCGGCCGCTGACCTCATGCCCCAGGATGGAACCGTCGGCCAGCTCGCCGGATTGGATGAGGGCATGATCACTGCCGCAGAATCCGGTGTGGGCCACCTGGACCAGGACGCCGTCCGGGTCCACAGAGGGCACCGGAAGTTCTTCCAGCACCAGACCGCGGCCTTGTCGAAAGACAACGGCCGGCATGGTTGGGGGGATGGTGGTGTCCATGGGTGCGGGGTTCCTCGGGATCAAAGGTTATGGCGCGCGGTTAGGGGTTCTTCATCTCCGGGAAGGCGCTGCCGGCTGAAAAGCCAGGCGGCCGTCAGACCGGCGATGATATGCCAGATGCCCCACCAGGCCACCAGAATGGCCATGCCCCCCAGACCGTCGAAGAAGTTGAACACCAAGACGAGGCCCAGGGCGGAGTTTTGTATGCCGACCTCGATCGACACGGCCCGGCAGTCGCGCGCGTCCAGGCGGATGGCTCGGGCGCTCCAGTAACCGATGTTGAGCGCCAGAAGATTGTGCACGAATACCGCGAAGATCACCAGCCCGACATAGTGCAGGAAATAGTGCCAGTTGGCCGCCAGGGCGCCGCACACGATGAGAATGAAGAAGCTCAACGAAAATATTTTAAATGGCCGGCGCACGCGGTCCGCCAGACGGGGGAAGGTTCGGGTCGTCATCAGGCCCGCGGCCAGGGGGATTCCCAGAATGACGAAGATGGTCACGAAGACATCGGTCGGGCTGAGCCGGACCTCGCGCAGAATGACCGCCGTGTCCGGATTCAAGCGGCCCCACAGGGCCAGATTGAAGGGGGTCATCAAAATCGCCATGGCCGATGAAACCGCTGTCATGCTGATGGATACGGCGCAATTGCCCCGCGCCAGATAGGTGATGATATTGGACAGGTTGCCCCCGGGGCAGGCGGCCACCAGCATCATCCCCAGGGCCATGCTGGGGTGGGGTCTGATCGCCAGGGTCAAAAGAAACGTAAAGGCCGGCAGAAGCATGAACTGGGCCAGCAGACCGATGCCGGGCGCTTTGGGATCCACGAGCACCCGTTTGAAATCAGCCACTTTTAAATCCAGGGCGACCCCGAACATCATCAACCCGATGGCCATGTTGATGATCAATAGCCCCTGGGGGTTGAAATTCAACCGGATCTGATCGATTGCCGCCATATCCATGGATTCCATCTCCGATATGGTAAATGCACATCCCGTTTGCGGCTTCCTACCCCGCCGCTGGATGCGTACCCGCCCAAACCGACGCGTTAGGCCGTCCCGGCCTACATTTTGCCGGACCGAGCGGCCGCCCACAGCCAGTTGCCGGGCGGATCCACGTTGGCTTCTGGATCGACGACGACGTGAATGACGGCGGGTTGGCCCGAAGCGGCGGCGCGCTCCAGTGCCGGATGGAGATCGGCCACGGCTTCCACGAATTCGCCGTGGCAGCCCATGGCGACGCCCACCTGGTCGTAGCGCACCGGGGCGTGGTCGTGGCCAAACCAGGGGGCCTCGCGGCCGAACTGGCGCTGCTGGGCGCTTTTCTCCATGCCGTAGGCACCGTCCACCGCCACGAGGACGATAACGGGCAGGTCGTTGCGGACGGCCGTTTCCAGCTCCTGAATGTTGAAGCCGAAGGCGCTGTCGCCGGTGACACAGTAGACCTGTTTTTCCGGACAGGCCAGCTTGGCGCCGATCGCGTAGGGCAGACCCGTACCCAGATGCCCGTAGTTCATGGAATAGATCACGGAGCGCGAGCGGCGGGCGATGTGATAATGGATGGCCCACAAGGTGGTGTTGCCGCCGTCCATCACGAAGATGGCATCATCCTTGAAAAACTCGTTGCAGGCCTTCAAAATTTGGCCCGTTAGCATGGGGCGGCGGCCCGTATCTTCGAGGGCGGTTTCGAGCTCCTGTGCAAACTGGTCCTGTAGCGCCCTGAATTCGGCAATTTTCCCATGGGGGGCCTTTTTTTCCGTCAGTTGCCGGACCGCATCCCAGAGTTGATCCAGAACGCTTCGGGCATCGCCGATCAGGGCGATGTCCGTCGGCCGGTTGAGGCCGATGTGGGTGGGTTCGGTATCGATCTGGATCAGGTGCTGTTTGGCGGGATCACCGAACATGGGTGGCTGGCCCCACATGTTCAGCTCGCCCAGGCGGGTGCCCACTGCCAGGACGACATCGGCCTGGCTATTGGCCGCGATACGGGACATGCAGGTGGGGTGAAAACACAAGGGGTGATCGTCGGGAAGAATGCCGCGTGCCCGGATCGTATGCGTGACCGCACATCCCAGGTGCTCGGCCAGCCGGCGCACCTCTTCGGCCGCTCCGGCACGCTCCGCGCCGTTGCCGCAGTGAATATTGACCAGATTCGCATCTGCCAGCATTTGCGCCGCCCTCTGGATGGCCTCGGGGTCACCCGGCAAGGGTTTCATCACCCGATAGCGGTCCGGGGCCACGGTCGCCACCTGGGCTTCATCACCTTTTTGGGAGATAATGTCTTCCGGGATGAGGATATGGGTCGGTCCCGGCCTTCCGCTCGTGGCCACCCGGAACGCGTGTCGCACCATATCCGGAATGCGCTTCCAGTGCTCCACCTTGCCACTCCATTTGACGGCCGGCTTGAATACCTCCAGATGACGGCTGACCTGCATGCCTCCCTGGTGTTGGTAGGCATCCGCAATGTCGCTGCGCCGGGTGGTGGTGATCGCCACCACGGGGCTGCCTTCGGCTTCGGCGCACATCATCCCGGCCAGCAGGTTGGCTGCTCCGGGTCCCGCGCAGGCCATCACGACAGCCGGCCGCCCGGAAACCCGGGTATAGGCGTCGCAGGCATGGGCGGCCGCCGCTTCATGACGCGGCACCACCAGACGCATTCCCAGTTCGTCGCCGCTCCGTTCCAGGGCTTCGACGACCATCATATAGGTCCCGTCGGTAATCGCATGAATGTGCCGCACACCTTCGGCGTGCAGGCATCTGAGCAGCAGTTCGCCTCCCGTGATGTCCGCCATAACGCCTCCTTGATCTGCAAAGCCTAAATTAGTTATCAATTGGGTCGCCGTGTGTCCGGCCGGCATCGCGGCAGCCGGGTGGTCTATAGTTCCATCAACTGCCCGCCGGTGATGTTGATGGCTTGTCCGGTGATGTAGGCGGAGGCTTCCGAGGCCAGGAAGGCCACCAGTCGGCCGACTTCATCGGGGGTGCCGACCCGATTGAGGGGTATGGTGCGGCGCACGGCTTCGTTGCGCTCTTCTACCGTCTGTCCCTGAAACTCGGCCTCCAGGGGCGCACGCCAGTCTTCCAGATCAGTATGAATCTGGCCCGGACAGACGGCATTGACCCGGATCCCGGCTCCGGCCAGCTCTTTGGCCATGACCTTGGTGAGCATGATCACGCCGGCTTTGGCCACCGCATAGGCCCCGTTGAAAAGCGGGGGCACCTTGCCGCCCCGGGAGGCCGTGTTGATGATGACCGCTGGCTGCCCGAACATCAGCGGGAGCAGGGCGCGGCTAACGCGGAATACGCTGTGCAGGTTGACGTCGATGGTCTTCATCCAGTCGGCTTCCGGATAGGTGTGCACGGCATTGGGCACGCCGAACACCGCCCCGGCATTGTTGCAGAGGATGTCGATCCGCTCGACGGCGGAAGAGACGGCGGTCACCATTTTCGCGATCGAATCGTTGCTGGTCACATCAACGCTGACGCTCGTGACGCGAATATCGAAGCGTGACGCGAGGTCGGACGCATTCTTCGTCATTTCGTCGGCCGATCCCGCCGCCACGACCCCGCCATCCTGCCCCTCGCTGCCGAGATCGGCCAGAATGAGATGGCATCCGCTCGACGCCAGATTCGCGGCAATCGCCAAGCCGATCCCGTTTTTTTTCCCGGCCCCTGTGACCAGAGCGGTCTTCCCCTTTAAATCCTCATACATGGCTGTGATTTCCTCATTCGGGCAAATGCGTTGGAAGTTGGACTCGGGTTGGTGCGAGGCCGACCGTCCCGCCAGATCACGGCGACGTCAGCCTTAGGGGCGATTACAGTGGACGGGAGCGGTTAAGGCCCATCCGCGCTTTTAATTTTCCAGGGGCCAAGATGCGGCACCAAGATGGGATCGGGGCCCATCAACACCGCGCGGACGGTAAGCACCGATCGGGTGGATACCCGGCGATGGGCCGTGGATCACTCTTTGGCCACGCCGCTGCGGAGAAGTCGCTTGAATCCCTCCAGCGTTCCTTTCCACATGGCATCTTCACCCGCCATGACCGCTACGATGACATCCTTTTCAACACTGACTTCGATGGCCAGTTCCTGGCCGCCAACCGCAAAAACGGCCTCGCCCCAGCGTTCCGCCGGCAGGCCGCTTATTTCGCAGTCGTAATCGGTTCGCATTTCCGTCGTCATGCGGATCTCGCTCATGGTGGTACCTCGTTTAGGTGTTTAGCGGGCAGGATCGGGCGATCGCGTATCTGCGGCTTTAGACCCATTGGCGGGTAACGCCGTCGTTTAACCCCCTTCAACGGGCGCTGGCCGTCGGGTCGTTGCGCAACGCTGGCACCTGGGCGGCGTTTCTTCATTAAAACCCAAATGCTGATCGGAAGAGGGTTTCGGTCTGCTGGATTGCGAGTCCCCTTGACCAGGGGCGTTTAAATCTTTCAGCCACCTTTGGGAGCGCACGCCGGTGGGCTGAAACCACCAGCGCCGGTGGGGATGCCATGGGGTCGAAAACTGCCGGCGGATATCAATTTATCGACCCCCTTCTTATGGCAGCAAGGGCACTCGGGATCATTTTCCTGGGAGGACAACACCAGGCACTCAAATTCACTTTGGCAGTGACGGCACTTGTACTCATAGAGGGGCATAGGGATTCCTTCGGTGCAACCCGTTTTCTGGCGAAGATAGCGGTGCCCTTAGTTTTTCCCGCGCTTGGACGCATAGCCGTCAGCGTACCAACCGCCGCCTTTGAGTTCGAAACGGCAGGGCGATATGATTTTTTTGGCCTGGCGACCACAATCCGGGCATTTGATGGTGCGGGTGCCCATTTTGACGAGCCGTTCGGTGATGGTGCCCTCGGGGCACTCGAATTCGTAAACCGGCATGTTGTTTCCTTCCAAAACTTAAACGGGGTAAATAATAAATAAATTGTAAACATATGATGAATGATCGTGGCTGTCAATTCTGAAATCATTTAATGCAATAAGGGCTTAAATATTGCATTAACTAAGGGGTTCGGATCGGGCTGTCATTTGCCGTGCAAAATTAGAGTGATGAATTCGCGCAGGGAGGAGACTGAATGATTGAATCGTGTTTTCTCGAGGATAATGATAAAATCCTCCGCAGTTTAAGGAAGATTCCGACCTTTGAGCCTTTTGGTGAAAAAGACCTGCGGAGTTTGCTCAAACGTAGCAAACTCCGCAAATATCTCCCCGGGGAAACCATCATCAAAGAGGGGGTTACCGGCAGCTGGGTCTATTTCCTGGTCTATGGCGAAGTCGCCATTGCCCAGCAGGGGCGAACCGTTACCACCACTGACCGGCAGGGTGAATTGATGGGTGAAATGGGGGCCATCGACGGCGCCCGGCGCTCCGCAACCGTCGTCGCCCAGCAAGAGACGGTTTGTCTGGCCACAGATACACGGCAAATAAAGCATCTGGCCGGTTATGATCGTATGGCCTACAGCTACATTCTTTATCGGGTGTTCGCCGAGGTGCTGGCCGACAGGCTGCGGGCAACAACACGCGAACTCATTCGCGAGCGGGCGCGATTCAGTTGGATGCCCTGGCGACCGCAACGGCTGATACAGAAGCTGAGAAGGCTGATGGGGCGCACTGTCGGCCTGCGGGTTTGAACCGGCCCTCTGGTTTGCCGCCCCTGGAGGCAATTTTCGCAAAATCGGCAGGCGCAGGTGGCTGACTAGGTTTGGTCACATGCAGATACTTTAAATGGCTATCGTGTTGCACGCCTGCCGAGAGTTGCGGCCGACCGAAATTTTAATTTACTTTGCGGATACCGAGCCGCCGCATGCGGGATGCAAACGTTGATCGATTGACAGCCGCTGCCCGGGCGGCCCGCGTGATGTTCCAGCGGTGGGTATCCATCAAATAGAGAATATATTCGCGTTCCACGTCGTTCCAGCGTCGATTTCCAAATGAAAGCCTGGCGGATTCTTCCGGGGGTTCACTGGATACGAACGGCTGGTCAGGAGGGCGCCGAACATCGCTGCGGCGGCGTCGCTGACCGATGCCCGTCATGCGGATGGGCAAGTGCTTCCGGCCAATTCGCGTGGATTCCGTTGTTACCAGAATGTAGCGGACGAAATTCTCAAGCTCCCTGATGTTGCCCCCCCAGCCATAGGTCACAAGCAGGTCCAGTGCGCTGGGCGATAATTGTTTGGGGGCCATGGCCATTTTGGTCGTCTCACGGTTCATAAAGTGCCGCAGCAGGATCGGAATATCCTCGCGCCGCTCACGAAGGGGCGGCAACGTCAGGGGAAGAACGGAAAGCCGGTAATACAGATCCTCCCGAAACTGCTTCTCGGCAACCATTTGCTGGATATTGCGATGGGTGGCGGAAACAATGCGCACATCGACCTGCTTGGCCTGGTTCGATCCCAAGGGCTTGACTTCTCCGTCCTGAATGACCCTCAGGATGCGTGCTTGCAGATTGAGTGGCATATCGCCGATTTCGTCCAGAAATAGCGTGCCACCGTCGGCAGCCTGGAACAAGCCCTCGCGGTCTTTGACGGCGCCGGAAAAAGCCCCCCGCCTGTAGCCAAACAGTTCGCTTTCCAGCAACGTTTCAGGAATCGCGCTGCAATTCTGGACCATCAGGGGCTGGCGTTGTCGGTGGCTGAACTGATGTAGCTGCCGGGCGAAAAGCTCTTTGCCGGTGCCGCTTTCCCCCCTGATCAGAACCGGATAATCGGTGCGTGCATATTCACGCATGAGCCCCTGCACCTTCTGGAAGGCGGGGCTCTGGCCGATCAGAAGCGGCTGTCCCTGAATTTGCTCCAGCGTGTGCTTGAGCGATTCGGTCTCTTCCAGTTTCCGATGGTATTGAACGGCGTTGCTGAGCGCCACCGAGCCCAGGTCGATGAGTTCCTGGATATCGTCGAGATAACCTGTTTCGAGATTCAGACGGGTTTGGCCAGGCTCCGTATCGATGATCTGTACGGCCCCATAGACCGTCCCGTCCCGCAGAAAGAGCGGCAAGCAGAGGATCAAGCTGCTTTTGATATCGAGAGGCTTTTCCGCGGCTTGATAGTGGCGTCCATCCTTCTGCGGCTCCGCGATGGTCATCTTGCCATTCTCGATAACCCATCCGACAATACTGGGCTCGTCGAAAGGAATGTGGACACCGACGATCGCTTCACGTTGAGGACCAGCCGCTTCCACGCAGCAATAGTGATGGTCTTTCTTAATCCAGATGGATCCTCGACTGACATTTTGCAGTTCGAGCAGGGCCTCTAAAAATTTCCGCTGAAGGCGACCGGGATTAAGTTCCTCGGAAAGGGATCGGAAAAATTGAATATTGGAATGAATAGTCATATATCAAATGTATAGTTAAATATCACCGTATAGTAATTAAATATCGTTGATTGGTCAAGCGGTGAAAGCCTGACAGGGCGCTTCATTATTCATATTTATATTAAATTCAATTGGTTGAATATGGACTTCCCATATTGGCATATAAATTGATTCTGTGAATATCAACCGCGCCTGATAGTTTGGAAATTTAACGATGAAAACCGTGAACCGCATTGCCATTATTATCTTTAGCCTGACGACCATAGGATGTAGTTCCCTTGGCGGGCTGATGCCGATGGGCCCCGGTTTTCATGGCGCGAAAGGGGTTGATTCTCTGCGTCCGCTGCATCCGGAATTGGCGCAGAAGGGGTCCCCATCATTTGAAGTTTTCAACAATGACCCTTATGCCTTAAACATTGGATTTAAAGAACCTGTATCAGATCCAATGCGAACTCCTGTTAATGGGGATGGCGGGGCGCCTTTAAATGCCTATGCCGCCTGTCTGACATTGAAGGTCATGTTTTAAATGCCGAACCCTGTGTCAATATGACCTTCCCTCCATCTGCCCCCCATCCCCTCCTCTTCATAAGTCTCTAAGTGATGGATTGTGACGAACAGGCCGCCCGACCTCAACAAGAGGTTGGGCGGCCTGTTTGCATCGATCCATCCGGGTAAAATATTGAAAATGGGGATATTGCACCGAAGATGCGAAAGGGCTATTGTTTCTTAGTTTAATAGAAAGATAGAATCGGTTTGCCGTTTCCCACTGCCACCGGTTGCAATCGCGGTCGGCGCCATCTTCTGGACCAAGCCGAGCCCTAAAAGCAAATATGCCCATTTCATCACGTTCCAAACGAATCCTGACGGTGGCCGCCGCATCGATTTTGCTGCTGGCCAGCATTCTCCTGCTGGTCATTCCGTTATTGCTCGAGCGCTGGCTCAATCAATACGATCTGCAGAGCGCATTTCATGAGGCCACGGGCGGGTCGATTTCGGCCGGCGCTTTCGAGTTGCGAGTATTTCCCGCCCCGCACCTGATCGTCCCGGCGGGTGAAGTCGATCTTCCTGAACTTGTCAGCGGCCACTGGCAGGAAATCAAAATCCATCC
>JASJED010000131.1 GCA_030065585.1 Desulfobacterales bacterium | reverse complement strand
GCCTTGTTACTTACATACAAGGTTTCAGGTTTCGGATGTCGGGTGTCAGGGAAAACCCACCCATGCTGATCGCCGCCGCCTGACAGCTGAACTCTGAAACCCGAAACCATTTACAGGTTCCCCGTTCAGGGTTGCCCGGATTGCACTGATTTTAACGCCGAACCCAGAACCTATAATCCCAGAACCTCAGAAGCGGATGCGGATGCCGGGGCCCGAGCCCAACCCGCGTGAATGGCTGAGGCCCACGAAGGCGCCGCCGTTGCGCTCGCACAAAGCCCGCATGAGGGTGGCGAAACGCAAGCCGGTAATCGCGCGGGGGTCGTCTACGACGGTGGGAAACCCGACCGCATGGATGCGCACGAGGCGCCGCCCCGTCTTATCGGCCCGGTTGACCCGGTCGACCGTCTCGATGGCGCCCTGCATGTTCTTGCCGCTGTACTCATCACCGAAAACGTACAGGCTGATGCGCAGGTCGGGGCCGTAATAGGTCCGGATGGCCTCGGTGATGCCTTCCACCGGACTGCTGTTGCTGAAGGGAAACCAGGTCCCCAGGGTGTCCACGATTCTCTCCCGGAAGCGCGTGGTGTCCGGAATCCACCTGCCCCGATAATAAGGAAACATGTACTCGCCCATGTCGTTCATGACCTGAATGCCCTTGACCTTGGGGTAGATCTGCAGGGTTTCGCGGATTTTCTGCTGCACCGACACCCAGGCGCCGCGCTGCATGCTGCCCGAGGTGTCGATGATGAAGATGATGTATTCGCTGTCCACGGGAATACCGCCCACGCTGCGGTCGATGCGCTTGCGCGGAACCTTGGAAAGCCGCTTCATTTCTTCGGTAAGCTCTTGCAGGGCGCGGGTCATGCGGCCTTCGATGATGTTCTGAACCTCGGCATCGTCGCGGGAGGCTGAAAATTCTCCCTGGATCGCCGTGAGGTCCCCCTGCAGGCGGGCCAGTTTTCGGCGGACCTCGGACTGCACCACGCGTTTGGCGGTCAACTCACGGTCGATCAGGACGGTCTGCCCGCGGATTTCATGCAATTCCTTTTCCATTCGGGCCAACTCGGCTTCCAAATCCGTGCGCACCATCTCGATGACCCGGGGTTCGGAGAATTTGGAGAGCACGAACAGCAGGATGATGGCACCGAAGGCACAGCAGATGCAGTCCAGGAAGGACAGGCTGAAAACTTCGATCTGGCGGCGTTGGCGGGCCATACGGATTTCCTTTCAGGGCCAGTCCGCCGAGGGGCAGAAGTAGCTGCCGCCGGTGCGGGTGGCCAGCCGCCAGAAAGCGCTGGCGGCCAGGGGGTCGCCCTCGAGGGGAAACTGGATCACGTTGACCGGCACTTTGGCGGGCAGTTGGGCGAGCGCGTCGCTGAACAGGCTCAAACGTTTTTTGGCCGAGACCTTGCGGCGCCATGGTTTTCCGGCGCCCATCGTGGGCAGACCGTCGGTGAGCAGAAAGATGTTGTCCGGGGGCGGCTGCATGCGCTTGATGGCCGCAAAGGCGTTGACCAGACTGGTGCCCTTCTGGGGGGCGGTCTGGTAGAGTTTGCCGATGGCTTGGTTCAGGCGTTGGCTCTCGGCCGCCGGCAACCACTGATGGGAGGTTCCCGGGATCAGCGTCCGGGCGGCCTCATTGAAGGTAAAGATCTGATATTGGCTTTCGGGCGGCAGTTGCGCCGTGAGCCAATCCACCGTGGCGGCGGCCCGGCGCCATTTGGGGGCTTGGGTTTTCTGGGCGTCCGGCAGATTGCGCCGGCGGATGATGCCCACGATGGTGTTGTCCAGCATACTGGCGGAAGTGTCTATCAGAATAAAAATTCGGCGTCCGCCGACTTTCAGGTCCGTCAAGTACTGGCGGTCACCTTCACCGGCGAAGGTGCGGACGCGGTCGCCGCGGTCGTCTTCGGCCTGGCTGCCGGCTTTGAGACGCTTGACATCTTCCTCCAGCGAGCGCACGTCGGCTTTGAGTTTGTTGAGGTGCGTTTTTTCGGCCAGGTTTTCCTTTTCGTAGTGAGCGATCTCCGTGCGGCGTTGTTCGATGCGCTTGAGGATTTTGGTGCTCAAGCCCTGGGTGCGGGCAATTTCTTCCTGGGTTTGCTCCAGGGCGTTGCGCAGTTCCACCAGGCGTTTGCGTCCTTCCAGAACCTCACGTTCGATGCGCGTGACCTCGCTGGTCACATCCTGGGTGACTTTATCCCGCTCCACGGCGCTTTTGGCATTGACGATCACGAAAAGCAGAATAATGGCTCCCAGACCGCAGCAGATGCAGTCGATAAAGGAAAGGCTGAAGACATTAAGGGATCGTCGTTTCATCGTTCGGCAGGCAGGCAATGACCTGCAGGATTTCGCCCGGGGTTCCGATGCGCAAGGTTTGGCCCACTTTGAGGATTGTGCTGCCGGTCACGGGCCTATCGTCCACCCGGGTGCCGTAGCTGCTCGTATCGGTCAGCAGGACGTCCTGATCTTGACGGACGACGGTAAAATGCCTTCGCGATATGCCGGCCAGCCGGCCGCGGATGCGGATGCCCCGGGAATCCTCCCGCGGTTCCCGCCCCACCACCAAGGGCTGGGTGGTGATGGGGTAGGCCCAGCCTTGGTAAAGCAGATGGGTCGGCCCGATCCGTACGACGTTGGCCGGCTCTGTGCGACGGTCGGCCGGTGCGGCGGTCGTCCGGCCGGTCACACGATCGAGGTAAGGCACACCGCGGTTGGTGCGGCCCGTCGTGAAGCGGTCGGCGTAGGCCAGGGCCTTGGCGGCGGCCGTGCCCGCGGCAAGTTTACGGGCGGATAATCCCGTGGCATTTTCGAGTTGCGCGACGAAACCGGGCAGACCTGCCAGACGGTGGGTGACCAGCAAATGGGATGCCGCCGGGGCCACGGCCAAGGCCTGCTGCCATGCTTCGATTTTTTCCCGCAGCCATTCGATCCAGGGCGGATAGAGCACCATCAGGGCCTCCCGATCGAGCTGGATGCGATGGATGCGGCCATCCGCCTGCATTTCGACGATGAGGGGGGCCTCGGCCGACGATGTTGCGACCATAGGGGCCAGACGGTCGTGGAGTTCCTGTTCGGCCTCGGCGGCGTAAAGCGGGTCGAAGCGTGTCTGGCGGACAAAGACATCGGCTATGATCTTGACCCACTGGCGATGGATCACTTCCAGTCCGGCGTCTTCAATGGTGTCATGGCGGCACACGGCCGGTCGGGGACGACAGTCCACCGCCGTGAGGGACATGCGGTGAAGCTGGACATCCAGGTGCCAGAAAACGTCTTCGGTGGTGTCGGGCGGAAGGCACGCCAGGGCTTGGGAGATGAGCCCGGTGACGGGAATGTCGAGCGCCGCCGTGATGCCCAGCAGTAGGCCCCGGGCTTCGTCCTGATAGTGGTCGGGAAGCGTCAAGATCACCGCGGTATCGGCGGCGTTAATTTGCGCCCACACTTGTGCCAGGTGCCGGTAAGCCAGTTCCGCATGGCTATAGCCGTCAAATTCAGGGCTGCGCAGCGGCTGGTCGTTAAGCGCATCCCAGAAGCGGCAGTTGATCTGGCGGGGCCATCGCCGGGCGCTGTGCTGCGCGGATGTGCCCAGTTTGAGCTGGCGGCCTTGCACCAGGGCAAACCCCGGGCTTTCCGTCAGCGCCGTTTCAACGGGCAACCGACGGCCGTCGGAATCGACACCCAGAATTCCGGCATCGTTGATTTCCAGCCCGATCAGGTTCACGCGGTTCCTCCTCAGCGGGTGTGCAGTCGGCGGGTCAGTTTATCTTCGCAATAGGCTTCCGTGTCCAGGATGTAGCGTTCCTGCAGGAGTTGCAGCTGGTGCAGCAGAAACATGAGCACGATACTGATCAGCAGGGCGATCAGGGTCGAGTTGAAGGCCACCCCCAGGCTGCGCGTGACTTCCATGATATCACCTTCCAAGGCCTTGTGGGCATGTCCCAGGGCCTGGCCGATGCCCCGGACGGTCCCGATGAAGCCCACCGACGGGATGGCCCAGGCAATGTAGCGGATCATGGCCAGTTCGGCATCCAGCCGCTCCCCTTCGCTTGTACAATAGGCATTGATGGCGTTGGCCACGTCCTGGATGTTGCGGGTTGAGCTAAAGCGCTGAAGCGCAGCCAGCAAGGCGCGGGGTAAAAGCGAGTCGCGCTGGTGCGCGGGCAGGGCCTGGATGCGACGCGACAAGGCCAGGGAGTCTTCGGGCAGCACCCGCACGCCTTCGGCCAAGGGGATCAAATCCTCGCTCAGCAAGCCGCGATGGCGGATGATGGCGACGCTTTTATAAACCATGATAGCCAGGGCCCAGAGCATGAGCACGAAGCAGGCCTCCTGCTCATAATCGCGGATCATGACAAAAATCGACTGCTGCGATTCGGCCGGCTGGCCGCTGGCCAGGCGTTCGGCCTGCTGGAGCATGAATCCGTCGGCGGCAGGACGAATGGCGGCCACGTAGACGGCGTGCACCATGATAACGATCAGGATCAGGGCGAAAAACTGATAGATGAACTCAAGTGAAACGGGGAGGTTGTGTTTCATCGGTGTTCCCGGGTTGTGGTTGCAGGCGTCTTCGGGGTTTAGCCCCGCTGAGCCCCTTCACTTTAGTGTCATATGTCAGCGGGGAAATCCACTGCTTTGTCCACGTGGATTTCCTCCGATGGGCGAAACGTTTTCTTTGGCCGGGTTTCGGCCTTGGGCCGATCCGGCGGTTTGGCGGCGGGCGGGGTTGGTGTCGCTGCCGGGGTGCCGGTTGGGGGCGTGGGCGGCGGATTCTCAGTCTCGGTTTTGGACGCAGCGGTATCCTTTGTTGAGGGCTTGGGCTCATCCGCAGCGCGTACCGGGCCGACTGCGATCAGCCAGGCGCCCAGCAGCAGGGCGGCCGCCCATCGTGGGGTTGCGGTCATCATTGGGTCTCCTTGGTCGATTTGACATAGCGGCACAGGCGAAATCCCAGATCCAGACGTTTCTTTTCCTGGTAATCACGGTAGGCCGCCCGCAGGGTCTGGATCGAAGCCCGCTTCCAACTGCCGCCCCGGATAACGTGGTGACGACCGCTGACCGGCCCGACCGGGTCCGTTACCACCAGGCCTTGGGTCGGTGCGTAGATGGTGTAGAAGTCGTGGCACCATTCGGAGACATTGCCCCCCATATCGAATAATCCCAGGTGATTGGGTGCCAGGCTGCCCGGCGGAGCGGCCACCGGATGGCCGTCCGTGTAATTTTCGAGATACAGGTCCAGAATTGTCTGTGCGCTTTTATCGGCCAGGTTGGCGCTCTTGTCCGGCGGCGGGAAAGCATTGCCCCAGGGATACTTGGTCACCTTGCCCGCCGCGTCAACGCGGGCGCAGAAAGCCCATTCGGCCTCCGTCGGCAAACGATAACCGTGGTTGGGCGGGGACACCGGTACCAGGCTTTCACCTTTACGGACATAGGCCGGGGGCAGTCCTTCCCGCTGGCTCAGCCAGTTGGCAAACGCCGCGGCCTGCTCCCAGGTCACCTGGACCACCGGCTGTTTGTTGCGATTCAGGCTGTAGTTCTTAAAGATGCCGGCGTCGTGAGCGGCCTGGAATTGGCGAAACTGGCCGTTGGTGACTTCCATCAAGCCCATGTAGAAAGGACGGGTCAGACGCACCTGGCGCAGGGTTTCGTTGGCCCGTCGTCCCTGCTCGCGACGCGAAGCCCCCATCTGAAAGGCCGTCGGCTGGATGAGTTTCAAACGGTACCCGTTGGGCGCCTGGATTACACCGGGAACGTCGGTTTCATACGGGCGTTTGAGTTTGGCCCTGATCTGCAGGGGATAGCCGGGCCGGGGGGTCACCTGGGTGCGGAAATCGCGGTAGCCATCTTTGACGATCTGAATATTGTGCTTTACCGCCAGAAGATCCAGTGAGGCCGGCACCTTTCCGTAAGGCTGGCCGTTTACGATCAACCGGGCGTCGGGGGGGGAGACCTTGAAGCGGATTCGGCCGCGGCGCGGCACAAGATCGGCGGCAATCGAGGTGCGGGCGCCGGGGGCAACCGTCACGCGATGCTCGGCCGTCTTGAAACCCGGCTCGGAGATGCGCACCACGTGCTCCTGGTCCGGCGCTAGCGTGATGTCCAGCGGTGTCTGGCCGTGGAAGTGCTGATCGACGGTGACGTTGGCGCCGGATGGCCGGGAGGTCACAAAAAGGCGGCCGTCGATTTTCTCCAGACGAAACAGCGGTACCTTCAGCGGTTGGCCGGCGATCACCCGAATGTCGGTGCGGCCGGGTTTGTAGCCTTCCCGGCGGAAGCTGACCACATGCCGGCCAGCTTCCACGGGAGCCGTCAAAGGCGTGCGGCCCAGGCCGCGTTCGGCGATCCTGACCTGCACATCGGCGGGGTCGGTGGTGAATTCAACATCAGCCCAGTTGGGTTCCAGACCAAAAGTGAAGGTCTGTCGGCGGCCCTCGCCCTCCACTTCGAGGGTGGCTTCCCGGGTTTTGTAGAGCGGTGCCTGCAGTTCAAGGGTATGCCGGCCGGCGGGAATCTCCATCGCCTCCAAGGGGCTTTGGCCAATTTCCTTGCCGCCTAGTCGGACAACAGCGCCCTTCACCACATCGGACGGATGGTTTTCCCGGTGGGTGGTCAAATCGATGCGCCCCGGCAGTTTGGTCATACTGAAGGTGAGGGTCTGGTGCTTGGTGGTGTCGATGAGCAGATCGGCTTCCAGGTCATGGTAGCCGGGGCGGACGGCGTGCAGTCGGTATTGGCCGGGCCGGATCAGGTAGGCCGTGCCGAAGCGGGGTGCCGGAAGGCCGCCCTGGATCGTAATTTCGGTGGGGGCCGGATCGATTTCGAGTTCCAGTTGACGGGCGGTAAATACAAACCAGGCCGTGGCCGCCAGGAGAACGGCCGGCAGGGCTAAGGCCAGGAGCCAAAGCCGTCGCGCGCGCCCAAGCTGCGCGGTGGCGACTTGGTGTCGGGGCTCAAAGGCCACCGGGGTCACGGCCGGGAGGCCGTCGGTATCCGGTGGGGTGGTTTGATTGGATTGATCCCCAGGATTCAGATCTTTTCTTTGCATGCGATCGCTACCTGCAAGGCCGTTTGATCCGCTTGGATGCGAATGGTCTGGCGAACGTCCTTATAACCGTTGCGCGCCCCGACAATGGTGTAGATCCCCGGGCGCAGTTCAAGGGTTTCACGGGTGATGCGTCCCAGACGGGCCACGCGCAGCACCGCCACTTCGGTCTGTCCGTCGGATACAAGGGTCACCGGGATTCGGACCTGGGCGTTCTGAATGAGCGTCTGCAACGAGCGAATCTCTTGTGCCAGGCGAGGTCCACGAGGCTTGAGGCCTTCGACGGCGGTCAGCAAAAGGCGGGCCTCTTCCAGATATCGCTCCGAGGCCAGACGATCCGGATGGTCAAGATAGAACCGCAGGCGTTTGTCCAGCCGGATGCGTTCACGTGTGCGCACGGCCCCCTCGCGGGCGAACTGCAGGGCGGGATCTATGGCCAACACATCTTCATAAGCCTTTAAGGCTCGGTTCCAAGTCTCCTGGTTTTCGGCCGCACGTCCCCGACGCTGCAGCCGGGCGATCTGCTGTTCGCGGACCGCGGTATCGATCTGGTGCAGGGCCTCGCGGGCCTCGTGGCCCCCCGGACGGTATTGCAGGGCCGCCTGGATATGAACGCGCGCCTCAGCGAGCCGCTGCTGGTATAAAGCATTAAGTCCTTCCGCGACCAGGCGGTTGTATTGCTCTTCCGCGAACTGCTCCCTGAGACGATCGACAGCCCGGCGGGCGGGTGCGTAGGTCTGGTCAAGTTTGAGTGCGGACTCATAATCCGCCAGGGCCAGGTCGTAACGACCTTCCCGTTCATGCCCCTGGGCCGAGACCATCAGCGGTAGGATTTGCCCCCGCAGTGCGGCATCCGCCATGGCCTGGCGCACCGCGTTATCGTCCGGCTTGATTTTGAGGGCCATTTCGAAATGGGTCTGCGCTTCAGCCGCCTGATCGGCCGCAAGGGCCTCATGGCCCTGAGCCATTCGGGATGCAAAAAGGTCATCCCTGCCAGCCAGCAGGGTCTGGCCCTCGGCGATGGCGGCGGCATAAGCTTCCTTCGCCTGGCTGTAGGCCCTCTGGGTCATGGCCGCATCGGCCTCTTGGGCAACGGTTTCGATGCTCGCCAACTTCTCCGGTGCCCAGGCGGAGGCCTGGGCGGTTTTAAGCTGATCATGGAGCTGCAGCCATTGGGCCAGTTGTTCCTCGGCCTCCGCGAGTTCGGCGGGTGCCGGGGCGGCAGTGGGTTCTTTCGCGGGGTCCCGGCGGACAGGGGCCGGCGCCGGCTGCGGATCGTCGGGGGCGACCGTTTTGGAAACCGCCCGGGGGGCAACGCCCGTGAAAGGGTTTTGGGACAGATAAGCGATGACACCAATTCCGACGGCAATCAGTCCGGCGGCGCCCATGACGAGCATGAGGGTCCAGAATAGGGGACCTCTGCGGGAAGTCGTACCCTGCGCCTCCTGGGCCGCGGGCGTATAGGCCTGCGGGTCGATACGCGCGGCCGTGATCGACGGGGAGGATGCGGCGGCCGAAGAAACGCTCGCATCTGGTGGCGCCGTTCGACGCGCCGGTGCTGCCAGGGCGTTCTGTAGGGCTTCGCGGACATCCGTCATACTGGCGGGGCGATCGCCGCGCTCGGGGGCCAGCATGTTGTTGGCCAGCAGCTGCAATTCACCGCTCGCCGTTCCTTCGGAAGCGAGCGTATCGATCGCGGGCGCCAAGGTATCCGCTGTTGCGCTCGGGGGCGGGGAAACACCGGTAAGACTTTCGTACAATAAAAGACCCAGAGCATAAATATCATCCGCGGGGTGGGGGGGGCGACCTTCACGCTGCTGGGGGCTCATGCTGGCAGGCGATCCTCCGGACTGAATGTCCAGCATGTTCGGCTGGAAACGCCATAGGCCCACGATGCCGAAATCCGTCAGTTTGGGCAGCCTGCCGGAGGCCATCAAGATATTGCGGGCTTTGACGTCGCGATGCACCAAGCCTTGCCGATGAATGTGTTCGAGAGCGTCGGCCACCGCCGCCAAAACCCGGATCGGCGTCAAACGGTTGGTGACGTTTGACGACTGCCAGCGATCGAAGGTGGGACCGTCGACCCATTCCATGGAGATGAACGCCAGCTCATCCTGCTGGTGAAAGTCATAGACCCGCACGATGTTGGGATGGCTCAGACGGCGTGCCGCCCGGCATTCATTCTTCATAAAGCCCACGGCACCTTCGGCCGCCGCCAGTTGGGGATGAAGCAGTTTTACGGCGATGTCGATTTGCAGTTCGAGGTCGTGGGCCCGCCAGACTTCACCCATGCCCCCCCGGCCTAAAGGGGTCTGTAATCGGAAACGGGCACAAAGGAGTTGATCCTGGTGAAATGGCGAAGGGGTCAAAGAAGACATGCTTATGTTCTGGTTTCAACGGGGTTTTACCGCCGATAACGGGGCGCCGTGGGCCGCATGGGTTGTCCCGCGCCGGTAATCGTGCCGCTGGACTTCAATCCGCCAAAGTTGCGTCCGGGCCGTCATCGGCCGGGGGCCCGAACCCCGTCTCCTGCAGATAGATCTGCTGCAGCAACTGCCGCCATTGCTGGTACTGTTCCTGGGCCGACCCGGTAAGCTCATAGGTTTGTCCTTTGAGTTCCAGATTGACCGGTTCCATGTCGGCGCCGAACGATTCGCTCAATTCTTCGATGGCCGCCGAGTGCATTTCCACCTGTTTGGAAAGATTGATGCCGCTCATGAAGATCTGTCCGCCTGAAACGGCCATCATGCTATTGAGCATCGGTCCGGCCCCCGTACCGGTGGCTTCCGCCAGAATAGCCAGGGCCACCAGCAGCGCACCGCCGGCTTTGCGCATAAGAGAGGAACGACTGATTTCGTCACGGGCCAGCCGTTCGGTCAGATCCAGTTTGCGCCAGTTTTCGTATGCCGGCCACATGCCGGCATAAAATCCGTCATAATACTGATTCAGGGTATCTATATAAAGGTGATCGCGTTCACGGATTGTCATCAGACGTGCCATGTGGGGGTCGTCGTCGGCCGGCAGGCGGTTGAGGGTCAGCCTCTGTTCATCATCCTCACGCAGGTAGTCGCCGTAGGCATCCGGAGCAAAGTCCCGGGCAAATTTAAGCTTGGCGATGGAATGGATCTGTTTAACCGATCCGGGCGGTAATTTCTGCCGGTAGGCGGCCAAATCGTTGGCGATGGTGTTGTAAAGGTCCTGATAGGCATCCTGTTCCCACGGTATGTTGTCCTTGTAGGCAGCGCCTTCGGCTTCCTGGCGGTAGGTTTCTTCGTACCATTGGTGCCCGCTGGCATCGGTAACCTTGATTTTCAAAACGAGTTCCTGTCCGTTGGATTCCAGGATCTCGCCGGTGAGCAGGACCTCGTGGGATGCATTTTCCTCCGGCATCACGCGTACGGCGCCCCATTGGGCGCTGCGCTGCAGGGTATTGCGCAGATGGCAGGGAATGAAGTGGGCTTCCGACTGCCGAATATCATTGTTGGTCCCCTTGTCTTGAATTTCTTCATCGGTGAGTTCGGCACTTTCGAAAACCACGATGCCCACATCCAGCAGTTCCGTCTCGGGGATCTCCTGCTGCGCGATCTGGATGGGGGTGGCCTCGACATCACGGGCGTTATAATTTGTGGCGCACCCGCTCAACGCCCCGCTCAGCAAAAAGTTTGCGAGGATCAGCAGGGTCGCATGGCGCTGGCGGGAAGATCGTCTCATACGGCCGTATCGCTTGCAGCCTGGTATCTCTAAAGACTTTTTTTGTAATCGCGATATTCTTTCCACAACTTGGCTTTCAGCTCAGGGTCGGTTTCATTTTCAGCTGCCTCACGCAACTGGCGGGCCACGATATCGTCATCCTGAGAGCGAATATTTTCATCATCGCCCGACGAACTTTTATCGCCGACTTCCGCCCCCCCTTTCTTTTTTTGCTGAGATTTGGCCAGATCAGTCCCTTCGCCCGTGGCTTCCCGGTTTCCTGATTTGTCCTTTTGGCCCATAGCGCCTGCGGCACCTTGCTGCGCGCCCTGACGATCTTTTTCCATTTTGCCGGTTTCACTACCGCCGCCGCCGGAGGATTGGCCCTCCTGCATGCTCGATTCGGCCTCGGCGCTGCCCTCCATCGGCCCCTGCGCGCCAAGCGCTTTTTTCGCCTGGGCGGCTTCGCGCGCCAGCTGTTTCATCTTTAGATCGGACTGGACCCGGGATTGTTCAATTTCCCGCAACAACATGTCGTCGAAGGCGGCCAGCGATCGGTCGAATTCCTGGTTGAGGGCATCGAGTTCGTCAAGCTCCTGGTCTTCGGGAACGCGGGGATCATAGGCGGGCTTGACGGCCTGTTGCTTCGCACCAGGGGCTCCAGCGGGAGCCCGGACTTCATGCCGTTCCAGTTGCTCCAACAAACGCCGTTTTTCCTCGGTCAGACGCTGGACGCGATCCAGGTAGGTTTCATACAATTGCACGACTTCCGGCGAAACCGTATCCGATGCCTGATAACTGGCCAGTTCATCGGCAATCCGTTTTTCGGTGGCCAGGCCGACCAGCCAGTCGCGCCGCGCCTGGGCGATTTCCGCTTCCAGGTTGCGGGCGGCAAGGACCTCTCCCGAAATAAGGCCGGTGATGAAGGCCGCCATAACGACCAACATCACGGACCACATCCGGTAACAATCTGAAATCATAATTATTCCTGGATGGCGTCGCATTTAGCGACGAGATTTAGGAGGCTTGCGCTGGACGACCCATTTGTTTTTATCGTGATAAGAATTGCGCTCCGAAGTGTCAAGGCGCAGTCACCAACTCCGCTGGATCGGATCGTGATAGGCGCTCTGATTATCAAGATCTCGAAATATAAGCCGATAATATCGTTTGCACTATACATGAAACATTTGGGTTGCGCAAAGGAACGCGATGCAGCGCCATGAATTGTTGACCATACCGGCCGGCCGTTTCTGGGTCGGCTCCCGCAGCGATTGCCAGCTGGAAGCGTTTTTGGGTACCTGCGTGGGCCTGGGGGTCTATGACCGCGAAACCCAGGCGGGCGGGCTGATTCACCTGCTGCTGCCGGAGCCGCCCCTGCCCGAAAGCACCTTTCAGCTCGAGAAATACGCGACCACCGGGCTGCCGTTGTTTCTGGCCGCGCTTCGCGACGAGGGGGCCGAGGTCCACCGGATGAGGACCTGTCTGGCCGGCGGGGCCTTGATCGGTCCCCTTGCCACCAAGGACTTGAATCTTGATATCGGCGGCCGCACCTGTGAAAACGTGCTGGCCTTTCTACACCGCGAAGGCATCCCCATCGATCGTCTGGAAACCGGAGGGTTTCTGCCCACCCGCATCGGGCTGGACATGCGCAACGGGCAATTCTCGATCGATCCGGCCGGTGGCCGGCCCATGGCGAACGCTGGCCAGCTTTCCGCTCCCAGCGAAGATGATATCTGTCAGGCGCTGAAGGGTTTGCAGCCTATCCCCCAGGTGGCGCTGCGGATTCTACGGTTGGTCGCGGACGCCGACTACCCCGTCCAGGAACTGGCCCAACTGGTCCGCCAGGACCAGGTTATCTGTGCGCGGACCCTGAAACTTTGCAATGCGGCGGCCTTTTCCGGCCAGGGACGGATCGCCTCGATCGAGCACGCCTTGGCGTTCCTGGGCCAGGATCGGTTTATTCACTCGGTGATCACCGTCTGCGTGCGGGACTTTTTCCGCCAGCCGGGCCAGGGCGACTCGGTTCGCCTGGGCGGCATGTACCAGCACGCCGTGGGCACCGCCCAGGTTGCCGAACAGCTGGCGCAGCGCACCCGGACGTTGACGCCGGCCCTGGCCTATACGGCCGGGCTGCTCCATGACATCGGCAAGGTGGTTCTGGATCAGTTCGTTGCCCCGCGGCGGCCGCTATTCTACCGGGATATCGCCGATGCAATCGATTTTCTGGCGGTGGAAGCGCGGCATCTCAGCATCGATCATACCCAGGCCGGGCGGTGGCTGGCCGAAGACTGGGGGCTTCCCGCTCCTTTTCGGGAAACGATTAGCCACCACCACGGCCCCGAGAAAGCCGCCGACCACGTCGATCTGGTCCATCTGGTCTACGTCGCCGATCTGATCATGTCCGCTTTTCAT
>JASJED010000130.1 GCA_030065585.1 Desulfobacterales bacterium | reverse complement strand
AAAAGCATCCTGTGCCTGCCTTGTCACGTGGCCACCTTTTCCATCGGGGACTGGACCACCATTATCGCTTTGCTGATCTTTACAATGGGAATGGGCGGCCTTGTCGCTCTCTGGTTCTCGGGAGGCCGCACGAAACGAAGCGGACATCGGTTGCCGGGTGGTTTTTCACCTTTCGTGGTCGCGTTGGTGGCCGATGTACTTTTCATTCAGAAGCTCTACCGCTTGTCTCCGGCCCGCTGGTTTATCCACGCCCTGATTTATTATCCGATCCTGATGCGGCTGACTTTCGGGATGATCGCGCTCGGCCTGTCGCTGATGCTTCCGGATATGGATTTGACCCGATCCATGCAGGATAAAAACCATCCGCTTCGGGCCCTGTTTTTCGATTTGACCGGCCTGATGATCATCACGGGGGTATGCGCAGCACTCATTCGCCCCGAAAAAGATCCCCGAACGGTGAGCGATCTGCCGGCGCCTGGCCGGGGCATGACCATGCTGCTGGGCCTGATGGTCCTGGTGGGATTTATTCTGGAAGGCCTGCGGATCGCCATGACCGGATGGCCGAATGGCGCGCATTATGCGCTCATCGGCTATAGCGTCAGTCTGATGGTGCAAGGCATGACCGGGATAACCGATATCTATGGCTACGTATGGTACGCACATGCGATTTTAACAGGCGTATTTGTGGCCCTGATCCCCTTTACGCGCATGATCCACATGCTGACAACACCGGTGGTGCTGATGGCCGAAGTGCGATCACGGATTCAAGCCAATCACTGACACGGAGGAGGGATGGCATGGAAATTCAAGGGTACAATCTGCCGGAAGATCTTTACTATGAGAAAAACCACTACTGGGTCAAGGTCGAGGGCGACATACTGGTTATGGGCATGGACGACTTTGCCCAGCAACTGGCCGGCGATATTGTTTTTGTACAGATTCCCTTTGCCGGCAAGAAGCTTAAGGTCGGAAAAAAATTCGCCCAGGTGGAATCGGGCAAATGGCTGGGAAAGGTCTATGCGCCGGTTAACGGCGAACTGATCGAAGGCAATGAGGCGCTCGAAGCCGAGCCATCGCTCATCAACCAGGACTGCTATGGGCAGGGCTGGATGTTCAAGATCAAGCCGGCGGACACAGATGAACTCAACAACCTGATCCACGCCCCTGCCGATATCGAAAAGTGGGTCTTGGAAGACATCGAAAAATACAAGCAGGATTAAGATGTCAAACAGGAACTACAGCATCCGGCAGCTCATACAGATACAGGCCTGCACGAACTGTCAAGCCTGCGCTGATGTGTGCCCGGCGGTCGCCGGCAGTTTTGACGGCAAGCTGTCGGCGGCCTACCGTCTCGAGGTACTTGGCCGGTTGGTCAAGGCCCGAACGGGGTTCTGGCGCCGATTGGGCTTTGTCAAAGAACCCACAGCAGAAGAATTGCGCGCTTTCAGCGATACGGTTTTTCGCTGTACCTTGTGCGGGAATTGCCGCCAGGCCTGTCCGGCCGGGCTGGACCTGACCCACCTCTGGCATTCACTGCGCCGGGACCTCGTGGCATCGGAGGCCTATCCCGGAAAAATTGACATGATCCGGGAGAATTTAGATGAAAGCCATAATGTATTTGGCGAGGATAATGAGGAACGGGCCGAATGGGTGGAAGATATGCCCGACGCACCGGAGCACGGCTATGTAAAGGAGCGGGCCGAGGTCATCTATTTCACCGGATGTGTATCCTCCTTTTTCCCGCTGGCCCAGCGGATTCCCATGGCCTTGGCCAAAATCTTCGATGCCGCCCGGGTCGATTTTACACTCCTGGGAGAAGATGAGTGGTGCTGCGGATTTCCTCTGCTCGGCGCCGGGCTCGGCGGCCAGCTCGATGGTTTGATCGCCAACAATGTCGAAGCCATCAAGGCCAGGGGGGCCAAGCAGGTGGTCTTTGCCTGCCCATCCTGTTACCGGATGTGGCAGGAGCATTATCCCCAAGAATTTGAGCTATTCCATGCCACGGAATTTCTGGGAAGGCTGCTCAAGGAGGACCGTCTGCCGCTCCGGGAACTGGATCTAACGCTGACCTACCACGATCCTTGCGATCTTGGCAGGGGGGCGGGTACCTTCGATGCCCCGCGGGATATCATCAAATCCATTCCCGGGATCCGGTTCGTCGAACTCTCCAACCATCGCGAGAATTGCAGTTGCTGCGGCGGGGGCGGCAACCTTGAGATGATCGATGCCAGCCTGTCTGCCAATATCGCCGGTAACAAAATGAAGGAGGTCCAGGCGACCGGCGCCCAGGCGGTGGTCACCGCATGTCAGCAGTGCGTGCGCACCATGACCACCTACGCGAAAAGAAACAAGGTTCCGGTCGAAGTCATGGACATTGTTCAACTCATAAACAAAGCGCTTGCCGGCGAGGATTGATCCGCTAACCGCTAAAACGATGGGAATCCTGTGATGGAGGCCTTATCAATGGAAAAGATCATCCCGCCAAACGATTTGAACGACACCCTGCCAACTTGGCGACTGTTGGACACACCTCCCATGACGGCAGCAGAAAACATGGCCCTTGACGAAGCCTTGCTGGAGGTCAAAGGCGAAGGCAAGAGCCCCAACACCATCCGTTTCCTGCAGTTTTCGCCCAGGACCGTATTGGTCGGTTTTCATCAGGCCTTGCACGAGGAGATACGCCGCGACTACTGCCAGGCCAACCGGATCGACATCAACCGGCGGATTACCGGCGGCGGGGCCATATTTTTCGATGAAAACCAACTGGGTTGGGAAGTGTTTTGCGACAAGGCGTTTTTTAATGCGGCCATTCCCAATGCACGACTCTTTAAAACCCTGTGCGAACCGGTGGTGGCGGCCCTGGCCCGGTTGAACCTCGAAGCCGAGTTCCGGCCGCGTAACGATATCGAGATCGACGGCCGCAAGATTTCCGGTACCGGCGGCACCGAGTCCGGCAAGGCCTTTATGTTTCAGGGCACCATGCTGGTGGACTTTGATGTGGACACCATGCTCAGGGCCCTGAAGATACCGGTGGAAAAACTCAAGGCCAAAGAGATCGATTCGGTTAAAGACCGGGTCACCTGCCTGAAATGGGAATTGGGCGAGGCGCCGGCCCTTGCGGATATCAAACAGGCCATCAAACGCGGGTTTGCAAAATGTTTGAATATCAGGTTGGAAACGGGCGGATTGAACGCCGAAGAACAAAAACGGTTTGCGAAAAAACGGCCGCGTTTTCGGTCCCTCGGATGGATCGACAGCGTCAAGCCCCGGTTCCAGAAACGCGAGACCGTGCGGTCGGCCTACAAAGCCACGGCCGGCATGGTGCGCTTTACCCTGGCGGTTAACCTGCCCCAGAAACGGCTCAAGGATGTGTATATCACCGGTGATTTTCTCTCCTTTCCCGGCCGGGCGCTTTATGACCTGGAAGCAAGGCTCAGGGGCGCCCCGCTTGACCGCCAGCACCTGCATGGGATGATCCGCGACTATTTTGATCAAGGACACATCAAGATTCCGGGATTGGGTTTCGAAGATTTTGTGAAACCCCTTGATCAGTGCCTGGAAAAGACCGAAATGGCCAAATTCGGCATCCCCCTGGAGCATTGCAACCTGATCTCCGTCGTCAACGGCTCATTTGAAGAGGTCATCCAAAAAAACCCCTCGGTCCTGCTGTTGCCCTATTGCGCCAAACTCACCGGGTGCGATTTAAGATATGAGAAAGGATGTCGGGTATGCGGAGAGGATTGTTGTTCCATCGGGCCGGCCTGGTCCATGGGGCGGCATATGCAAATGCAAGTCACCAGCATTGTCAGCTTCGAAGACCTTTGGGATGAATTGATGCGGATGAAGGCCTCCGGGGTTGCGGCCTACATCGGGTGCTGCTGCCAGCCCTTTTTTGCCAAGCACGCGGATGATTTCAAGGCATCCGGTTTGCCGGGGATCCTGCTGGATATCGACAACACCACCTGCTACGACCTGGATCAGGCCAAACAGGCCTATGCCGGGCAGTTTGAGCGCCAGACCAGTTTGAACCTGGAACTTCTGGAAACGGTGCTTCAAATCCGAGTGGAATCATGCGGCAACGAGGTGGCGGCATGAGGAACCTGGTATCGTGCGACATCCTGGTCGTTGGGGCTGGACCCGCCGGTGGGGCGACGGCCCTGGCCGCCGCCCAAAGGGATGCGCGGGTGTTGGTTGTCGACCGCCGGCAGGTGGTCGGGATGCCTGTCCGCTGCGCAGAGTACATCCCGGCCATGCTGATGGGCCGTCTCGATCTGGGCAAGTCATTCATCGTACAACGAATTCGGAGGATGAAGACCTATCTGCCGGGTGAACCGGTGCGGGAAATGCGAGCCCCGGGGTTTACCATCCACAGGGATCTTTTTGATCAGGCCCTGATTTGTGCGGCGATAGATGCCGGCGCCGGATTGATGACTTCCACGCGGGCGGTTCAAAGACGCGATGATGAAACCGTACTGCTCAAGCGAAGAGACGGCCAATCGATAAAGGTTCGCCCAAAAATCATTGTGGGCGCCGATGGTCCCCATTCCACGGTCGGTCGTTGGGTGGGGGCCGTCAATCATCATTTATTGGCCGGCGTTCAGGTCACGATGCCATTGACGGCACCGATGGATTGGACCGAAGTTTATTTTGATCCTGAAATTTATGCCGGCTACGGGTGGCTGTTTCCTAAAAAGGACTTGGCCAACATCGGTATCGGGTTGAAAACCACCCCCCGGAACCCCGTAAGAACCAGGGCCGTGCTGGAGCGATTCATTGCCCGGCTCAGGGCCGCAGGCAAAGTAACCGGTCAGATCGTGGGGTCTGCCGCCGGATGGATCCCTGCGGAACCGGTTCGGCAAGCCGTTTATGGCAATGTGTTGCTGGTGGGCGATGCTGCTGGCCATACCCATCCCATCACCGGAGCCGGGATCGCCAATGCGGTGGTTTGCGGCGCGATGGCGGGCAAATGGGCCGCCAGGGCTGTCGCGATGGACGATCCCGGCGTGTTGCACCACTATGACGACCAGTGGCTGGATCTCTTCCAGGACACGCTCGACCACGCCCACCGGCGTCGCCAGACAATGGAATCTTTTTGGCAGGATTTTACCGGCACGGTCCGGTCGTGTTGGATTGCATTCCGTGAGTATTATGCCTAGCCTATCCACTTCTTCGGAGCGGTTGCAGGCGGCCCGCGAACTTTCGTGGCGGCACCTGGGGAAAAGCATCACGTTCTACCTGCCGGGCATGTTCCGGCTGGAGGGGGCCACCGGAAGATACCCGGCGCTTTCCATCACCGGCGGTGAATGCGCCCTTGGTTGTGATCATTGCCAGGGGAAGATTTTGAACAGCATGATTTATGCGGAATCCGCCGATAAGCTGGTGTCCCAATGCCGTCAGCTGGCCACAAAAGGGAATTACGGCGTGTTGATCAGCGGCGGGTGCAATGCCGAGGGTCGACTGCCCTGGGATCGCTTTTTACCGGCGATCGCCAAGATTAAACGCGAAACGAACTTGTTCATCTCGGTTCACAGCGGGCTGGTAAACGATTCCGAGGCGGTCGGGCTGAAACATGCCGGCGTGGACCAGGCCTTGATTGACGTCATCGGCGATGAAGAAACGCTCCAAGCGGTCTATCATCTCCCTTGCGGGGTGGAGCGTATCGAGGCATCGATGACAGCTTTGCAGCGGGCCGGGATACCCATGGTGCCCCACATTGTCTGTGGAATCCATTACGGCGGGATGCGGGGGGAAAAAAAGGCCGTGGCCATGATATCCCGATTCAAGGTACCGCTGGTGGCCATCGTCTCGCTGATGACCCTGCCGGGGACACGGATGGCAAAAAGGCGTCCCCCCAATCCTGAAGCGGTGGCGGATATTATCGCCGAGGTGCGGTTTGCCATGCCGCAAGTTCCGGTCAGCCTGGGTTGCGCCCGGCAACGCGGCAACCGACGCCTGGAGGAAATGGCTATCGAAGCCGGTGTTAACCATCTGGCGTTGCCTTCCGAAGAGGCGGTGGCGAGAGCCGAATCGTATGGCCTCGACATCAGCTATCAGGAAACATGCTGCAGTGTTTCCCAGGAGCGCTCGGCATCTTTCTTCCCACAGGGAGATGCATCCCAGGGATTTCGGTCCTGTTTCCAGTGACATCATCATATTGAATCACAAGGAGAAGCTTTAATGGGAAAGTCTCCTTCCCGTATTCCGGAAAGCCCGGAATACATGCGCATGAGCTTGGCGGCGTCCATGACCCTGGGGTTCAAACCAGGCCTTTTCTACCGCAACGCCCGGCTCTATTGCATCAACCTCCTGCTGACCTACAACGCCGGCTGTGCCGCACGCTGCGCCTACTGCGGCTTGTCCAACGCGCGATCCGGGAGGCATCACGAGAAGAGCTTTATCCGCGTCCCCTGGCCCGCCTATAGAACCGCCGAGATTATCCAGCGGATTGCCGACCGGCAACAGCGCGTCAAGCGAATCTGCATTTCACAGATTACCAACAAACGCTCCATCGGCGACTCCCTGAGCCTTTGCCGGAAACTGCGATCCAGCTTCGACATCCCCGTGTCCCTGCTGATTTCACCAACCATCGTTGACCGGGAAGATTTAATGGTATTCAAATCCGCCGGGGCCGATAAAATCGGCGTGGCCATCGACCTGGCCACACCGGAACTGTTCGACCGATATCGCGGCAGCGGGGTGAAAGGCCCGCATGGCTGGGACACCTACATGAATCGCCTGTCCGCTGCCATCGAGATCTTTGGGACGCGCAACGCCGGCGCACATTTCGTTACCGGAATGGGGGAGACCGAGAAACAGATGGTGGCGGCCATTCAGAAAATCCAGGACATGGGCGGCTGGACCCATTTGTTTTCTTTTTTCCCCGAGCAGGGCTCCCAGATGGTGCATCACCCCATGCCGGCCCTCGACCATTATCGCAGGATCCAGCTATCCCGGTATCTGATCGACGAAGACCTCAGCCGCGCCGGGCGCTTCCGATATGATGCAGACCACAAGATCACCGATTTTGGTGTTCCGGCCGAAACCCTCGAAGCGGTGATCTCGTCCGGCGAACCTTTCCGAACCAGCGGGTGCCAGGGGTACGACGGTCAGGTCGCCTGTAACCGGCCCTTTGCCAACTCCAGGCCCGGTCCTGAGATGCGCAACTATCCTTTTGCACCGACCCAATCCGATATTGAATTGATCCGCGGGCAATTGTATCAACCCCCGGTTTGCCCGGATACGGTTGATCCGCAAGGTTAAAATAGGGTTCCGGTTGCATGAAATTGCGTGTTATGCGAAACATGACGCATGTTGCGATGGGGTGATCTCAATTTCACTATGGGAATGATCGCCAAAGCGATTGCGCGATGTTTTAAATGAAGCCCATCGAATTCAAGCGGATACCCGTCATGCCGTATGACATTAAACAAATAATCGATCTGGCTGATTTTCGCGAGCTTTTGGACCGCTTTACCAAATTGACGAAAATGGCCACCGCCATACTCGATCTGCAGGGAAATATCCTCCTCAGAGGCGATTGGGCCGACATATGCGCCAAATTCCACCGCGTCAATCCTGAAACCAGGCTTCGGTGCCAGGAAAGTGACACCATTCTGGCCAGAAAGGTAAAAAGCGGATCCAACTACAATATTTACTGCTGTAAAAACGGGTTGATGGATGTGGCGGTCCCCATCGTTATCAATGAAGTTCACGTTGGGACTATTTTTGCAGGACAGTTTTTTATTGAGGAACCGGATATTGAATTTTTCAAAAAACAGGCGGCGCAATACGGTTTTCAAGCCGGACCCTATCTTGAAGCCTTGTCCCGCGTGCCGGTTCTATCGGAGAACGAAGTCCTCAATACCGTGAAATTCTTCTGCCAGATGGCGATGGTGATTGGGCAATTGGGGATTACCAAGATGAAGCTGACGGAAGCCAACCGTCAGCTTAAAAGAAATTTCGACGCGGCAAGGAAGGAGTTGGGCCGGACCGCCGCCTTCAAGTTTGACAATATTGTATGCCAAGACAAAAAACTAAAGACCCTTGTCGCCAGAGCCAAGAAAGTCGCAAACAGCCCATCGACGATCCTTTTGACCGGGGAAAGTGGTACCGGGAAGGAAGTCTTTGCCCAGGCGATCCACAACGCCAGTGACAGGGAAGGCGGCCCTTTTATTCCAATCAACTGCGGTGCCATACCCAAAGAGCTTATCCAAAGTGAGCTCTTCGGTTACGAGGCGGGTGCCTTCACGGGCGCAGACCGCAAAGGTCGGATGGGAAAATTCGAAATCGCCAACGGCGGCACGCTTTTCCTTGATGAAATCGGAGACATGCCTCTCAAGATGCAGGTTAACTTGCTCCGGGTTATCGCCGACAGGTCGATCGTAAGGGTCGGCGGGGCCAAGCCGATCCCCGTGGACGTCCGTTTGATCGCCGCCACAAACCAGAACCTGTTGGACGAGATTGAAAAAGGGAACTTTCGTGAAGACCTTTACTACCGCCTGAATGTGGTGCCTTTCAGACTACCGCCCTTGAGGGAAAGACCGGAAGACGTGATCCCCATCGCCGAATATCACCTCTCCCGGATAGCCAGTCGATTTGGCAAGCATATCAACAGAATTCACCCGGATGCCAAGGAAGCCCTGGCCGCCTACGCCTGGCCTGGAAACATTCGCGAAGTCAGGAATGCTATCGAGCAAGCGGTCAACATGACCCCAGGGAACACGATTCTGCTTAAACATCTACCCGAATATATTCACACTCAAGATACCAAATCCATTGCGGCTGAAAATCATAAGCTTTTCAGGCTGAGAGCTCTGGAAAAAGAAGCTATTGAGAGAGCCCTCCACCACTATAACGGCAATATCACCCAGTCCTCCAAAGCGCTGGGCATCGGGCGTAATACGCTCTACGACAAGATGCGCAAGCATGGCCTCAAGTGACCAATCCGCCAGATTGCGACATACGCTTTAGCAGGCTGCCGAAAAACGGTTGCGCTTTGGTAAAATCTACAGGCCAAAATGGTTCCGTCCCCAATCACGCATCAGCATCATGACATCCCTTAAGCTTTCGCCAACATCGGTAAGCGAATACTCGACTTTCGGCGGCACTTCCGCATAAACCTTGCGATGGACTATCCCATCGGTTTCCAGTTCGCGCAGCTGCTTGGTCAACATGCGCTGGGTGACACCCGGCATCACCCGTTTCAATTCTCCAAAACGGTAGGTGCGCTCCATTAGATGGTAGAGGATCACACCCTTCCATTTTCCACCGATAATTTCCAAAGTCGCCTCTACAGGGCATCCCTGGTTACATTGATACGTGCTGTGTCGCATTGATTTTCCTTATTAGTATCCTTTTTGTAACTACGGCATTAAATAGTGCCTACTTGCGCATGCAGCGTGTACGAACTAATATCGCGACTCGTTGCTCAGGTCAATTGAAATGATGCATATTCCGTAAGGACGAAGACATAGGAGAAAAAGACCAATGAGAGCCATGATAATTCGGAATTTTGGTAGTTCCAACGTATTTGAGTCTGCGGAAATCACCAAACCGGAGGTTAAGCCGGGTCACGTATTGGTTAAGATCGCTGCAACCAGTATCAATACCGTCGATACTATGATTCGCCAGATGGGCAGGGCGTTACCGATTTCACCGGAGCTTCCAGCAGTTTTGGGCATGGACTTCGCCGGCACTGTCGAATCGGTGGGCGAGGGTGTTTCTGAATATGCTATTGGCGATGAGGTTTACGGCTGTGCGGGAGGCTTGGGTGATTTGCCGGGTACCCTTGCAGAATACATGGTTGCCGATGCCAATTTGATCGCTCACAAACCGAAAAACCTTACGATGCGTGAAGCGGCCGCATTACCTCTGGTGGGTATCACGGCTTATGAAGGGCTGACAAGGGCCGGTATTGCCCAAGGTCAGAAAGTGCTGGTCCATGGCGGCTCCGGTGGTGTTGGTCATGTCGCTCTGCAACTGGCACGTTATTTCGGAGCTGAGGTCTACGCAACCGGTGGTGGCGACAAGCAGTTGGCATTGATCAAGGAGTTGGGGGCTATCGGTATAAATTACAAGACCGAACCTGTTGTCGAATACGTTGCTAAATATTCGGATGGCGCCGGTTTTGATGTTGTTTTCGATTCAGTTGGTGGTGCGAATATGGCAAATTCTTTTGAAGCTACGGCACTCAATGGCCAAGTTGCTTCGACCGTGGCATTGGTTGAGCTGGATTTGTCAGTAGCGCATTTCAAAGGGCTGTCGCTGCATGTCGTGTTCATGTTGATCCCGATGATCCACAACTATAAACGTGAAGAACATGGCAAAATTCTCAGCAAACTGGCCGATATCGTTGATGCTGGTGGTTTACACCCGGTCCTGGATGAACAAAAATTCTCCCTTGAGGATGTTGGAAAAGCCCATGACCTCCTTTCCAGCGGTCAGGCTATGGGTAAAGTCGTTGTAGAAATATAGCCAACTTCACGTATCTAACATTAGGGTGTATTAACCAATCCAGATTAGCACGAGCGGTATCCCGCGATGAGGTCGAATTGTTCTACCTGCAGACCACTCTGGAGCGATTCAGGAAACTGCCCCAGGCAGCCAGCCAGGCGCCCGCCATTAAACGTTTTACTGTCGCTGATGAAAAAGGTTTCGAGAATGACATTGAAAACCAGCGTAACTGGAACGATGCCGTGATCGGCATCCAGGAGATCAAATAATGAGCACTAAACAAAAAACCATTCTTATTACCGGCGCCACCGACGGGATCGGGTTGGAAACCGCCAAGATGTTGGTCGCCTTGGGCCACAACCTCTTGTTGCATGGCCGAAGTCCGGAAAAAATGGAAAATACTCTCTCAGCGCTGCCGAATAATGGACGCGTTGAAAGCTACGTGGCCGATCTAGCGCGCCTGGCGGAGGTCGAGGCATTGGCGAAGGCGGTGGCGGAAAAGCACGACAGACTCGATGTGCTTGTCAATAATGCGGGCGTTTTTAAGACGCCTGATCCCATCACGCCGGACGGGCTGGATGTCCGGTTCGCGGTTAATACGATTGCCCCCTATCTGTTGACGCAACGGCTATTGCCGCTGATGGGAACGTCCGGGCGGGTCATCAATTTGTCCTCCGCGGCCCAGTCGCCGGTCGATCCGGAAGCGCTGGTTGGACGGGGCAGGCTCTCCGACGGTGCCGCCTACGCGCAAAGCAAGCTGGCGATTACCATGTGGTCACGCAGTATGGCGCTTTCGCTCAAGGATGACGGTCCGGCCGTCATTGCGGTCAATCCCGGATCGATGCTCGGCACCAAAATGGTGAAACAGGCCTTTGGTGTGGTCGGCGGCGACATCCGTATCGGAGCGGAAATTCTTACCCGCGCCGCGCTGGCCGATGAATTCGCTGATGCTTCCGGCCGGTATTTTGACAACGACGCCGGTCGGTTTGCCTCACCTCATCCCGATGCGCTTGATCCACAAAAATGCAAAGAGATTGAGCGCGTTATCGAGGGGATTCTGGCTGACATAACACGATAGAAAAATAGCCCATTTGTAAGCGACATCTTACGAAGCAGGAAGTCCTCATGACATCACCATGGTAAAATATGCGCGTTAGGGAGCGAAAACTGAATCCAACAATTGAGACGATAATGGAGCGCAGAACCATCGGCCAATTTCCGAATTTGTGTATACCAACACGTTTTAAACCGGCAGGAACTGAAAAAGCGGCAGGGGGATGTATATCGGCAACGCCAGTCTCTATGCCGGATACCGCCGCAAAGGAGGCAACACATGCGTGCACTCATGCTATATGCAGCGGTGGCCGTGGCCACCCCCGTATACGGCGGACAGGTCTGCCCCTTCATGGAAGGACTCCCTGTGTGGGAATTCGGAGGATACGTGGCCCTGCCCATGGCGGCGATTCTGGCTCTGCGCCAGGTGCTGCAGCCCGTCTATGTGGACGCCGCGCCCCTGTTGCAGCGCAGCCTGCGCCAGTTTCGACTCGACATGGGACTCTTTACGCTGGTTGGGCTGAGCGCCTCCCTCGTCCTGCACTTGGTGCCGGGCTTACCCCTTTGGCAGAGCGGTTCGAAGCTGACCCTTGCCTTCATCACCGGTGGCTTGTTCGCGGCCCTTGATCTCGCCCTTGCCCGGGAACGCGAGACCATCGCCGAGGCCATTAACAGCCCCGGCCCCATGCCCCCGCCCACCAACATGTTCCCGCGCTCGAAAATGTTCACGCTGGTGGCCATGGCCATCACCGTGCTCTCAACTATGGTTTTGTTGCTGCTGATGCTGCGCGATTTGAACTGGCTGGCCCAGCAACCCGCCGACGCTAGAGACTTTTCCGAGGCAACCCAGTCCGTGGTCATCGAGATCCTGCTCGTGATGGGGCTGCTGCTCGCCTTTTCCGTGAACCTCATCTTCTCGGCTTCGCGCAACCTGCGCACCCTATTCGAGATGGAGACTTCGGTACTGGAGAGCGTGAGCCGGGGGGACCTGGCCGTGCGCGTGCCCGTGGCCACCCAGGACGAACTGGGCTACATCGCGGGCGTCACCAACACCATGATCACCCGTCTCCGCGACCATCTGCGACTGCGGCGCGGGCTGGAGATCGCGGCCGAAGTGCAGCGAAACTTTCTGCCCGAATCCGCGCCGGAAATCGAAGGGCTGGACGTGGCCGGAGTGAGCCAGTTCAGCGAGGAGACCGGAGGCGACTTCTATGATTTCATTCCCAGAAACGGCGGGGTGCTCGCCGTGGTTGGCGACGTGGTGGGCCACGGGCTGGAAGCGGCCCTGCTCATGGCGTCCACGCGCTCCTGCCTGCGACAGGCAGCGGAGACCATCACCGCGCCTGGCGACATCCTTAAGGCCGTGAACAGCCAGCTATGCCGGGACACCAGGGACTCGGGCCGTTTCGTGACCTGCGTGATCATGCTGCTGGATTCGGAAAACCGTTGCATCTCCTGGGCCAGTGCCGGGCACCCACCCCCCATTCGGCATTGCCGGGGCACCCACACCTTTGTCACTTTGCGCGGCACAGACCCGCCCCTTGGGGTGGATTCGACGTGGGCGTACGCCACGCGTGAGACCGAGTGGCCCAAGCCATCCGAATCCGTGGTGCTCATTTCAGATGGCGTGACCGAGGCCTT
>JASJED010000126.1 GCA_030065585.1 Desulfobacterales bacterium | reverse complement strand
AACCTTCTTCTGGTGGCGTTTAGGCTCTTCCCCGCGAAAGGCGGTCAACTGGGCGGTTGCGACGCGCCCTCGCAAGCCTTTTGCCTGTGTCGATAGATATCGGGCTCAGGTGGACAACCTCGAGAAATCGGCAATCCCCGTAAACAATCCGGCCAGGCGTTCCAGGAGCGCCATGCGGTTGCGGCGCACCTGCGCGTCTTCCGCCATCACCATGACACCGTCGAAAAAGGCATCCACCGGTGCTTTCAGGCGGGCGATCTCCCGCAGGGCCTCGTAGAAATCCCCGTCGCTGACCCGGGCGCCGACCGTTTCGCGAATCCCTTCATAGGCCTTGAGAAGATCACCTTCGCAGTCTTTTTCGAAGAGGCTGGCTTGCAGTTCCCCCGGCTGGCCGCTGAAGGGGTCGTGATCCGCTTTCTTAAGAATGTTCACCACCCGTTTGAAGGCGATGGCCAGCGGATCGAAGTCGGCCTGGCGGCGCAGTTTATCGAGGGCCGCCACCCGTTTCCAGACAAAGGGAATGTGGTCGGCCGCCATGGCCGTGACCGCCGCCACACTGTCCCGGGCGGCCCCTTCGTCTGTCAGAATGCGTTCGATCCGGCGCTGGAAAAAAGTATCGATGGCCGCGCCCAGCGCATCCAGCCGCCCGGCGGTCTTATCGCCGAATTGCGCCAGGCCGAAATCGATCATCGCGCGCAGCGATACGGACAGATCGAATTGCCGCATGATCTGGATGATGCCAATCGCCTGGCGGCGCAGGGCGTAAGGGTCGGCCGCGCCGGTGGGCTCGAGGCCCACACTGAAGCAACCGCAGATCGAGTCCAGCTTGTCGGCGATCGAGACCAGGGCTCCCGCGCGCGTCGCGGGCAGGGCCCCGCCCGAACGGGTGGGGCGATAATGTTCTTCGATCGCGGCGGGAATATCGCCGGGCTCCTGGGCCACGGCGGCATAGACGCGCCCCATCACCCCCTGGAGCTTGGGAAACTCGCCCACCACCTGGCTTATCAGGTCGGATTTGCACAACTGCGCCGCCCGCCGCACCTGAGCCACGAGATCGTCACCGCCGGCGGCGGCCTCGGCCAGGTAGACCGCATTGCGCCCGATGCGTTCGACCTTGGCGTGCATGGAGCCCAGTTCGGCCTGAAAGAGCACACCGCCCAGTTTGGCCACGCGCTCGTCGGCCGTGACCTTCAGGTCCGCGCGGTAGAAGAACTGGGCGTCGCTCAATCGGGCTCGCAGGACGCGCTCGTGTCCGGTGGCCACCAGGTCGAGATCGCGGGTGCGGGTATTGTTGACGGCGATAAAGGCCGGCAGCAGGTTGCCCTGGCCGTCGACCACGGCGAAATACTTCTGATGTTCGCGCATGGCCGTAATCAGCACCTCCCGGGGAACCTCCAGGAATTCGGTTTCAAAACGGCCCGTCGTGGCGATGGGGTATTCCACCAGGTTGGTGACGATATCCAGCAGTTCGGGATCATCGAGGACTTCTCCGCCGGCGTCCCGGGCGGCACGGCCGACTTCCTCGGCCACCAGACGGCGCCGCTCCGTAATGTCGACAATGACTTGCTGCTGGCGCAGGGTATCGCTATACCGGTCGGCCTGACCGAGTTTGACCTTGCCGGGGGCCATGAAATAGTGGCCCCGGGTATAGCGGCCGCTTTTGATGTTGCCCACCGTGAAGGTAATCACCTTCGCTCCCAGAAGCGCCACGATGGTGTGAATCGGCCGCGCAAAAGCAATCGTCAGATCAGACCAGCGCATGGACTTGGGAAAGGGGACCGCCAGGACCACTTCGGGCAAAATAGTTTTGAGCACGGTCGCGGTGGCAATCCCGCGGGCCGTCACGCGGGCGCACACATATTCGCCCTTTGCGGTGCGGGTCTTTTTCAGGCGGCTGACCGGCAGACCTAGTTTTTCGGCAAATTTACGGGCGGCCATCGTCGGCTGGCCCTCAGCATCGTAGGCCACGTTCAGCGGCGGGCCCAGTGCTTCGCTGGATTCCGAACGCTGTTTGACCGCCACATCGCTGATTTCAATGGCCAGCCGCCGTGGGGTCCCGAAGGTGCGCATCGCGCCGTGGTCGATGCGGGCATGCGCCAGCTTCTGGGTCAGCATGGATTGCATGGCCGCCAGCGCGGGGTCGATATAGCCGGCCGGAATCTCTTCGGCTCCGATTTCCAGTAGAAGTTTTTCCATTCGCTTTACCTCGTTTCTCTTCAGATTTTCCGTTCGGTTCTGCCTGCCACCGGGGCTATAGCTTGGGGATACCGCGCTCCAGCAGGGGATAACCCATCGTTTCACGCTGTTTCACGTAACCCTCCGCGCACTGGCGGGCCAGGTTGCGGATCCGGCCGATGTAGCCGGTGCGCTCGGTGACGCTGATGGCACCGCGGGCATCCAGCAAATTGAAGGTGTGGGAGCACTTCAAGCAGTATTCATAGGCCGGCAGCACGAGACCGTCCGTGATCATTCGTTGGGATTCGGCTTCATACTGGCTGAAAAACCTGAAAAGCATATCGACATCGGCCTTTTCGAAATTGTAAGTCGACTGCTCGACCTCCTGCTGATGATGCATATCGCCGTATTTGACCGTGGGATTCCACATGAGATCGTAGACGTTGTCGACCCCCTGAAGATACATGGCGATCCGTTCGAGCCCGTAGGTCAACTCGACCGAGATCGGCGCCAGTTCGATGCTGCCGCAGAGCTGAAAATAGGTAAACTGGGTAATCTCCATGCCGTCCAGCCAGACTTCCCAACCCAGTCCGGCGGCCCCCAGGGTCGGGGATTCCCAGTCGTCTTCCACGAAACGAATGTCGTGCTCCAGGGGATCGACGCCCAGAACCTTCATGCTCTGCAGATATAGTTGCTGGGCCTCGTGCGGCGAAGGCTTCAAAATCACCTGATACTGGTAGTAGTGCTGCAGGCGGTTGGGGTTGTCGCCGTAACGCCCATCGGTGGGACGGCGCGAGGGCTGCACGTAGGCCACGTTCCAGGGTTCCGGCCCCAGGGCCCGCAACAGGGTGGTCGGATGGAAAGTGCCCGCACCGACCTCCATATCGTAAGGCTGGGCCACCACACAGCCCTTCCGGGCCCAAAAGCGTTCCAGTTTCATAATGACGTCTTGAAAATACATAAGGACTCCTCGTTCGTACGTGTGATGGTTATCGATCAGACGCTCGTTTGGCAATCGATCATGAACTTATACGCCTTGCGCGCGGTGCCTTTCTCCTCGACCGCCGCCTGGTATCAGCGGGGTGTGACGTCAACGGTCAAACCTTCCACGGTTGGCCGCGCATCGAGCACGGCAGCCTCTGGATGGCCCTCGACCAGCGTCTGCCATTGCGGACGCAGCCGGTCGATCGCTTCACGGGCGCCGATCGCCCAGATACAGCCGCCGCCCCCGGCACCGCTGAAACGCCCCCCGCAGCCCCGCGCCTGGGCGGCCTCCACGAGGGCGGCCCCGAGAGGATCGAGCACATCGGGGGTCATCTCCCGGCGGATGGCTGTTTCCGTATTCATCGCTTCGGCGGCCGTCGGCCAGTCGCCCTGTTCTACGGCCACGCTGAACTGACGCACGCAGTCTGCAATCCGACGCCAGCGGGCCCGGTCGCGTCCGGCGCGAAAACGTTCGATCCAGACCCCGTTGACATCGTGCGAGGCGTGGGGCTTACCACCATAGGCCACCAGGAAGTGTTCGGCCAGCCGGTTGTCCCCGGCGCTAGCGGTCAGGGGCTGCCGGCGCACCCCCAGGCCATCGGCCAGGATTTCCCAGTGCCAGGTATTGATCCCCCCGAAAGCCGCCGCCAGATGATCCTGCATACCGCAGGGACGGCCGGCGGCACTTTCTTCGATGATGTGCGCCCGCCGCACGATCTGATCCAGCGACAAGGCCTGACCGCCCGCAAGGCCGCGACAGGCGGACAAGGCGCCGATCAAGGCCACGGCCGCAACCGAGGACCCGCCCAGGGCGCTTCGTGGGGGCGAGGCGCTTGCGATATGAATGCTCAGCCCCTGAACATCGAAATGAGCGGCCACGGCGAAAAACAGCCCCAGGGGATGATCGAAGGGGGCCTCCCGGGGCATGAAGGCGGCCGGTTCGAAACCCCGTGACGATATCCGTACGCGCGAATCGCTGTGCACGTCCACGGACACGGTCGTTCGCAGATCGAGCGCCATGTTGAAGGTTGCCGGAGCAAACGGTTGCAGCGGGAGATAGAAGGTGCCCAGATCCAGCGTGCCTCCCAGGTCGACCCGGCAGGGCGCGGACGCACGGACATGGTTAAGGGTGACGATCTGGTGAATGCGCTCATCCATCGTGTCGAATGATTCCCTTCAACGGTCGGCGGCCCGCGGGCATCACGTTGCCGCCAGACGGGGACGAATCTGGCGCAGAAATTTGAGGCTGCGCGGCTCCTTGCCCAGATGGTAGGGCACGAAGGCTTCCAGGAAATGCTGGGCTTCGTTCAAGGCCGCGGCTGAAAAACGAATACGCTCGATCCGCGCCAGGTCGCCTTCGGTGATCCACTGCAATTGTTTGATGGTACCCCGTGAGAGGCACAACACGGGTTCATTGGTTGGATCGCAGGTGTGGCAGCATAGCCCGCCCCGGGGCAGATCAAATCCCGTGCCGGTGGTGTGCATATCCTTCAGATCCGTCCGGCAGTGACAGCAGTAATTGAGGTTCGGGCACAACCCGGCGAGCGCTAGAAAACGCATCTGAAAGGCCAGGTTGAGCAGGGCGGCGTCCTGTCGACCGGCATTCAATTCACCCAGCGCATAAGCCAGCAGACCGTACAGGAAGGCCAGCGGTTGGTCTTCTTCGGTCCAGGCCGTGATAAGTTCCGCCCAGTAACTGGCATAGGCCGTTTTGAGGATGTGCTCGCGCAAGGCGGCATGTGGTTCGACAAGCTGGGCTTCCTCGAGAACGGCCAGGCCTTTGCGGCGGCCGGTGCGGCATTGAATGTCCAGGACCGAAAAGAGCTCCAGCACACCGGCAAAACGTTTACGGCTCTTCTTGGCATGCTTGGCGATCACGCTGATTTTGCCGCGATCATGGGAAAGCAGCGTCAGGATCAAGTCATAGTCGCCGAAATCGACGCGTCGCAGCAAAATGGCAGACGTCTTTAGCGCGGGCATGTCTCAAATACCGAGTAGGGTCGTCGCGATCAGAAAATAAAAGTACACGCTGATGATATCGATAGCGGTGGTCACGAAGGGTCCGGTGGCCACGGCCGGGTCGATATTGACGCGGGCCATCAACAGGGGCACACAGGATCCGACGAGGGCCGCCACAGCCATCGAACAGATGACCGCCAGCCCGACCGCCAGGGCCAGGTAGACCATACTGTAGCTCAATTGGGCCACCGACCCGATCAGGACCGCATAGATGAGCCCCAAAATCAATCCAATCAATAATTCCTTGGCAACGATCGACCAGAAATCGCGCGTGTGGATCCGCCCCGTCGCCAGCCCCCGCACCACGATGGTGGAAGACTGGGTGCCGATGTTGCCGCCCATTCCCATGATGACCGGGATAAACGCCGCCAGATAGGCGTAGCGGTTCAATGTTCCCTCGAATCGGCCGATCACGAAAAAGGCAAAAATCCCGCCCAGGCAGCTGGCCAGCAGCCAGGGCAGACGCGTCTTGGTGCTGCGCAGCACCGTCTGGGTTTCGACATACTCTTCCCCCACGCCGGCCATTTTGAGCATGTCCTCGGTGGCCTCCTCCCGGAAGATGTCGATGACATCGTCCACGGTCACGATCCCCACCAGGCGATTGGTCTCGTCCACCACCGGAACGGCCAGGATGTCATAGCGGGCCACGAGCTTGGCGACTTCCTCCTGGTCGATATCCGTCCCCACGGTGAAGACATCCGTGGTCATGAATTGCTTCAGGGGGGTTTCGGCCGGCACTACCACCAGCTGACGCAAAGAACTGACCCCCACCAGTTTGCCGTATTCATCCACGACATACAGATAGAAGGGCATCTCGACGTCATGGTACTCGGTTTGAATCTGTTCGATGGCCTCCTTGGCGGTGGCGTCCTGCGGAAAGGCCATGAAATCCGTGACCATGATGCCACCGGCGGTATCATCGTCGTATTTGAGAAGGCCTTCGATTTCTTCCGAGCCTTCCCGTTTCATTTTCTCCAAGATCGCGTCTGATTTTTCTTCCGGCAGACGCCCGATCAAATCGGCCACGTCATCGCTGGCCATGAGCTCCAGGACCTTGACGATATCGTCCAAATCGATACGCTCGATCAGCGGCAGAAAGGTGTCTTCATCCAGTTCGCTGAATAAATCACCTTTTTTTTCGGTATCGTCGATCAGGCTGTAGAGCTTCAACTGGTTGCCCAGGGAAAGGGAGGGGATTACCGTCGCCAGATCCGCAGCATGGGTCTTGGAGATGATGTTACGCAAATTCGTCGTGGCCCCGCGTCGCAGGAGACGTTTAACGCTTTCGACCAGTATTCTATTGCTGCCGTTTAGCATGGCACCCGTGCCAGTTGGTTGTTGTCTTCCTGCCGACCGTCGCCGCGAGCCCTCGGGTTGCCGAACCTAAAGCCGGGGGCCGACCCGATCGTTGCCGCCGCGTATAGCAGGCTGTTGAAAAAAGATTGCGCTTGGCCATGCGGTTCTAGAATCCGCCGCCCAATGCTCATCTAGGCCACATAAACGGCGCGTTTTCGTTGGATTTGACCTTGTCTGGCCGGCTGCGCATAGCGTTTTTCAACACCCTGTTAGGGCAATTGGATATTCACGACCTGGCCGCTTTTCCCGGATACCTCCACCGGGGATCCGTTGAGCTGCAGTTCAACCCCGCCGGCATTGCCGATGAGAAGATTGAAGTGGTTGCGGGCTTCAATCTGTTTGGAATCACCCGATTTTAGCATTATTTCTTCAGGCTTCTGATCGTCAATGATGACCTTGAGCCAGGTATCTTCGATCGCCTTGATATCCAGCTGGAACTGCTTGGGGATGCTGGGTTGCGGCGGGCTTGCGGGCTCCACCGCGGCCACGCGGGGCGCAGCCGGAGCCGCGGGCGTTGCGGCCTTGGGGGCCGCGGGGGCTTCGGCGGCCGGGGTCGGGGCTGGCTCGGCCTTGGGGGACGGTGACGCGTCGGCCTCCAGGGTCGGGGAGGCCTCTTGTGGCGGTGCTTCAACGGTAGCGTCTTCGCCATGGGGCGCACTCAGCCGCGAGTAGCCGTAGAGGGTCAGCCCGGCCATCAGCAGCACGGCCCCGACAGCGGTCAGCATGACCAGCCAGAAACGTTTGGGTTGCGGTGATCGCGCGGAGGGACCGACACGGCCCACGTTGCGCATCGCCCGACTGGAGTGGTAGCGTTCCAGGGCTTCCTCGGCGTCGGCACCCACCGCCGCCGCATAGGTTCGGATGAAACCCTTGATGAAGACCTCATCCGGCAGGTGGTCGTGCTCCTCGGCCTCAAGTCGTTTCAAGACTTCAACGCGAATCCGGGTTTCCGCCGCGAGGGCCTCGATCGATATCTTTTTTTCGATGCGCGCTGATTGCAGAAAAAGACCAAAAGAGGTCAACTGAGGATCGTGCGTCATGACCCCTCCACGGTTTGCGGGCGCAGGAAGACGCATACGCCAAGGTCGGTCCGCGGGCAATCGATTATGTTACGGATCGGCCGCCGCGCGTCCAACTCCCGGATGACCCGCAGAGCAACGAGGTTAGCGAATGATTTTAATATGCGATCGTTCACGAAGCTCGGAAAGCCAATTCTTGAATTTACGGTTGACGATCTGATCATACAATTGGCCTTCGATTTCTGGCTTCGCTTCCTTCAGGCTTTTTCCGGCAGCGATTTTCAGATCATCGATGTAGAAAATCTGCAAACCGCGATCGGTCTTCAAAATCGGGGAATAGTCACCGGTCTTGAGGCCCTGCAGGGCGTCGCGGATCTGAGCGGCCAGATCTTCGATCTTGAATTCGCCCAGAAGACCGCCGTCTTGGGCCATGGGCCCGTCGGAATATTCCTGCGCCAGTGCGGCAAAATCTTCGCCGGCATCGAGTTTGGCCTGAATCATCTCCATTTTCTGCCGGGCTTGTGCTTCTCCGGACGAGGGACTGACCACAATTTGGCGCAGCCGATAGAGTTTCTGCCCCCCATAGTCCGACGGGTTTTGTTCATAGACCGCCCGAATATCTTCATCGGTAATGACGATCTTGGATTTAACCTGTCGGTTGACCAGCCGCGATCTTAAGATCTGGTTTTTGATCTGCTGGCGATAATCATCGATGGTCATATCTTCCTTGCCCAGGCTGTCACGCAATTGCTGATCGGTCATCAGGGATCGTTTCTTGATGCCCTCCATCGCGTTGTCGATCGCCTCTTCACTGACACTGATATTGTAGCGGCGGACCTCCTGATCGGTAAGCTTGTGGTCAATGAGCTGATTGAGCATTTTTTCACGCACGTCGTAGAGCATCTGGCGTTCTTCCGACAGGGGGCGCCCCATGGCGCGCACGCGCCGCAGATAGGGCGCGGCCGCCTGATTCAATTCGTAGAGCGTAATGATATCCTCATTGACTTCCGCGACAATGCGATTGACCAAGGCGCGGTCCTGAGCCCGCGCGCGGGAGGTGTCGCCCGGCAGCACCAGATTCACCGCCACGGTCAGCACCGCCCCGTAGCAGAGCGCCCCTATCACCCGGCCTGATTTTTTCGGTTGCATGGCATCTGCTCCCTGGATTGCCATCCATTAACGGCGCGGCGGCATCTTCACGGCCCTATCGCCAGTTTGTCGTTCACCCGCCGTCAAGTCGGCATCAGGGCTGGTTGCGGGCATCGCGGGCGGAAGCCTTGGTCGTGCCGGTCGCCGCCGGCATAATTTCATTTAAAACGGTCTGGTTGATTTCAACCGGATAGCGCTGCTTCAAATCGGCCATCCACTCGGCGTAGGCCTTCTCGGTTTTCGATCGGCGCAGTTGATCGACGATGGTCTTGTCCGAGGGCGTTTCACTCTCCGCGGCTTCCGGCGCAACCTCGGTTGCCTGGGCATCATGGTTGAGGCGGGCCATGAAGGCCGCCATGTCTTCCTCGCTGATGCGGATATGGTCTTCCAGTTCCTGCCGGATCACGCGGTCGATGATCAAGCGGGTTCGCAGAGATGCCTTCCACTCATCCAGGGTGATGGCATTTTCCAGCAGCAACTGCTCGAAAACATCGTCCGGATAGTCACGCCGGATTTCTTCCAGAGCGCGCTCTAGTTCGCGATCCGTCACCTCGATGCCGATGGCACGGGCATGCTCCAGCAGCACGAGCTGATCAGCCATTTGCTGGACGAAACGGATTTGCGTCTCCCGGTCGGCCTCCCCGTTTTCCTCCGCGGAAATCCCGGTGGCCGTACGGTAGATATTCAGATCCCGCTTGTATTCATCGACCGTGACAACCCGGTCGCCGATCCGCATCAAGACCGACCGGTTGGATGTGTTCTCTGCCGGGCAGCCCGGCAATAGGGCGCACCACCCCAACAGCAGAACGCCAACGATCCACAGCCGCATTCGTGATACCCGATAATCGTGTTTGCCTATCTTCATGGACGCCTGGTGCCAGTTGCGAGCAACGTTAAAATCCTTAAAGATTCTAAAAGGATAATCGCGAATTGTTAACATAGCCGGCTATTTCCCGCAAGATATTTTTAATGCTGGTCAGGGGCTTTTTTAACTCCTGCGGGCGCAGTTTTATCTGCAGCCCCTGGTCCGGCGAGAGCTGGTAGCGACCCGGTTGGTCGACCGCCAGGGCAATGAGCTTGCGGGCATGGTCGGGTTCACCGTCGAACGGCAACAGGGTCAGGACACCCGCCTTGAAATCCAGGCGCTGAATACCGGCGGCGACGGCGCCGATCTTGAGCCTGATCTTGGCCAGCAGGTTGCTGAGCGAACCGGGCAGGGGGCCGTAGCGATCGATCAGCTCGGACTTTATATCCGCCAGGGCCTCGGTATTCTGGAGCCGCGACAAGCGGCGGTAGATGGTCAGGCGCTGGTCGATATCCGCAATATAGCTCTCCGGTATGAAGGCCGCCTGGGTCAGATTGATCTCCGGGTCGCGTTCTTCCTCAACCGGCTCGCCTTTCAATTCGGCGACGGCTTCTTCCATCAGCTTCAGAAACATATCGTAACCCACCGCGGCGATGTGCCCGGATTGCGAAGCGCCTAAAATCGTTCCCCCGCCACGTATTTTGAGGTCGTTCATGGCGATTTGGAATCCAGAGCCAAGGTCGCTGTGCTCCATCAGGACTTTCAACCGTTTGCGGGCATTCGAGGACAGGTGGCTTTCTTGGGGGATAAACAGAAAAGCGTAGGCCTGCGCCTCGGACCGTCCCACGCGCCCTCGCAACTGGTACATTTGCGCCAAACCGAAACGATCGGCGCGGTTGACGATAATCGTGTTGGCCGCCGGAATGTCCAGACCGGATTCGATGATCGTGGTCGTCACCAGCAGGTTGATCTCCCGGCGATGAAAGGCCATCATGACGGTTTCCAGCTCGGATTCATCCATCCGGCCATGGGCGACACCGACTTGGGCGGCCGGGTTCAGCGCCTTGAGTTTGGTCGCCATGCGGTGAATGCTGGCAATGTTGTTGTGCACGAAATAAATTTGACCGCCGCGATCCAGTTCGCGCCCCACGGCCTCCTGGATGAGGCGGTCATTGTATTCCGATACGTAGGTAATAATCGAGCGGCGGTACTCCGGCGGCGTGGAAATGATACTGATATCGCGGACACCGGTCAGGGACATGTGCAGCGTGCGGGGTATCGGGGTCGCGGTAAGGGTGAGCACGTCGACATTGCCCCGTAATTTCTTGAGCTTTTCCTTGTGGCGCACACCGAAACGCTGTTCCTCATCGCTGATGAAAAGGCCGAGATCCTTGAAGCGGACATCCTTCTGCAACAGGCGGTGCGTGCCAATAATGACATCGACCCGCCCCTCGGCCAGCTGGGCCACGATATCGCGCTGCTGCTTTGCCGAGCGGAACCGACTCAAACATTCTATCTGCACGCCGAAGGGTTTGAAGCGCTCCTGAAAGGTGGCATAGTGCTGTTCGGCCAGAACGGTTGTCGGCACCAGCAGGGCCACCTGTTTGCCGTTGAAGACCGCGACAAACGCCGCCCGCAGGGCCACTTCGGTCTTGCCATAACCGACATCGCCGCAAATCAGGCGATCCATCGGAACCCGGGCGGACATATCACTCAGAACATCGTCGATGGCCTTGAGTTGATCCGGGGTCTCGGCATAGGGAAAGCCGCCCTCAAACTCCATCATGTATTCATCCACCGGCCTGAAGGCGACGCCTTGGCGCACTTTGCGGGCCGCGTAAAGCTTCAGCAACTCACCGGCAATTTTCTCGGCGGAACGCTTGACCCGAGCCTTGACGTTCTCCCAGGATTTTCCGCCCATCTTGTCGAGCACCGGTTCAATGCCCTCGACCCCCATATATTTCTGGACGGCGTTTAAACGATCGACCGGCAGATACAAGCGATCGCCCCCCCGGTAAAAAAGTGTCAGAAAATCATTTTCGCCGCCTTCCAATTTCAATTTGGTCAAGCCCTCGTAACGACCGATCCCATGATCCTGATGGACCACCAGATCACCCTGGCCGATGTCTTCGAGGGCCAGCAGACTTTGGCGTGTCTTGGCCACGGCCGGGCGTGGCGCGCGACGCCGTCCGCCGAACAACTCCAGATCGGTCACCAGCGCCCAGCGGACCTCCGGCCAGACAAAGCCCTCGGAGATCTGCCCCTCGATGGCGACGACGCGGGCCGACCGCAAAGGCTCGGGCGGGAAATGCGATTCGGTGGCCGGCACGATATGATAGGGTTCCAGAACGCTGGTCACACGCTCGATCTGATTGCGATTGCGGCAGATGATCCCCACCGCAAGGCCCTGATCCAGCTGCCCCTGAATCCATTGGGCGGTCGGTGCAAATGAGACGGCCTTGGGTCCGGCGGTATCTGGCCCGGCATCGAAGGCGGCAATCTCACGGACGTCGAAATCAATCCGGGAGGTCGGCGCGGCGGCATCGTCGGCCGACTGGATGGGCAGCTGGCGGATATCGAGGCAATCATGGGACGCCAGCGTTTCCCGGAACCAGGACGCCGAATGAAACAGGGCCTCGGGTGTTAAGCACAAGCGGTCTTCATTGCGGGCGGCCTCATAGGTATGCCGGGCCTTCACCGCGATCTGGGCGACGGCCTTCTCAAGTTCGGCCGGCTCCAGGCGCACAACCACGGTCTCCGGCGGCATATAGTCCATCAGGTGGTCAAGCTCCGGATAGATCAAAGGCAACAGACCATCGATGCCGGCAAAGCGCCCCTCCTCCTTGACGGCGGCCACCATACGGCGAATAACGGCGTTTGGCAGGTCCTGATCCGAGGCCTGAATGCGCAGCCGCCGGATGATGTCGGCCGTCTGGGAGGGCCTGATCACCACTTCACTCGCCGGCGCGATCACCGCCTCCTGGAGTTCACCCACCGTTCGCTGGGTATCGGTGGCAAAAAGACGAATGGATTCGATCAGGTCATCAAAGAATTCCACACGCAACGGGTCGTCGTACAACGGCGAGAAGATATCCAGGATGCCCCCGCGAATGCAGAAATCCCCCGGCTCCTCCACGATCGCAACCCGGGAATAGCCGCCGCTGATCAGGCGGCGCAGCAGGTGATCGCGGTCGACCTCCTCATTGGGCATGAGCAATTCCAGAAAGCGCCTCAATTCCCGTTTGGGAAGGATCTTCTTGAGAAGCGCGTCCACCGTTGTAACCACCAAGGGGGGCCGATCGCCTTCTAACAGGCGGCACAGCACCCGGATGCGCTTGGCGACCGTTTCACTGTGATAGTCT
>JASJED010000125.1 GCA_030065585.1 Desulfobacterales bacterium | reverse complement strand
ACCAAACGTGGTTTCACGTCGGATACCGCGGCGACGTTTCAATTCGGATACGCGCCGCCGGGTTGGGATCATCTGCTTGGCTACCTGCAACACAAGCAGATGCCCTTGCAACTGGCCGAACGGGCCGGATTGGTGGTGCGGCGCCAAAGCGGTCAGGGGCACTACGATCGTTTTCGCGGTCGCATCGTTTTCCCGATCTGCGACCCGGCAGGGCGGGTCATCGCCTTTGGGGGCAGGGTGCTGGACGATGCCCTGCCCAAATATCTCAATTCGCCCGAGTCCGACATCTACAGCAAGAGTCGCTCGCTTTACGGCCTGGATGTTGCGCGCCACCATTGCAGAAGCAGTGAACAGGTTTATATTGTTGAAGGATATTTTGATGTTAGCGCGCTTCATCAGCATGGCATTCGCGAGACCGTGGGGACTTTGGGCACTTCCCTGACCCGCCAGCATGTGCGCCTGGTTCAGGGATTGATCGGTGACCGCGGTCGGGCCCACCTGGTTTTCGATTCGGACGAGGCCGGCATCAAGGCGGCCCGGCGCAGCGTGATGCTCTTCGAAAAAGGTTTCGTGGATGCGCGCATACTGGTGCTGCCGCCCGGGCATGATCCGGATAGTTTCGTTTTTGAGCATGGCCAGGACAAACTGCGGGCATTGGCGGCGCAGGCCAAGGGGCTCATGGCCTTTCTGATCGACTCGGCCGTGGAGCGGCACGGAATGAGTATGGAGGGGCGCATACGGGTGCTGGACGAAATGGCTGGATCGCTGGCCGCCGTCAGTGATCCGGGTGCCCGCTCAATTTATGTCAAGTACCTGGCCGAAACCGTCGATATCGACGAGACGACCATCCTTGAAAAAATAAAACAAAGCAGCGGCCGCGGTCGCCAGCCGCTGGCCGAACCCGGCGGACCGGCGCAAACACGTTCAGCGACGCACCGCCAAATGTCACTCGAGCAGAACTCGGGTGGCAGCCGGATCGAACGCCAGGTGGTTGCCATGATGCTTCAGTTTCCCGAGATTCTGCCGGATATCCGCAAGAAGCGTGTTGTCGCTTACATCGAAGATCCGCAGTTGAAGGTGATCGCCATGGAGGTCATGGGGGAAAGCACGGATGATATGGCCGCCGGTATCGACCATGAAGGCAAACAACGCACCATGGCCCAATTGAGCGTTCGCGAAGAAAAATGGGAATACAAGCGTTGCCTAGACATCATCAACCAACTGCTGACACCCAGAATGCGGGCCCGTGCCGCGCAATTGGATCGTCAGATTAGGGACGCCGAAAATCAGCACGATCATGAACGCCTGTTGCAGCTTTTGCAGGAACGTAAACAACTGACCGAGGCCCGACAGCAAATGCAGCCAGCCGCACCCCGTGAGCGGCTGTAGTTTTTTTAATCCTGACACCGATTCATTATCCATTGCATGTGGGAGGCACGCATTCATGGCAAAAAAAGCCGCAGCCCCAAAAGACGATTCCGGCGCCAAATCTAAAAAAGCGGCGGAAGCAAGGCCCAAGGCGCCGAAGAAGCCGCTGAAAGCCAAGCCCAATAAGCCGGCCGCCGCCAAGAAGACCGCCACTAAAAAGGCGGCCACGGCCCAAAAGAAGGTGGTCAAGAAAGCGGCTGCTCGCAAGAGCGTGAAGAAGGCCCCGGCTCCGACCGCCGCCAAAGCACAGCCCGCCAAAGCGGCCGCCAAGAAAAAGCCGCAGGCGAAAGCGGCACCCAAAGTGGAACTCAAGGACGGCAAAGAAGCGATCAAGCAGGCGCTGGAAACGCTGGTCAAGCGTGGCAAGGAGCAGGGGTTTCTAACCTACGACGAAATCAACGCGACCCTGCCCGCAGCGCTGATGACGCCCGATCAAATCGATGACACGCTGATGATGTTCGACGAATACGACATCGAGGTGGTGGACGAGAAGAAAGGCAGTCTGACCGCCAAAACCAAAGCGGTCAAAGCGGGCAAGATCAAATCGGACGATGCGGGTCTGCCGGATTTCGGCACGGTGACGGATCCCGTCAAGATGTACCTGCGCGAAATGGGCAATGTTACGTTGTTGAGCCGTGAAGGGGAGGTCGAAATCGCCAAGAAGATCGAGTTTGGCGAGCAGGAGGTCCTGCGCGCCCTTCTGGATACGACGACCGCCGTGGATTGCATCCTTGAACTGGGAGAGCATATCCACAACGGCGCCCTGCGGCCCAAATACGTGCTGCGGGATATCGACGAAGGGGACAGCTATCTGGATGAAAACCAGGAGACCGATAAGTTCCTCGCGACCATTCGGGCGATTCGCGAGGTCAATCAGGAAAACGAAACGCGCCGCGAAAAACTGTTCCATTCCCCGGCCAAACCGGATGAGCAGCGCCGCATTCGACGGGCCATCAATCGGCGCACCGTCAAGATTTTCGATCTGTTGAAGGAGTGGCGGCTGGAAAGCAGTGTGATCGACCGCATCGAGAGCATCATCCGCAATCAGATCGAGTGGTTCGACTCGATGAACAAGGCCATCAGCATGTATGCCGACACCATCGATGCACCGGTCGGCGAGCTGCGGTCCCATTTGTCGTCGGAAACGCGTTTCGTCAAATGGGCCAAACAACGCTGCGATCTGACCAAGAAAGATCTCGGGATGCTCTACCGCGAGTTGCGGGCGGTCCAGGATAAGATCGAAGAAAAAGAGCTGGCGATCAAGGCCAAAAACCGGGTGCTCAAACGCATCATCGCCAGTGTGGACGAAGGACGCCTCAAGGCCAAGCTGGCCAAGAGCGAACTGACCAAGGCCAATCTGAGGCTGGTGGTCAGCATTGCCAAAAAATATACCAATCGCGGACTTCAATTCCTGGATCTGATCCAGGAAGGCAACATTGGCTTGATGAAGGCCGTCGATAAATTTGAATATCGCCGGGGATACAAATTCAGCACCTACGCCACCTGGTGGATCCGCCAGGCGATCACCCGCGCGATTGCCGACCAGGCCCGGACCATCCGGATTCCGGTGCATATGATCGAGACCATCAACAAGCTTATTCGCACCTCGCGGTATCTCGTGCAGGAACAGGGGCGCGAGCCTTCACCGGAAGAGATTGCCGAGAAAATGGAGATCCCTCTGGAAAAGGTGCGCAAGGTGCTGAAAATTGCCCGTGAGCCCATTTCGCTGGAGACGCCCATCGGTGAAGAAGAAGACAGCCATCTGGGTGATTTTATCGAAGACAAGAAATTTATGCTGCCTTCTGATGCGGCCGTCAACCTGAACCTGGCCGAGCAGACCCGCAAGGTGCTGGCCACGCTGACGCCGCGCGAAGAAAAAGTATTGCGCATGCGCTTCGGGATCGGAGAGAAGGCGGATCATACCCTCGAGGAAGTCGGGCAGGATTTTGCGGTGACCCGCGAGCGTATCCGGCAGATCGAGGCCAAGGCCCTGCGCAAGCTGCGCCATCCGACCCGCAGCAAAAAGCTCAAGCATTTTATCGAGAGCTGATCGTTGGGCAGACAACAACCGGCCGGTCCTGGCCATCGTCACGGCCCGGACGATGGGCCGAACACCCATCGGCTTGACAAACAGGAGATGGATCGATAGTAAAGTTGACGCTCTGGTGCGGGTATCGCCTTAAACCTGCCCCGCCAACATATGCTTGCGCACAATTACATTACGGGCCCATAGCTCAGTTGGCAGAGCCACCGGCTCATAACCGGTAGGTCCCTGGTTCGATCCCAGGTGGGCCCATACGAACGTGCCCGCAAGCAAACCGTCGCATGACAGCCGTCAGGGATGGCGCTTCGCCGTCCGCAAAGCGTTAGCGGGGCTGGCCGCGAAAAACCGCCTAAGGCCTGAAGCAAATAGGCGCCCGGGAGGGGCCACGAACAATGCCATTATCCGACCCGCGACCCATTCGCCAATGCGCTCGATCAAGCCGGAGGCCTGCCAAAGTCCCCGGCCGCTGCCATCCACCAGCGTGGTTCACTCAGGAACCACGCTTTTTTTATCTCCGGAGCGGAATCAACGCATGAGCGTTAAGGTCAACGATATCATCCGGGCCCTGGAAGATTTGGCGCCGAGCCGTTTGGCGGAAGAATGGGACAATGTGGGGCTCCAAATCGGGCATCCGGCATGGCCGGTGCGCCGCATCCTGGTGGCCCTTGACCCAACGCCGGGTGTCGTGGAGGAAGCCATCCGCGACGGGGTCAATCTGATTGTGACCCACCACCCCCTGATATTTCGGCCGCTGCGCAAACTGGACCTGGCAACGGTCAGCGGTGCGTTGCTGCAACGCCTGATCGAGCAACGGATCGCCGTAATCACGGCGCATACCAATCTTGACAGTGTGCATGGGGGCATCAACGATATCCTGACCGAGATACTCGACTTGTCCAATATCACGGTGCTGCAACCGGCGGCCACGGACGAAGCGCACTGCGGTCTCGGGCGTGTGGGCGAACTGGCGCAGCCGGTACCCCTCAGCACCCTGGCGGCCGATATCAAACAGGGCATGGGCCTTTCCCAAATCCGCTATGCCGGTGATCCGCAGCAGCGTGTCGCACGGGTGGCGGTCTGCTCCGGCAGTGGGAGCAGTTTGCTGGAAGTTTTTCTGGCCTCGCCGGCGGATGTTTTCGTCACCGGTGATGTCCGCTACCACGATGCGCGCGACATTGAAGCCCACCGCCGGGGCATTATCGATATCGGTCATTTCGAATCCGAGCGCATCGTTGTCCAGCACCTGGCGGAACGCCTGTCGGCCTGGCTTGCCGCCGAGGGATTGCGTGCCAGCGTCTTACAGGCGAAAAGCGAAGCAACGCCATTTAAGAGCGTTTAAACCACAAGGTCGCAACTGTTTATTCAACCAAGGAGCCGGCAGACGTACCATGACAGCCATTACCCAAGCCCAGATCGAAATGTTGATCAGTCTTCAGAATATAGAACTGAACAAAATCGAGGTTAAGAAAACCCTCGATACCGTGGCCACCAAGGTGGCGCAACTGGAAAACGAACTGAAGACGTTCAGCGACGCTGTCGAACGCGAGAAACAAAAATTGCGCGACAGCCAAGCACGCTATGCGGAATTTGAGGACCATATCCAAACCAATGATACCCTGATTGCCAAGATCGAAGAAAAACGGCGCTCCGTCAAAACCGAACGCGAGTACCAGTCATTGCTCAAGGAAGAAGAACAACTGCGCGCACGCAAGTCGCAGATCGAAGAGGAAATGATTGCCTGCATCGACCTGATGGAAGCCACCACCCAGGCCATCGCCACCAAGGACGAGGAACTGCAGCAGATCCAACAGCAGGTCGCAGACGATATTCAGAGCGTCAAACAGGAAGCTTCCGCGAGTGAGACGCGGCATGCGGATCTCACCCGGGAGTGGGAAACCATGGCCACCGACATCGATGCACGCCTGCTGGACAAATTCGTCAAGGTCAAAAACCAGACGGATGACGGACGGGCCCTGGCACCGGCCAGGGATGCGATCTGCATGGCCTGCCACATGAATATCCCGCCGCAGATGTACAACGAATTGCAGCGGTTCGACAGCTTGAAATTATGCCCCTTCTGCTTTAGAATCCTTTACTGGGACAACGCCTCAGGGGCCTGACGGCGGGAAACCTTCAGCGGTATCAGGCCCGGCGGCGGCATAGCGGCACCCGCAACGGGAGCCGGAAGTATAAGACGATGTGCAATCCGGTCAGAGCAGACCAGGCGATCGCCGGCACAGCCGTGTCGGAGGAAAGTCCGAACACCACAGGGCAGGGAGCTCCGTAACCCGGAGTCGCGGTGACGCGAAGGAAAGTGCAACAGAGAGCAGACCGCCGCCCCCGCCGACTTCCCCCAGGGACGATCGGCCGAAGGGCGGTAAGGGTGAAACGGTGCGGTAAGAGCGCACCAGTTCCCCGGGCGACCGGGGAAGCTAGGCAAACCCCTCCCGGTGCAAGATCAAATAGAGGAGCGTTCGAGGACGGCCCGTCCGAGCTCCCGGGTAGGTCGCCAGAGGTGCCGGGCAACCGGCCACCCTAGATGAATGATCGCCGTCCGGCGTGCGGGCAACCGTCGTCGGAAACAGAATTCGGCTTACGGGCTGCTCTGGCCCCTTTTTATTTTCAAGCAACAGCCGAAATCGGTATACAAAGGTACATGCGATGGAAAGCACGATGCCAGCGGAATCGATGGGCGAAATTACCTATCAGGATAAGGTGCGCATTTTCTCCCATGACTACCTCAAGTGCTGCGTCTATATCTCCCAGGCGCGGGATCAGCGTCTGATATTCACCAAGAAACTCTACTCCAAATTGATCAGTACGACGCAGCTCATGGAGGATTTTCTGGATTTTCACGGGGCCAAGAACAACACCGACTGGTTCTACTACCGCGAACTCACGGCCACGACCCGGCATCTCAGTCTGGGGGCTTATTCCCAGAAGCATATCGCCAACCGCTTGGTGTTTTACGATCTGCCGGATGCCGATGCCTTCGCGGTGCAGGGCGAGAAAACCCTGGCTTTCCTGAATGACTGCCTGATTAACCTGGCGCCGGCCATCATGGCCGAAGCGCAGCGCCTGAATATCCCCCAGCCGACGCGCGGTTTCGATCCGGCCAAGTTTCCCAGTATTACTTCGTCGGAAATGCTGGCCTACGACATCGACGATGAAAATCGTGATCTGCAAAAGAAGCACATTGTAAAAATTGCCAGCGAGTTTCTGAGCATCGGTCAGAAATTCGATCAACTCGGCTTCTATGAGCCCTATCCTCTCGAGAAGATCCTGACGATCGTTCCGGACAAGGTCAACGAGGTCGAGATCCGGCGTTTCGAAATGCTGGTGCACAACCTGCAATCCGCTTTCGACTCCTATGTGATTCACGGCGGCTATCGTTACGGCAATCGCCAGCTCAAGCAGCTGCGCAGCCATTTTTCAGTGGTCTTCCATCTGCTGCAGCTCATCGGCCGCCTGCTGCATTTCTACGAGCGTCATCAGGACAAGACCAGTACCAAAAATATCTACCAGCAGGTCCAGGAGCGCCTCTCCGCCCTGGTGAACCCGGAAGCGATGCTGGACCGCACGATCAACTACGGATTGTTTTACGCCTGTCATTTTTTGAATACGGGCAAGGCGCTGGCCAAAGAAATTCTCAACGCCAACATCGAGCGCGGGGCGATCACCGTGGGCATACCCGTCAAGCTCGGCTTCCACAGCCGGCCCAGCCTACTGGTGGCCAAGATCGTCCAATATTACGGCGGTCAGGTCGAATTGTGCATCGGTCCGGATCGCTTCGACGCCAGCAGCGTGCTCGACATCCAATGGGCCGGCGGTAAAATCAACAAAGAAAATATTTCCGAAGTCACCTTCGAAGGCGATGTGCGTGCCTTGAATGACATCAAGATTCTGGCCGGGGTCAATTATGGCGAGGACACCATGGGCAAGGGGATTCCCCTGCCCAAAGAACTTCTCTACCTGCGATGAGACCTCAATGCCCGATCAGGTCATGCCGCGCCTCGACGGCGTGCTTGCCGCAAACGGCGCCATGGACCCGCGGCGATGAATTGGGCGATCATTGTTGCGGCCGGCAAGGGGTTGCGCATGGGGGGGGATGTACGCAAGCCCTACCTGCTTTTAGGCGGCGAGCCCGTCCTGGGGCGCACGCTGACAACCTTTCACCGCAGTGGACAATTCGAGGAACTTGTGGTGGTGGTGGCGGCCGAGGAGATGGCTACCTGTCGGCGCGAGGTCATCGAGCCCCTCGGGCTAGAGGACGCTGTGCGGCTCGTGATGGGGGGCCGCGAACGCCAGGATAGCGTCTTCAACGGGCTGCAAGCCTGCCGCGGGCACGACGACGATCCCGTGCTGATCCATGACGGGGTGCGCCCCCTGGTCCGGGCGGAGCTTCTCACGCGCTGCCTGGCGGCGACGCGGCAAAACGGCGCCTGCATTGCGGCCATCCCGGCTTCCGACACCTTGAAACAAATTGGCCCGGACGGCCGTATCGCCCAAACCCTTGACCGCGATAAGCTCTGGCGGGCCCAGACGCCTCAGGGCTTTCGGCTGGGGCTGATCCGTGCGGCCCATCGTCAGGCCCGGGAGGAGGGCTTCCAGGGCACCGACGACGCCCAGCTTCTGGAGCGCATCGGGCAGCCGGTGTTCATCGTGCCGGGCCAGCGCTCCAATATCAAGCTGACCCACCCCGACGACCTACCCCTGGCGGAGGCCATCTGGCAGCACCTTCATAATTGAAGGGACCTTGGTACCCGTTGCGTTGACGGCCTTGTAAATAGGCGCATTTGTCCGCGGTATGTCATTCTGGCGAAACCCAGAATCCATTGATGCCGGCATGTTCTGGATGCCGGATACGTCATCCGGGACCGGCATGGCGAAAACACGTCATTTTTATTCACCGCCCGGCATGGCTGGCAATCGGTTTTGGATCGCTTTGACCGCTGCTTCGGGGGTCTCCGCCCACTGCAACTGGCCACTGGCCGCATAGGCAGGGAAGGTGGCCCGCAGATCGAAATCGAGCAGCACCACCGGGCGTCCGTGCTTGAGCGCCAGGGCCACCTCGGATACGGTGCCGGCACCACCAGGGCAGGCGACCAGCACGTGGCTCGAGAGGGCGTTGATATAGTTGCGCGCACTGCCCATGCCGGTCAGAATCGGAATCTGGATATAGGGCGACTGGTGGCGGTCATCATCGTCGGGCAGGACTCCCACCGTCAAGCCGCCGGCCTCACAAGCCCCCCGGGCCGAAGCCTCCATGACACCGGCCCGGCGGCCGCCGTTGAGCAGCACCCAGCCCCGGGCGGCAATCAAACGGCCCAGGCGGTAGGCCATCTCCTCCTGGTGGGCATCGACATGCCCGCCGCCCATGACACCGACGATAATCTTCGCGATAACCTTGACGGGCATCGTTGCCATTTCCCTTTCTGTACCTATATTTATGTGTCGAACTTGATCGAAAATATGCCGAGCTTCTAAGAAGAACGGCAAAGAATACGAGACTTTACGATCGGCTATCACAGTGGCCGAGAAGATGCAAATAAACGCTGGCGAGCTGAAGCCGCCACGCTGACGAAGGAGGATTGAAAATGATGGAAACGGCAAGAATGGAAGCGCAAATGCCCCCGAACCGACAGGATGGTGAAGCCTTTCTCCAGCAGTTACGAAACACTTTTGCGCAAATGCCGAACGACATCCCGCTGCTGCTTTTTACCGACCGGACGCACGACGACGTTTTTGCTCAAGCCAATCGCCAGGTGATCCGCGCTTTCCGGGAGTTGACCGACCGGATCACGCTGCGCGAATACAGTCTGGATCACGAAAAAGCCCGGGAACTCAACGTAACGGTATCGCCCACCTTGGTGATTGCGCCCGACAAGTACAATATTCGCTGGATCGGGGCCCCCATGGGTGAGGAGGCGCGCACCTTTCTGGAATTGCTGATTCTGGTGGGCTCGGGCAACAGCAATGCCAGTGATCAGTCGCTCAAGGTCTTGGAGCGAATCGACAGCCCCCGCAAGGTGAAGGTGTTTATCAGCCCCTCTTGCCCCTACTGCCCCCAGGAGGCGGTCAACGGGGCCAAGGCGGCCGTGGCGCGGCCTGATCTGGTAAGTCTGGAATTGATCGACATCCAGTGCCGTCCCGACATTGCCGAGCAGTATTCCGCCCACAGCGTACCGGTGGCCTATGCCAACGAGGCCCTAATTGGCCAGGGCGCCCAGGCCGAAGAGGTCTTTATGAGTTCGCTTGAGAAGCTCGAAGCCCAGACCATTTTCATTCCCGACGTGGACGCCGAAGTGGTGGAAACGGATCTCACCATCGTGGGCGGCGGACCGGCGGGGCTGACGGCGGCCATCTATGCGGTGCGCAGCGGGCTCAAAACCGCCCTGGTGGAGGCCGACGCCCTGGGCGGGCAGGTGGCCCTCACACCCATCGTCGAGAACTATCCCGGTTTCACCCAGGTGGGCGGCAAGACCCTCGTGGATATTATGGTCAACCATGCCCTGGAATATGTTCAGATCTTTCAGGGGGAGAAGGTCATCGATATCGAGGTCGGCGACCCCCATGTGGTTCAGACCACGCGACGCAAATTCAAGACCCGCACGGTCCTGCTGGCCACGGGCGCCAGCCACCGCCACCTGGGCGTGCCCGGAGAAAGCCGTTTGAGCGGTCGCGGGGTCAGTTACTGCGCCACCTGCGACGGCCCCCTCTTTAGGAACAAGAAGGTGATCATGGTGGGGGGCGGCAACAGTGCCGTAACCGAGGCGCTCCACCTATTTCATATGGGCGTCGATGTCACCCTGGTGCACCGCCGCGATCAACTGCGGGCCCAGGAACATCTGGCCAAGCATTTGAAGGAAGCCGGCATTCCCGTACTGTGGAATACGGAAGTCAAGGACATTTTAGGTGAAGAACGGGTGACCGCGGTGGAACTGGTCGACAACCAGACCAATGAAACGTCCACTCTGCCCGTGGATGGGGTTTTCCTGGCGATCGGCTACACCCCCGCAGTGGAACTGGCCGGAAAGGTCGGCATCGAACTCAACGACGAGGGCTATATCGCCCGCGATGCCAAGCACCGCACCAACATCCCCGGCATCTACGTCGCCGGAGACGTCGAAGGCGGCTACAAGCAGATCGTCACGGCCACCGGCATGGGGTCTGAAGCCGCCATGACCATCTTCGAGGATCTGATCAACCCATACTGGCAGGCGTAACCCCTAACGATCGGTCGACCCCGTGACCAACCGACGCCCGTCCGGTATTATCACCGACGGGCCTACATGGGGGAAGCCGATCGTGTTCTGCCGTTCGCAGCGATTAAAAAGGCCATGGCAGTTTGTTACTGCTCCACTCGGCCGCCTACCTCCAACCCATCGCCTTCAGGAGATATCGGCATGCCGCGATGGCTTCGCCCCCTGGCGTTAGGGCTGCTGTTGATAGTTGGTCTAACGGCCCACCCGGCGGTGAGCACCGCCGGCGGATCGGGGGCGTCGCTTGGGGGTATCGCTTTCCCTAAAAGTCTGGACAGCTATGATGATCATCCTTCCGATGGGTTGGGGTCGATTTTAGTAAGCCGCGTCCGCCAAGAGCCGTTCAATCTGGTGGCCACGGCCATTTTTTTCATTGCCATTCTGCATACCTTTCTGACCAGCCGGTTTTTAGCTATTTCCCACCGTTGGGCCCAACAGCATCAGAAGCGGCTCGCAAGGGGCGCCGTCGATCGCCATTCGGTTCATATCGGGGCGGAGATCTTCCACTTTCTGGGGGAGATCGAGGTGGTCTTCGGCCTGTGGGCAGCGGTGCTGACCTGGGCGATCTTTTTCTTCTACGACTGGAACACGCTGCACGATTACATCACCCGCCGGGTCAATTTCACCGAACCCATGTTCGTGGTGGTGATCATGACCCTGGCCGCCACGCGCCCCATTCTGAAACTGGCGGAATTGTGCCTGGCGCGGGTGGCCAAACTGCTGGGCGGAACGCTCAGGGCCTGGTGGTTGACCCTCCTGACCCTGGGGCCGGCCTTGGGCTCCCTGATCACCGAACCGGCGGCCATGACCATCTGTGCCCTGCTGCTGGCCCGTAAGTTTTACGACCTCGAACCGTCCACGACCTTCAAGTATGCGACCATGGGACTGCTCTTCGTCAACGTTTCGGTGGGCGGGACCCTTTCGCATTTTGCCGCCCCGCCGGTCCTCATGGTGGCCGGCCCCTGGCACTGGGACATGGCCTATATGCTAACGCATTTCGGCTGGAAGGCGGTTTTGGCGATGGTTCTGTCAAACGGCCTGTATTTTATAGTCTTCCGCCGTGAGCTGGTCGATTTGGAAAAACGCTTTACCATGAACAGCCTCAAGGATGCGATACAGCACACCTACATCCGCAGAAGCGAGTTCGAACCGGAGTTCGACCGTACCGGCGAGGAACTGGGGGAAGAACTGGGTTTCCGCTGGGCCGTGGAAAGCCGCTACGCCGCCCTCAAGAAAGCGATCGAAAAAAAACTGTGGGGCAAGTACAAGAATGACATCCGCGACCGCCATATCGATCTCCACCTGGCCCGGACGGCGTTCGACATGCGTTTCGAGGAGATCAAACGCCAGCATCTGCGGCGGACCTTTCCCGGCCTGCTGCCCGAGGATCAGCGGCCGCGCTACCGGGACCCGGAGTGGGACAACCGGGACGATGCGGTGCCTGCCTGGGTCATCGCGTTTCACGTGGTGTTCATGGGCTGGACCATCGTCAACGCCCACGACCCGGCAATCTTCGTCCCCGGGGTGCTTTTCTTTCTGGGGTTTTCCCAGGTCACCGCCCCGTTTCAGAACCGGATCGATCTGAAACCGCCGCTGCTGGTCGGCTTCTTTCTGGGGGGACTTGTGATCCACGGCGGGGTGCAGGGCTGGTGGATCGCCCCGGTGCTGGGCGCCCTTACGGATATCCCCCTGATGCTGATTGCCACCGCCCTCACAGCCGTAAACGACAATGCCGCCATCACCTATTTGAGCACCCTGGTGCCGGATCTGACCGCCGGGATGAAATATGCCGTGGTGGCCGGTGCCGTTGGCGGGGGTGGGTTGACCATCATTGCCAACGCCCCCAATCCGGCCGGCCAAAGTATCCTCAAGAAGTATTTTCAGAATGGCATTTCACCGCTGATGCTGTTGGCGGCCGCTTCGGCACCGACCCTGATCACCCTGGCCTGCTTTATCATCTTCCGCTAGCCGGCCAGATCGAACCGTTGACTTTTTGAACATCAATCTCAACATTGACTGTTAAATGGTCCGATAATGCGTGCTCGGGCATAGATCCAATTTTGATGGCGAGATCGGGAAAACATGAACGACGTGAGATCACACGATCAACGGCAAGAGACTTTAGGACAGGTGGTGGCGGTATCCATCAGTGACCGCAAGGGCGTGAAGAAAAAAAA
>JASJED010000124.1 GCA_030065585.1 Desulfobacterales bacterium | reverse complement strand
GGGGCGGCCCGGAATCGATGGGCACTAACCAGGCGGGATGAAGTCTATGCGACTGCTGGATTTGACATTTGAAGACCTGAAACAGGTTTTTGCCGAGTGCTATGGCAAGGGGCCTTTCCTGGCGGCCGCGCTCTACCGTGAATTTTATAAAAATTTAAACCCGGCCGCCTGGCAGGCACCCGCCATCCAGGCTTCCTCCGGACTGGCCGCCAAATTGGCGCGGGATCTGGTGTTCGCCCCCGGCACGCTGGTGGACGAGGTCCGCCGCGAGGGGGTGGTCAAGTTCGTTACCCGGCTCGAGGACGACCAGTGCATCGAATCGGTGCTTCTGCCCATGGAGACCCATCATACCCTGTGTGTCTCCAGCCAGGTCGGCTGTCGGATGGGGTGCCGCTTCTGCGAAACCGCCCGCATGGGGCTGGTACGCCAGCTGTCGATCGAAGAAATCGTGGGCCAGGTCTACACGGCCCGCCGCCGCTATGGAGGCAATGTGCGCAACGTGGTTTTCATGGGCATGGGCGAACCCTTCGATAATTACGACCATGTGATCCAAGCCGTACGGGTGTTGAGCGATCAGCGCGGTCTGGACATCGCCCAGCGCTATATCACTGTTTCGACGGCCGGCCGCATCGACGGCATTGCCAAATTAGCCCGGCAGGGCATGCCCCATCTGAAACTGGCGGTTTCGCTCAACGCCGCCGAGGATAACCTGCGGGACCGGCTGATGCCCCTGAATCGCAGCGCGCCGCTGGATCGCCTCCAGGAAGCCCTGGCCGCCTACCCCCTGAAAAAAGGCTACGACCTCATGGTGGCTTACGTGCTGATGCCCGGCATCAACGACGGCGACGAACAACTGGCCGCCCTGACCCGCTGGCTGGCCCCCCTGCGGGCCAAGGTCAATCTGATCCCCTTCAACCCCGGTAGGTCCTCGGCCAATCGCCCACCCACAGACGCCGAACTGGAGCGGTTTCGCCAACAGCTAATCGACGCCGGCGTCAACGTCCAAAAACGCGCCCCCCGCGGCCGGGATTTGATGGCGGCCTGCGGCCAGCTTGGTGGCCGCCTCCGGTGCGCTGGGTCGGGATGCTGAATCCATGGATCCCCAACCCGTCAGCCGGACCCGCAAGAAAAAAGAGGACCGCGCCCTGCAGACCCTCGGTGAAGCGCTGGTGTCCCTGTCGCCGGAACAGTTGGCGACCTTCGACCTGCCGGCTGAATTGCGCGAGGCTTTGGACCTGGCCCGCAAAACCCGCCAGCACGGCGCCCGCCGGCGCCAACTCCAGTATATCGGTGCGCTCATGCGACGCATCGACACCGCACCCATTCACCAGGCCCTGGCAAACATCCAGCGCGGGAATCTAGCCAAGGCCCGGGCGTTCCAACGTATCGAAGCCTGGCGGGATGCCCTCCGGGATGGCCGCTTCGAAATGATCGAGGACATCCTGAACCGCTGCCCGGAAGCGGATCGCCAGCAGCTGGCGCAACTGGCCCGCAACGCCTGTCGCGAGGCGCGCCGCGGCAAGGGATCGGGTGCTTCCCGCAAACTTTTCAGGTACTTGCAGCGGATTTCCCCAGAGGGCTAAGCCGGTTGGGTCCTGGTGCGGCCTGTGGCCCTCGCCGCCGCCGACAATCCCATCAAAAATACAAAAAAAACCCTAATGGATTCTCGGCAGGGGCCGATAAGGGACACATACCTTCCGCAGCGGACCACCGGCGGCCGCCTTGTGCATTTTAAGCTTGCATAACCTGATTTTCTGATATAGTTGGCTTAGCAACCTTAGGTACCCAAGGCCCACCGGAACAAATAATTCAGCCAATCCGCTCGGAACGAGCGGTTTTTTTTAACCTGATCGGTAACGGCCCGCGGCAAGCTTGTCGCGCAATGACCGCGACCGGTCTGAAAACAATGTTGATCATCAACGAAATGTAAGGACTATGGACGAGAACAAGATTAAAAAAATTGAAGCCCAGCTTCGGCAGCTGCTCAAATCGGCAGATGCCGCCCCGAATCAAAAAGAGCCGATGCGCCGTCATACCACCGGACACCGGGTGATCCGCCGCCGTAAGGGCCAGCCCGATGTGAAGATCGCTTAGCGTCCCACAGGCGTAAAGGAAGCCTTTCCTGAAGACGGCGGCAGTTCTTGCATCGCCGTCAACCAGCGCAACTAGAAAATCACCGCGTTAAGCCAGTTAATCCGCCGACCCGCCCTGGGGTGGTCGACCGGCGGAACCGGGCCTTGTCGCGGTCCGGCCTCGTGTCGCCGGCCGCGCACGCGCGATGGTCGGGTTGCGCTGGGCCTCGGATTCTGGTTGCCGGTAGGTGTCGATCGATGCCCGCCCCAAACAGCGGATTGACGGATGCGAAGGGTTGACCTGCCCGACGATCGTCACCAGGATACCCATTGACGAGTAAGGACAATGCCACACCACCACCAAAATGAAATCGACCGGCGCCGGACGTTCGGCATCATCAGCCATCCGGATGCCGGCAAGACCACGTTGACCGAAAAGCTCCTCCTCTTCGGCGGGGCCATACAGCAGGCCGGGGCCGTGCGGGCCCGCAAGGCGGCCCGCCACGCCACCAGCGACTGGATGGCCATCGAGAAGGAGCGCGGGATCTCGGTCACCTCCTCGGTCATGAAATTCAGCTACCGGGACTACGATATCAATCTCCTGGACACCCCGGGCCATCAGGATTTTTCGGAAGACACCTATCGCGTGCTGACGGCGGTGGACAGCGCCCTGATGGTGATCGACAGCGCCAAGGGCGTCGAACCGCAGACCGAGAAGCTGATGGAGGTCTGCCGGATGCGCAATACCCCCATCATCACGTTTATCAACAAGTTGGACCGTGAGGGGCTGGCGCCGCTCGATATCCTGGCCGAAATCGAGGATAAGCTGCAGATCGAATGCACCCCCCTTTCCTGGCCCATCGGGATGGGCAAGCGCTTCCGGGGGGTCTACAATCTCTACCGCCGGCAGCTTTATCTTTTCGAACCGGGCCGCGAAACCCGCAGCGATGACGGGATCATTATCACGGACCTGGCCGATGGCGCCCTGGACGATCTGCTGGGCAGCCAGGCCGACGAACTGCGGGAAGACATCGCCCTGCTGGAAGGCGCGGCCAACCCCTTTGAGCCGGCGCATTTCCTCAAGGGCAGCCAGACCCCGGTTTTTTTCGGCAGCGCCATCAACAACTTTGGTGTGCGGGAAATGCTGGACGCTTTCGTGGAACTGGCCCCGGCGCCCGGTGTGCGTCAGACCGTTTCACGCCGGGTCTCACCCTATGAAGACAAATTCTCCGGTTTCGCCTTCAAGATCCAGGCCAATATGAATCCGGCCCACCGCGACCGGATTGCGTTCGTCCGCATCTGCTCCGGCAAGTTCAACCGCGGCATGAAAGTCGTTCATCACCGGATCGGCAAGGCGGTGACCCTGGCCAATGCGACCATCTTCATGGCCCAGGACCGTGAGAATGTGGAGGAAGCCTTTCCCGGCGACATCATCGGCATCCACAACCACGGCACCATCAAGATCGGCGATACCTTTACCGAGAAGGAATCCTTGCAGTTCACCGGGATTCCCAATTTCGCCCCGGAGCATTTCCGGCGGGTACGGCTCAAAAATCCGCTGAAGGCCAAACAGCTGCACAAAGGGCTGATCCAGTTGGCGGAAGAAGGGGCCGTGCAGGTTTTTCGGCCGGTCACCGGCAGTGATTACATCCTGGGGGCCGTCGGGCTGCTGCAGTTCGATGTCACCATGGCCCGGCTCAAGGCCGAATACGGCGTGGACGCCGTCTACGAACCGGTAGAGTATAACGTCGCCCGCTGGGTGGGCTGCACAGATGCCGGCCGGCAGGCCGCTTTTGAAAAAGACAATCGGGCCAATCTGGCCCGGGACGCCGAAGGTTGCCTGACCTACCTGACCACCAGCGCATGGCAGCTTGGGTTTTGCATGGAGCAATGGCCCGATATCGTATTTCACAAGACTCGGGAGGTGCTATGACGCCCCATCTGCAGCGCGTGTGGGGCGTCAGTATCGCATAGTCTCCAGCCCGCAGCGCAAGCGCGCATTTTCGACTTCCCCCAATCAACGACGGCCGCCCCGCAAGACGCGTTGTCAGACCCGTTCGGACCGTCGGCCTTGTCATCCCTTCGAGAAACGTTACCTTATATATTCGTCAACAAAAGCGCGGCAACGGAAATCTGCTGACGTCCAGCGTTAACAGCCGGTATGCCCCGTGTTTCGGCCGGGTCCATCAGAGAGGGATAATGTCATGCGCGAATCAAAACTTGAAAGCGGTCGTCAAGTCGTCGAGACCATCGAAGGGCGGGTACGGGCCGGCAAGGATCCAACCGTGGCCGGCTGGCAGGCGATGCTCTCCGATTTTCTGCACCAGATGGCGCCTTACATGGCTTCAGGGCGCCTGGTAACGTTCCAAACCCTGCAGCCCCGGGAAAAGGATTTCTTCCTGGCACTGCACGCTGCCGTTCGGATCCCGGAAGGTGCCGCCGCGCTCTATCTTCCGCCGAGTGTCCGACACCAGATGCTCTATGGCCACCAAACCAACAAGGCATCGCTGCTTGGCAACGAAGACCCTGATAATCCCCCGGATGACGGTATCCTGCTGGCCAGCCGCGTCGATGACGACACGGTGATCGTCAATACCCTCTTTGCCCACCCGCCTTTTACGCCGGCGGTCGATGTCTACGATCATGGGCAGCTCATCGCCGGGTACACCTTCTACACGGTCGAAGAATGCGTGCAGGCCCAGACCGAAGTAATCCGGGTGCATCTGTCGACACCCCCGGCCCCGGCTTGACATTGCGGGGCCTTATCCGCTATGGGTCGCCAGCGTCATCGCCGGCGGATCCCTGCGCTGTCGGTTACGCCACGGCAGACTCGGGTAGCCAAGACGCTTGCGCCCATCTTTATCCCCAACAAGGAGACCATCATGATTAAATTGGAAACCAGTGCCGGTGATATTCTGATCGAACTCGATGCTGCCAAGGCTCCGAAAACGGCGGCCAATTTTGAACGCTACGTGAACGAAGGCCATTATGACGGCACCATTTTTCACCGGGTGATCGACGGCTTTATGATCCAGGGCGGTGGCATGACCGCCGACATGAAAGAAAAATCCACCCATGAACCGATCGAGAACGAGGCGGACAACGGCCTGCCCAACGAGGCCTACACCGTGGCCATGGCCCGCACCATGGACCCCCACAGCGCAACGGCCCAGTTCTTCATCAATGTCAAGAAAAACGATTTTCTGAATCATAGCGCCAAGACCGCCCAGGGCTGGGGCTATGCGGTTTTCGGCAAGGTGACCGAGGGCCTGGATGTCGTCAACCAGATCAAGGGCGTGGCCACCGGCCGCAACGGGATGCACGACGACGTGCCTCTCGAGCCGATCGTCATCAACCGGGCCTCGGTCGTGGCGGTGGAATAGACGGAGAGCCCAAAGACCCTGCGCAATCGGTAAGGTTTGTTGGCAAGATGTTCGCAACAGTCGGCGCTGGTGATCCCCCTTCTTAAAGTTAGACAAAACATTGACAATCCGCTGGGCGGTCCTAATATTTCCAATGTGTCATGACGGCATGACACAGTGGTCAGGGGCCTTCGGATTGTCATATTTTCGTTCCGGGGGCCAATTTTTAACCCCCTCAAACTAGGAGGCCTTATGCCTAGTTACGTGATCGCTGAAAAATGCGATGGTTGCAAGGGCGGAGACAAGACGGCATGCATGTACATTTGTCCCAACGATCTGATGGTCCTGGATGCTGACAAGATGAAAGCCTACAATCAGGAGCCGGATCAGTGTTGGGAATGTTTTTCATGCGTCAAGATCTGTCCGACGCAAGCGATTGAGGTCAGGGGTTATGCTGACTTCGTGCCGCTGGGCAGCAGTATCATGCCCATGATGGGAACCGAAGACGTCATGTGGACCTGTAAGTTTCGCAACGGGACCGTCAAGCGCTTCAAATTTCCCATCCGCACCACGGCGGAAGGCACAGCCAACGCCTACCAGGATCTCAAGGGCCAGGACCTCGAATCGGGCCTGCTGTCCACGGAAGAAGCCGACGGATATGAAATACCGCGGCCCAACACCGCTGCCTGACGACCCCGGTCGAGAGGGCTGAAGATCCGAATCACTCGCACACGGAGAGCTCCGCTAACGAAGCTCTCCGTGTCCCTTTCCCGGCTAACCGATAGAGGCTTTGCGGTTTTCGACAGACCTTCGACAGTGAGCAGAGTAACGCATCAGGATTTTCAAAGTTAAACTTTTCCTATAAACCAGCCTTGTACGCCTGCCGTCACCTTTGATTTCCGAATGCCCCCACTAACGATCCCTTTGGTTTCTCGTGGCTGGGGACGTTGACAATCCAACCGACTTTTCGTTAGGGATGCCATGCCTAGACTTATATTCCGGCCTCGCGTATCGTGCCCTTCCCAAAACGGGTGGCCGCATTGAATAGGAACCCTGTTCTACCAATCTTCAAGAAAGGAATCGGCGATGACTTCGGATGCGTTCCAGGACTTCTATCCCGATGACGTGAGTCACTGCTACGGCTGCGGCCGTCTTAACGCGCACGGGCTGCAGATCAAGAGCCGCTGGGAGGGCGATGAATCGGTCTGCATCTATACCCCGCAACCCTACCATACCGCCATCCCCGGCTATGTCTACGGCGGTCTGATCGCCTCCCTGATCGACTGCCACAGCACCGGCACGGCCTCGGCGGCGGCGTATCGCCAGGCTGGAAGGGAGATGGGCACCGACCCGGCCCTGCGTTTCCTGACGGCCTCGCTGCACGTTGACTATCGCAAACCGACCCCCCTGGGGGTACCCCTCGAAATTCGGGCAACGATCAAGGAGATCAAAGGCCGCAAGGTGGTCGTAACCTCGCGCCTGCTGGCCGAAGGGCAGGCGTGTGCCACCGGCGAGGTGGTGGCCGTCCAGGCACCGGAACATCTTATGCCGCCCAAGCCTTGAAACCGATAGCGCACGGATTGGAGGCCGAACCGAAGAAATGTTGCCGCCATGGCGCTCTCACGTCGTAAGACCATTGTGGTGCTGGCCGTCGGTTTGACCTCGGCCGTCGTGCTTCTGGCCGCCATGGTCCGACTCGATCAACCGCTGCGGACCGCGGCGGCCCCTCACGGCATCGTCTCGTTTGAACTGGCCGGCACCCCGGATGCCGCGCAGTCGATTCTCGCCTCCTGGGGTCCTGACGGTCGCCGGCAAGCCCTCCTCAGCCTGCGGCTGGACTACGTTTTTCTCGTGGCCTATGCCCTGGTGCTCTGGATGTTGTGCCGGATGGTGGCATCCGCCTGGCCGGATGGTTATCGCCGCACAAGACGAACGGGGTCTATCCTCGCTAACGCCCAGTGGGCGGCCGCCCTCCTGGATGCCATCGAAAATAGCATGCTGCAGATGATTTTAGCCGGTTCGCTTGGCGCACTTCAGCCACAGGTGGCGCGCTGGTGCGCGCTCGTCAAGTTTACGTTGATTGCCTGTGCCTGGTTCTACATCGTCGTCGCCGGTGGTGTGCGGCTCCTCGGGTATATGAAGTCCCGGGATTCCCGCCGAGGCGCCTGACCATTGCCAATCCATTTACCGGGATTAAATTCAAATCGGTAAGGTTTTGGAAACAGGGTCGACATGATCGATCGATGACGGGCGGGGAGGGCAGTGAAATGAAGTAAATAGGTTTGTTAGAGCGGCTGCACCTGCCCGGCCCCACACGGGCGAACGTTTCCGACGGCCCTGGACCCCCTTTACTGCAACCGCTATGAAATTCGACAGTTTGCCCAGGAAGCCTTCGAACTGGGAATCCGCTACCGGGGTGTGTGTTGCGGGGCCGCGCCGATTCATATCCGGGAGGTCGCCGAAGCCATGGGGCGTCAGCCGGCCGCCAGCCGTTATGCCGCCAATATGCGCAAGCACTTTATGTATGGGGATGATAATCGCCTGCCTGACCACATCACGGCATATGGGGATAGGGCCTGAGGCGAGGTATCTAACGGGCGGCTGAAAAACGATTGCATTTGGCCAGACGGTGTTAAAATCTTCCTGGAAATGCGCATTTATGCCATATAAACGGCGCGTTTCGTCGGATTTGGCCGTACCTGGCCTGCGCGCATGATGTTTTGCCACAGCCGGTTAGAGAACCCGCGTGCGTTGGCACAGCGGCGAAGAACCACCGATGGCCGCAATGGGGAGGAGCGTTGACGATGCGCCTGCGTATCAGTGATATGCCCGCAGCGGGAATCAGCCTCACGGATACACTGGAAGCGGCAAACCTGCCGCAGTTGACGGTCCTGGCCCGTGAAGGGGCGTGCCGTTTGACGGCGTCTGTCGATGTGACGCTTTATATCACCCCCGTTGCCGGCATGTACCGGGTCGAGGGCAAGCTGCGAACGGAAGCGGCGCTGACCTGCAGCCGTTGTCTGGCGGATTTCGAAACGGCTTTGGCCAGCCATTTTCATGTGACCTACACAAGGGAAATACCCGGCGGGGAGGAGGCCCCGGGTGAAGCGCGCGAACTCGATGCCGAAGAAATGGGGCTCGTGCCCTTTAATGGAGAAGAAATCGATTTCAAGGACATGCTCCAGGAGCAGATCATTCTGGCCATCCCCATGCAACCCCTCTGCCATACCGACTGCCAAGGGCTCTGCAGTTATTGCGGCACCGACTTGAACCGGGGAGAATGCAACTGCCGCGCGGATACCGTCGATCCGCGGCTGGCGGCCCTCAAGAATCTCAAGCTGCCGGAATAGAATCGCCTAGGCGACGGTTTGATCCTTGACAAAGTGTTACGATACGGGCATAGAGGAATCTAATAATTTCAGCCTTATATAAACCCAACCGTCCCCTCCGATCATTATTATGCATGTACACGCCCAGCCACGCTTGCGGGAAGGAGATCTGCGATGAGGGAATTCGTTGAGCAGCGGCAGACACAGCGCTTTGTGTGCGAATCACCTTTGGTATGTTCCGATATCGATGGCGTCAACGTCTATTCCGGGCGTAGCACCAACCATTGCAAGCGAGGCTTCGCATTCATTACCCATGCGCCCCTCAAATTTGGAACCACCCTCTATTTTCGTACCGATTCTTTTGCGCAGCAACGCTTTGGAGATTCAAGTTGTCGGGGGATGCGGGGGATGGGGTTGGCCCAGGTGCGCTGGTGCCATCCCGTGGCTGACAGGGACCCGGCGGTCTACCGCGTCGGGGCCGAATATCTGGGACCTTACCCTTGATAAGGCCGACCACCTGGATCGCTGCCATCGACCGCCAGTCCCTTGGGGCTGGCGGTGCTGCTTTAGGGAGGGGCGGCCCATGAAAAACGGCGTTTCATGCGGCCGACCATGCATGGATACGGATTGCGATCCTTGGATCGCCCTTGAGGCAGCGTTTGACCGCGGTGGGATCTTACGCCCGTTGACCTTGCCCTGTGGTCAAAAACCGCTGCATGCCGAAAGCGTCGTGTATAACCCATGAAAATGCACCCCATGTTCCCATAGCGCATGTCAGAGCAAACTTCGCGTCATCTTGGTCCCTTGGATGCCATGGCCTGCTGCCGGGTCAGTGGACTGCCGGTTTATTGCGCGCCGGACTGGCGTTGGATCAGTCCGTCAGGCGACTACGCGATCGAGATCCATCGTATCGGTGAACGGATCATCAGTCTGGCGCACACGGGCTATCTCGATTCTTGGATGGCGCACCGGGGCTTTGCCCTTTTGGAGCGCGTTTTGGCGGATATTCCGGCCGTCAACGGGCCTGTTATCGTCATCGACGATCATTCGCGGATCTCGGATGCCACCCTGAATGCCTGCCGCTCAGCCCTCAAGCATCTGCTGCGGCAGTCACATCTCAAAGCCTACATCGCCTACGGTGCTTCCACGGCTTTCCATTGGAGTTTGAATCTGACCCGCCGCTTGAATCTAGTCAATTTCAAGGTTCGCATGGTCGCCGACTACCCGCAGGCCATGGCGCTGGCCCAGAACTGGGCCCCCCCGTCGGCACGGTCCCGGTTCGATGACCCAAATGCGGGCCCAACCGGTGACGACCCGGCCGCAGCCATGCACCGCGGCGATCCCTGGCATGCTTCGCTGCCGAAATTCGCCCGGGAACTGCTCGCCCATATCGGCCAACTCAATCTGGACCACCACGGGGATCGAAAGCCTTCGGCGGCAATTGCTCCGGATCACCCCTTCCGTGCGGTCTATGACGCCCTGGCGTTGATCCACATTGATATGCAAAGGATTCTCGCGCGCCATCAGCGCAATTTAAAACACCTGCAATCGCAGGAGCGCGCCCTGCTGGAAAAGAACGCCGCCCTGGCGGAAACCCACACCACCCTGAAGATTCTTCTGCGAACGCGCCGTGAAGAGCGCCGTAAAATGACCATGCGCATCGGTCAGCGTTTCCGCGATCTATTGCTGCCGATCGTCGAAGCGCTGGAGGATACCAAACCCAGCGCCGACCAAAAGCTTCAGGCGGCGTTCATTCGTGACATCATTACGCATATCAGTCATCCGTTTATCTTCGACCTCCAGCGCGATACGTGGCAACCGACCGCGCGCGAGACCTTGACGGCCTATCTGGTGGCCCGCGGTTGCACGTCCCGCGAGGCCGCGCGGGTGCTTAACACGTCACCGCGGACAGTTGACCGCTACCGGGCGGGATTGCGTGAGAAGGCGGGGCTGCGAGGTACGGGCCAACGTCTGGGCGTGTGGATTCGCAGCCGCGCCCATACCGAAATGCTGCCAGGACCATCGAGGCGTGAAACACCATCCTAAAGCCGGCCCCCTGCATCTAGCGGATCCCCTGCCATCCGTGTGCCCCTATTCGGGCCTGCCCATCCGGACACAGGCCGACTGGGTCTACCGCAACCCCAATGGTAGCTATGAGGCGTCTTTTGCATTGATCGGGCAGCGGATCGCTCTGGTCATCGCCAAAGGCTACGTCGAGGACGCCGACATGCGCCGGGCCATCGACCTGGCCGAGTCGATCAAAGCGATCGTTCTCCCCGGCAGTATCCGCTATGCCAGCATCGAGAATTTTACCCAGGCCAGGGGGGCCACCGCCGAGGCGCGCCGCCGCTATCTGGCGTATACCAATCGATTGGAGCGTTTGCTGGGAACCTTCGTTTTCGGACTGCCCCCTTTTTTCAGGCTTAGTTTCAATCTGACGCGACGCTTGGGGCTGCACCGGCATAAGGTTCAGGTGGTGGCGGACTACCGCGCGGCAATCCGCGCGGCAATCGCCTTGACCGGAGATGAACCCAAACAGCACCCAAGGCTTCCATCGCAACTGAAGATCGCCTGTACCGATTGGCCTTTGTCCATCCAAGCAGCCGGTGACCGGCGCCTGGGGCAACCGCCGCCCTTGAAGGCTTCGGCTGCCGAGGCGGCCTATCGTGACCATGTGGATCATCTTCTGGAATATTTAGGGGGCATCGATCCGCAAAAACCGGGTATCCCACAACGGCGCGAAGTCGACGGCGGCCGGCATGCATCTCTGGAACCGGTTTATAAGGCCATCGAATCGATGAAAACGAATATGGATCATCTGGTCGACCAACAGCAGCACACCCTGGCCGTTTTGAACCATCGCCGCAATGAACTCCAACTGAAATCCGCCGCGCTCGAACGCCAGAACCGCGACCTGCGTCGGCTACTACAGCACAATGCCGATGACAACCGTGAATTGGAGGCCGGGGTCGTGCGCAACGCGCACGGGATCCTGAAACCGTTGATCCGGGCCATGCGGGATAACCGACCGACCCCCGCCCAGACGGATTGCCTTAACCGCCTGAACCGGCAGCTCGATGAACTGCTGGATTCGCTTGCGCCGCGGCTGGATTCGCCGCGATTCAATCTCACGTCACAGGAACTGCGCGTCGCCCGGCTGATTCGCGAGGGTTTTGCATCCCGGCAGATTGCCGCGCGCCTTAAGATCGGTATTCGCACGGTAACAACCCACCGAATGCGGATTCGCACCAAGCTTGGTATCAAGGGCCAACGCCGCAACATGCGCACCTGCCTGCTGGCGATCCCCGACGACGACTTCGAAGCCAAGGTGCCGCCATGATACAGCGGGAAGTATTCTTAGGGCGACCGGAAGATTTTCCGTATGGCGCGGATACGATCCGTTTCGCTAAGATGCCGGGCGCACTCCCAAAGTGGTTTCAAGAAGGAAAGGAGACCATGCCGTGAAGAAATTGCCCATCGTCACCATCGGCGGCGGCAGCGGCCAGTTCGTGCTGCTCTCGGGGCTGCGGCAGTCACGCAAGTTCAAGATTACTTCGGTGGTCTCCATGGTGGACAGCGGCGGCAGCACCGGGCGTCTAAGGGGCGAGTTCGGCATTCTACCCCCCGGGGACCTGCTCAAATGCATCCTGGCCCTGTCGCCGCAACAGGAACTGGCCCGAACGATTCTGCTCAAGCGTTTCACCAAAGACCGCCGCCTGCGGGGGCACAACGCCGGCAACATGCTCCTGACCATGCTCTCGCGCTACACGGGCAGTTTCACTTCCGGCGTTCAGGCCCTGGCGGAAATCCTGGAAGTGCAAGGCCAAATCTATCCGGTCACGACGGACAAGGCCACCCTGGTGGCGGAATTGACCGACGGCCGCCGCATCTATGGTGAGCAGGCCATCGACGTGCCCGAAAGCCGCCCGCGCGCCAAGATCCGGTCGGTGTTCCTGGTGCCCCATCACGCCAACCAGGTCAACGTCTACCCGCCCGTATTGAAGGCCATTCAGAAGGCGGCCATGATCGTTCTGGGCCCCGGCGATATCTTTACCAGCATCCTTCCCAACCTGATCGTGCCCGGCGTCACCGAAGCCCTCCAGAAGACACGGGCGCCCATCTACTATGTCCTCAACCTGATGACCAAATATGCCGAGACCCA
>JASJED010000006.1 GCA_030065585.1 Desulfobacterales bacterium | reverse complement strand
AATACCAAACTGATAGCCGAACAACAGATAGAGGCGGCGCATATACGAGCTCAAAGGGTTGAATTGAGTGCCAACTCACGCTCACGGGCAGACCGGGATGTCGCCAAACTTATCCAAATAAAAGATATTTTCGAAAAGATCACGGCTCAAGAAGAGGGCGAGGATCTATCAACCCTTAAATTGCTAATATCATCATTGGAAATCTACGGCGATCTGGCGCTAGATTTTCTGGTTAATATCAGGGATATTTATAAAGACGAAAATCCGGTTCTCACCAAATGTGCTGATGATGCGATATTCAGCATTCTGCAAGCCAGCCAGGCCGAATTTACTGGCTATAAATTTGACGGCGGAAGTGATGTCCTCAATTTACGTACACGCCAGTTTAATGGATACAATTTCAGTGGCAGCACTTTCAGAAATGTCAATCTGTTCAAGGCCGGTTTTAGGAGCAGCACATTAAAAGACGTCAAATTTGAAAACGCTGATCTAGTGGGTGCCGATTTCCGGAATGCCAACCTAAGTGGTGCCGTTTTTGATGGCAACACCGATGGTGAAACTGACCTGCGAAATACAGATTTCTCACATGCTTATCTAAAAGAGGTGAATTTCAATGAAAGTGAAAATCTGCGCTACGCTAAATTTTCAATATTGGCTCTGTTAAATGCTGATGAGGATCCTTTCAAGGCAATCAAAAAAGAGATATATCTTGAGCTATTGATCCACAACATTACTGATGAAAAAGATATAGACAAAATAGAAAAAGCCTATGAAAAAGACGAAGGCAAATTGAGAGCCCTTCTAGCCAAGGTTGAAATGGAATACGATCAACTCATAAAATATCTGCAGGAAAATCATGATCAGCGAATGGCAAGTGCTCAAAACGATGATAGCCACGCTGATACGGATGCCTAATCGATCGCCTGTAACTGGTTTTTGGACCAAGTGGTCTCACTCGCGATGGATTTCCTAGGCTTTAACGACATGGATGCCTCAAGGTTCAAATCAATAAAGCTGCCAGCGCCAGACATGCTCTGGCTGGGCTTGTTCTATTTTACGATTTCATGCGGCCATCTGATTTGGCGCGCTACGATTTATAATTTTGGACTGGAGGAATATAACGTCAAACCCGAAGAGATCAGCTATTTATTCTCGATTGCGGCCATTCCGGGTTTGCTCACGATTGTATTGGGGTTTGTGGTCCAGAAAATCACTTTGGTTTTCATCTTGATCAGCTCCTATTTCTTGATTGGCGCAGGCCTGATTGTTATGGGTGAATCGGCCACCTGGCAAACGGTTTGGGGCGGTGCTTTGCTACTGAACTTCGGATTTGCAGTCATCTATCCGATGGCCGGATGCTTTGGTTTGAACCGCTCACGTACCGACCGGGCGGCCGTAATACTGGGGAATCTAAGGAGTCTCGGCCCGGCCGCCGCCTTTGCCACCATTCCGTTAATGGCCCTCCTTCTGCCCCAGTTCAATGTACGCTCTTTATTACTGATGACCGGCTATATCACGATCGCTGTGGGGTTGGTGATTACGCCCTATGCCACCCGGTTTGTCGTCATGCGCCAACTGCAGCGCCGTTTTCAATTCCGCCGCCATCTGCTGCCTTTCTATGCCTTGAATTTTCTGAATGGCAGTCGCAGTGCCCTATTCAAAACATTCGTCATCTTTTTCCTGGTCCATAATTATGGTTTGGAAATCGGGACGACCGCCAGCATCGTCATTTGCGCCTATGTGTTCAACTGCATCGGCTATCTTCTGATTGGCCCCTGCGTGCAATCATTTGGTCACCGCAAAGTACTCCAGTATGTCTATTTATTGGTCGCCTTTCTTTTTCTGGGCTTTAGCACTATCCAAGCCCGAAATATATTGATTTTCCTGTATCTGGCGGATTCATTCCTGTTTTGCACATCGGTCGTCACCGACGCGCATCTCAAATTAAATTGCCGGGACCAGGATTACGTCGGCCAATTATCGGCCGGCGTGAGCCTATTTTATTTCGCAGGCATTATCATGCCGGGCTTAGGCGCCGTGCTATGGCATTATTTCGATTACCACGGCCCTTTCGTTTTAGGCGCCATATTGGCCTTCATCTCCATTCTGGTCAGTCAGGGCTTGGCATCTAATTTCAAAAGCGCATATGTTATCGATTCAAGTTAACCGATTAGCAAAAGCAAGGCCTCTATGCCTGGAATACCTGTTCCTTACCCGACAATTCCCGATGAACGCGGTGACGACCTTCACGGCTTAGAAGATTTAGAGCGCGCCGAGCTGGTGATCTTTATGGCCGGCAACCAGTTCATGGCCATGGAAGAACTCATCACGGCCTTCCGCAAAACCCATCCCGACATCGGCCCCATCTACTACGAAACCCTGCTTACTACCGTTCACCATCGCGAAACCCCGGAGCGCATCCTGAACGGCCAGGCCGACGTGGGCCCGGTATGGGCCACGGAAATCGAGCACGCCCGCCGCAGCGGCCTGCCTTTGGAAGGCGTGGACGTCGGCGTCGACCTCGATCAACACGACCGGGTCGAATACTATGCCTGCCCGCTTAAAAATGGGCGCAATCAGGACAACGGCCGATACTTCCTCGAATTTCTTTTATCGATGGAAGCGCAACGCATATATCACAGCTATGGTTTTACACCAATAAAGGATACGGTAAATTGATGGCAATAAGGCCCCCGAAGGTTCAGACAATTCAAATCCGCTGGCTTTCATCTTGAAATTAGACCATCAGGCCTTCACCCACAGAGAGCGCGGTTTTAACAGGCTGTTAAGTACGTCGAGCAAGCTTGAATGACCGCGCGGCAACCAAGCGATTAACTCGTACACATGCGATTGTATCAATACGATTTTCCTGATAACTGAATTACATCACTCCTTCCTTATACCGGCATGGCCCGCAGTATCGCATTAACGGAAAAACCCGACATAATACGATCGGGTTTCACAGCGTTTGGACGAATTCTGAAAAGTTCGGTTCGGTGTCATTCGACGCCGCCTAACCAGCAAGCTCGATTCTAACATAATGACATGCAAGAGTATGATAGCGGTATAGAGAGCTATCAGCGGGTATCAGAGAGGCCAAGGGTGGTTAGGTGTCAAAATTCGACGCATTTACCAAAAATTTAGGACACCTAATCTTGGTTGGGCAGCACAACTGGCAGCGAGGTGAGAAGGATGGCTCTTATCGGACGTCTAATTATTGCCTGGGCAATGGTGGCTCTGTTTCTCCTTTTCGGTAATTCGTGACTCGCCAATCTCAGTTCCACCTTACTTGCGACCGGGCTATTTATCTGAGGGATCGGGGAGTTTTTGAAGCGCCCTAACCACTCTAAATTATACGATATTTTTAACTAAACACGAGCCCCTGTAATTGCTATGAATAATCTCAATGATTTCAACATGAAAGGCCATGGGGCCCGTATGGCACAAGAAACAAAAGGATTTGGGCATTATTCCCAAGGGCCTGCGCGGTGTCGATAAAAAGGCCACATGGTGCAAGTCCAACGCGGATGGCTGGGTTTACGGTCATGGGTCTAACCGTTCAGATGCATCGGCTTCAAGCATTCAAGCAGGGTAGATCAACTTGGAATATCAAAGAACTGGTCTTGGAATAAACTCCCCGACCCCTCATTTACTTAAGCTTCTGATCACCACCAAGCTATTATGCCTCTACCTCTGATGTTTGAATTGAGCTAGGTTATTGATGGTGCCCCCGCTTTCGGTCAAGCATATTGTTTGGGGTCGATGCCGAATTTTTTCAGACGGTATTGAAAGGTCGAGCGCGGCAGGCCGACGAGCTGGGCCGCCCCTTCGACACCCCCCACCCTCCCTTTGGCATGCTGAAGTGCCCTGACGATATGTCGCCGCTCGACGGCTTTCAGAGACTCGACCTTGTTGGGCCGGTAGGCCGAGGGATCATCGGCAAGCTCGATCAGTTTGTCGATCTCGTCGGGCGTGATCGTCTTGCCGGGCCTTTGTATCAGCATCCGTTTGACGAAGTTTTTGAGCTCTCTCACATTGCCGGGCCAACCGTAAGTCTCGAGTCGATCGAGGGCGGTCTCGCTATAAAGAGGCTCCTCACGATGGGTCCGCCGGGCTGCGGCCTGCGTCAAACGAAGAACAAGCAAACGGATATCCTCGATACGCTCCCTCAGGGGCGGCACAGGGATGTGGATGATGTTGAGCCGGTAGTAAAGATCCTGGCGAAACTGATTTTTGCGGACGCTTTCCAAAAGGTTGCGGTTGGTGGCGGCGATGACCCGCGCGTCGATGGAAATCGAACGGCTGTCGCCCACCCGCTCGAGGCGGCGGTCCTGGAGAACGTGAAGCAGTTTAGCCTGCAGCGCGATGGGCAGATCCCCGACCTCGTCCAGAAAGATGGTGCCGCCGTTGGCTAGCTCGAAACGCCCCAGCCGCTGATGGTCCGCGCCGGTAAAAGCCCCTTTGGCGTGGCCGAAGAGCTCGCTTTCGAAAAGCGACGAGGCCAGGGCGGGACAGTTGGTCTTGACGAAGAGACGATCCCCGCGTGGACTCAACGTATGAATCCGGCGCGCCAGGTAGTCCTTGCCTGTTCCGGTCTCCCCGGTGATGAGGACGGTTTCGTCCGTTTCGGCGGCGCTCGCGACCATTTCCATGATGCGTGCCATCTGAGGGGAGGCAAAAAAGAAATCCGCCTGCTGATATTCCTCGCTGCACTCCATTAAAAACCGTTTTTCCATCTCAAGATTGGCGTTGGACTGTTTCAGCTCGGTGTAGGCCAGCATGTTGTCTACCGCGATGGCCACCTGCTGCGAAACCGCCTTGAGCACTTCGGTCAATTCGCTCATGGCCTTCGGCGCCTTCTGGAAGGATAGATGGATCGAACCGAGGACCCGGTCGCGAATAATCAGCGGAAAGGCCATGGAGGCGTTGAGTCCGGCCCGGACCAAGGATCCCACCGATGACAGGTCTCTGTAACGGCGCAAGTCGTCGAAAACCACGGGTTGCCCGGATTGGATCACCATGCGGGCGATGGCGCCGTTGGCGAGAGGACGGGTTTCACGGTCAAGGTTACCGTCGGGTTGAATGCCGTCGGCGGCGGCAAAATACGATATGGAGTCCGAATCAGCGTCGTAAAGGATGATGCACATGCGATCGTAGGCGAAATGCCTGCGCAGCTCTCTTGCCAGGGCCCGAAAAAGATCTTTCCGCGTGGTACGGGAGACGATCGCATTGTTGATTTCCAGAAGCATCTTATAACGGATTTCAGTGCTCCAGCGCATGGACCGCCTCCTGATGGATGTCGCGGGTTCCCCCTCCCGGGCAATCGAGAGCGCGTCCTTGTCTGCGGTGGATTGACGGCTCAGGGACGAGGCGTGGCGATAAATTGCACACAATGAAACGACTACCACATATCAGCCAGAATGCAAGCCCAGTATTGGGCGCATAGCCCAATACTGGGCACCATTATTCGGCACTTAAGATCCACAAATATCGGAAATCGTATTGATATCAATGTATTAAAATTTGATTCGGAAATGGCAGGTCTCTTGCACACACAGAGCAGGGGGGAGAGCATGCCATTGGATATCGAGCTGAAATACGGTGGGAGTTACAAAACTATTCATATACCGAATAAGGCCGACGTCACCGTTCTTGAACCCAGTGCCATGCCGTCGGTGGCCTCCATCGCCGAGGCGATTAAAATCGCGCTCGCATCGCCGGTGGCCGGACCCCCCTTCGATGTGCATCTGCGGCGCCTGAAGCCCTCCTCGGTGGCCATTGCCGTGCCGGATGAAACCCGCCCCACCCCCCTCAAACAGATTCTACCGCCGCTTTTGGAAGCGCTGTTCGCCAATTTACCCGACCTCGCCCCGGATGCCGTCACCATTCTGATCGGCGGCGGGCTCCACCCGCCACTGGACCCTGCGGCGGCAGAGCTTTTGATCCCAGCGGAGATTTCCCGCGGCTGCCGTGTTTTCGCCCATGACGCGATTCACAGCGAGTTGGTCGATTTCGGCCGGACTTCCCGGGGCACACCGTTGCGCGTCAATGCCCGCTTCAGCCGATCGGATTACAAGATCGTGGTCGGTCAAATCGACCCCCATCAATTCGTGGGATTCACCGGGGGCGCCAAAGGGGCCGTTATTGGATGCGGGGGGGCGGAGACCATCGAGCACAATCACAGTCTCATGTTCGACGACAATGCCCAGGTCGGAAGACTTCACGGCAATCCGGTGCGCGAGGATCTCAACGAAGCAGGTCTAATGGCCGGCATCGACCTGGCCCTCAACTGCGTTCTGGACCCCAACAAGCAGGTCGTGCAGATGCTCGCCGGACCTCCCTTGGAAGTACTGGAGTCCGGCGCCAACACCTGCGCTCGGCTTTACGGGGTGGCCATCGACGACAAATTCGACATCGTCGTGGCCTCCTGCGGGGGGCACCCCAAAGATATCTGCCTCTACCAGGCCCAGAAGGGACTCAATCTCGCCTCGCAGGCGCTTAAGGGTGGCGGCCATATTCTGCTACTGGCCGCATCGCCCCAGGGGGTGGGCGACGACATTTACTTCGACTACGTCTCCCAGTTCACGACCCCCGAAGAGGTGCTCAACGATTTTCGCAAAATAGGCTTCAAGATGGGGGCTCACAAAGCATACCTCTTCGGCCGTACGCTGGCCCGCTACAACGTGGCCATTTCCTCGGATCTGGATCCCGGCATACTGCAAAAGTGCCACCTGCGGGCGGCCGACCCGTCTGAAATCGTTTCCGAATGGGTCAATGCATTCGAAGTGGGCCCCCGCGTGGGCGTCATTCCGAATGCCAACACCACTTATTTTTATACACGGGACCCTTAAACCTGTCCCGGCACCGTGCCGGGATCGTAATCTTGGCTATTGCCCAAACTATTTACCGGAAGGAGCAGTCAAATGATTCAATTTCTCGTTCACGAAAAAGCCGACAATGTCGGCGTCGCCACGGTGGAAATTCCAGCCGGCGATACAGCCAAGGGGCTTTACATGGACACCCAGGAGCCCGTCGAAATGAAGGCGCTGCACGACATCCCGCTGGGGCACAAGATCGCGCTGAAAGATTTCGAAGTGGATGAATCCGTCATCAAGTACGGCCACGACATCGGCCGCATCGTCGCGGCGATCAAAACCGGTGAACATGTTCACGTCCACAATCTCAAGACCAGGAGGTGGTAATCATGGCCAATCCTAAAATCATGGCCTACCGTCGAGAAAACGGCCGGGTGGGCATTCGTAATCACGTGGTGATCCTGCCGCTCGACGATCTCAGCAACTCGGCCTGTGAAAAAGTCGCTTTCAACACCAAAGGCTGCAAGGCCATCCCGCACGCTTACGGGCGCCTGCAGTTTGGCGAAGATCTGGAACTCTTCTTCCGCACCATGATTGGCACCGGCGCCAACCCCAACGTGGCCGCCGTGGTGGTTATCGGTATCGAGCCCCAGTGGACCAACATCATCGTGGAGGGCATCGCCAAGACCGGCAAGCCCGTAGCGGGCTTTAGCATCGAGCGGCACGGCGAGATCAAAACCGTGGAAATGGCCAGCTGGAAAGCCAAGGAATTCATGCATTGGGCCAGCGAACTCCAGCGGGAGGAATGCGATCTGAGCGAGGTCTGGGTCAGCACCAAGTGCGGTGAAAGCGACACCACCAGCGGTCTGGCCTCCAACCCCACCGTGGGCAATGCCTTCGATAAGCTGGAAGCCATGGGGGCTACCCTAAGCTTCGGGGAAACCAGTGAAATCACCGGCGCCGAAATGGTCGCGAAAGAGCGGGCGGCCAGCACGGAAGTCGGGGAAAAGTTCATGGCAACTTTCGACAAGTATCAGGACATGATCGACCGCAACAAAACGGACGATCTTTCCGGCAGCCAACCCACCAAGGGTAATATCGCCGGCGGGCTTACCACCATCGAGGAAAAGGCTTTCGGCAACATGCAAAAAATAGGGAAAAAGTGCCGTTACGTCGGCGTGCTGGACAAGGCCGAGGCGCCTACTGGGCCGGGCCTGTGGTTCATGGACACCTCGTCGGCGGCGGCCGAAGCGGTCACCCTCTGGGCCGCCGGCGGCTTCGCGGCCCACTTCTTTCCCACGGGCCAGGGCAACATCATCGGCAACCCCATCGAGCCGGTTATCAAGTTGACCGCTAACCCCCGGACCGCCGGCGATATGTCGGAGCATATCGATTATGACTGCTCGGCCATCCTGAGGGGGGAATTGACCCTGGAAGAAGCCGGCGATCAACTGCTGGACCTGCTGATACGCACCTGCAATGGCCGCCTGACCGCCCAGGAAATCCTTGGCCACGAGGAATTCGTGCTGACCAAACTGTACGAAAGCGCATAGCAAGCGCCCTTTCGGCTCTCGCGGACCGGATCGTCTCCATAGGCGTACTTGGCCGATCCGGTCGCAAAGCCGTTGCGGGCGTCAGCGACACGGCGAATGGCAAATGCCAGCGTATACCCATAGAGGAGGCAGCCAACATGAAAAGATCATTGATCATGCTCATTTGCTTGGTGGGCGCGATGGCAATTTCACTGCCCGTCCAAGCCGCTTTTCCCGAAAAGCCCATTACTTATCAGATTCCCTTCGGTCCTGGCGGGCAGTCCGATTTGGAGGCCCGGCGTCAGCAGCCGCTGCTGGAAAAGGGGCTCGGTGTCAAGGTCGTCGTTCAGTACAAGCCGGGCGGCGGCGGTTCGGTGGGCTGGGCCGACTTGGTCCAGCAGAAGCCCAACGGATATTTCATCTCGGGCATCAACATCCCCCATATCATCTTGCAGCCCTTGGCCCGCGGAAACGCCGGCTATGAAACCGATCAGCTCGTGCCCATCGCTTTCTTCCAGGCCACCCCCATCGGACTGGCCGTGCTCAAGAACGCCCCCTTTAAAAACCTCGAGGATTTGGTGGCCTACGCCAAATCCAACCCCGGGGCCGTGATTTGCGGCGGGTCCGGCACCTGGTCGGGTCATCACATCGCCCACCTGCAGTTCGGCAAGATGGCCGGCATCAACATGACCTACATTCCTTCCAAGGGCGCCGCCGATTCGATTGCCGCCTTCCTGGGAGGACATGTCAAGGCCGTCTGGGCCAACAGCAACGATCTGGTCCAGCATGCCGACAAGATCCGGGTATTGGCCTTCGGCACCAAGAAACCCTTTGCCGGCATGGCCGATGTCCCAACCTTCGAGAGCCTCGGTTACAAGCTCTACGCATCCATTGACCGCGGCGCCGGTGCGCCTCCCGGCACCCCGGACGATGTCGTCAAGATGCTCGAGGATGCGTTCCTGAGCATCGCCCGGGATCCCAAGATCAAGGAACAGATGCTGAAAGAGGGATTCGTGCCGCTCGAGATGGGACATGCCGAATCCAAGGCCTATATCGACAACTTGATCAAGGAATGGGCACCGGTCGTCAAGGAATTCAAGAAGTAGTTGCGGTCGCCAACCAGGGCCGGAGCGACCACTCCGGCCCAAGACCAGGGGAATGAACTCCGATGTGGGAGCCACTTGTGGCAGGGCTTGTTCAAGTCTTCGTCCCAACGCATTTTATCCTGCTGTTTGTCGGCGTATTCATGGGAATCGTCTTCGGTGCGCTGCCGGGGCTGACGGCCACCATGGGGCTGGCCCTGCTGGTTCCCTTTACCTTTACCATGTCGCCGGCGGCCGGTCTGATCATGCTGGCGGGCATCTACGTGGGCGCCATGTATGGCGACGCCATCCCTGCGGTTCTCATCAACACCCCCGGCACGCCGGCGGCCATCGCCACCACCTTCGACGGTTTTCCCCTGACCCAGAAAGGTTTGGCGCAACACGGACTGGTGGCGGCGGCCTTCGCCTCTTCCTACGGTTCTTTGGTGGCCAATGTCGTGCTGGCGACATCCGCTCCGCCGCTGGCGGAGTTCTCGCTCAAGTTCGGCCCGCCGGAATATTTCTGGCTGGGCATCTTCGGCCTCACCATTATCGCCTCCCTGTCTTCGGGCTCCATGGCCAAGGGTTTTTTGGCCGGAACGGTGGGATTGGTACTCAGCGCTGTTGGCATGGCGCCCATAGGCGGCGATGTCCGCCTGACGTTCGGATTCCCAGAGCTCCAGGCCGGCATCGAGTTGATCGTCGCCCTGATCGGATTTTTCTGCCTCCCGGAAATTCTCTCCAGCGTCATTGGCGAACGCCGGGCCGCCTACACCGAAAAAGCGGTCAAGCCGAAATTCGGTGTCATCCTCGAAGTCATCGGCGCTTTGCTGAAGAAGCCCGGACTGATGCTGCGATCCGCGGTAGTGGGAACGGTGGTCGGCTTCGCCCCGGGGGCGGGGGGCAACATCGCCAGCATGGTATCCTATAACGAAGCCTGCCGCTGGGACCGCCATCCCGATGACTTCGGCAAAGGCACCATCAAGGGCGTGGCCGCCTCAGAGGCCGCCAACAGCGCCATGGCGCCGGGCTCGCTGATCCCCCTGCTGACCCTGGGGATCCCCGGCTCCCCGCCGGCAGCGGTAATTCTCGGCGCGCTCATGCTCCACGGCATGCGCCCCGGAGTCGAACTGTTCACCGGTCATGCCGGCGTCACCTACGCTTTCATCATGGGTCTTCTGGTGGCGGCCTTTTTGGTCACTCTGATCGGTTCCTTCGGATCCTTTATCTTCGCCCGGATCATCAACATCCCATCCCGTTTCCTGGCCCCGGCGATCATTTTCATGACGGTCTTGGGATCCTATGCGATCCGCAACAACGTTCTCGACATCTGGATCATGTTTGTCTTCGGCATTGTGGGGTACATTTCGGCCAAGCTCAAATTCCACCCGGCACCGATCGTCCTGGGCCTGATCCTAGGGCCCTTCGTGGAGGAAGGGTTGGTGCAATCGATCCTGGCCGGTCAGGCCTCCGGCGGCATTTTTCGGTACATGGTCTTCAGGCCCATCAGTCTCGTGCTGATCGCCCTGAGTGTCTTGTCGTCTCTGTGGCCCTTTTACGCCGACTGGCGCGCCAGGCGGCGCAAGACCGCCGGCGATGCTCGTGCCGGCGCCCGGGAGGATGAAAATGCTATTTAACGCCGATCTGATCGTGGGCGGCTTCACCGCCGCTCTGGCGCTTTTCGTCTTTCTGGTGACCCGTGACGTCTCCCGGTTGGGAATCGTCTTCATCGACGCGGTCCTGGTCATCATGGGCATCCTCAGCGCCTCGATCCTGGTGAAAGGCTTTGTCAAGCCCGAGCGCCTCAAATTCTTCGTCTCGGCCACGGAGCGCAACAATGTCTTGACGGGGGTGGCGATTCTACTCGTGTATCTCGTTTTTTTACCGCTGGTCGGGTTTCTTCTGTCCAGCTATGTCTTCTATTTCGCTTTCAACACCTATCTCGCCGACGAAGATCGCTTCCAGAAGCGCAACTTGATCCAGTCGGCGATCATCAGCATCGTCGTGGTCACGGTATTTTACTTTGTCTTCCACGATTTTCTGGAGGTCCCGCTACCGGCCGGTCGCTGGTTCGACAATTGATGTCGCGTTGCCGAACGGGCCCGAGGGCGGTGTAACCTTCGCCAACGAGGAGGTGTCATGTTGTACGGATTCATTGGAGTCGGACAAATGGGCGGCGGTCTGGCGCGGAACCTCATCCGCGCCGACAAGGAAGTTTTAGTTTTTGACCTGAACCCGGACGCGGTGGCGCAGACCCTGGCGGCCGGAAAAACCGGCAAGGCCGCCGAGACGGTCGAGGCCCTGGCGGCCGCGGATGTCGTGTTCACCAGCCTGCCGCTTCCCCAGCACCTCGAGTCGGTCATGCTGGGCGAAAAGGGACTGCTGGCGGCCATGAAAACGGGAGCGACCTACATCGATGTCAGCACCATCGATCCCGGGACGGCCCGCAAGCTTTCCGACGCCGCAGCTGCCAGGGGCATCGATTTTCTGGAGTGTCCCCTGGGCAAGACCCCAGCCCAGGCCGAAACAGCCGAGGAACCTATTTTTGCCGGCGGCGATCAGGCCATCTTCGACAAGATGAAGCCAACCTTGGAAATTATCGGTGATCCGGTCTATTACATGGGGACGGTGGAGGCGGCCTGCGCCCTCAAACTGATCAGCAACATGATCGGCATGACCAACCTGGCCGTGCTGGCGGAGGGCATGCGGATCGGCGAGAAGGCCGGCATCGCCGCCGACTTTTTGCTGGAACTGCTGGCGGATACAGGGGCCCGCAGCTTTCAGATGGACGTCCGCGGACCGTGGCTTGCCGCCGGCGATTTCCAAAGCCGCTTCGGTCTCGATCTGGCTCTGAAAGACGTCCGTCTGGGCTGCGAGATGGCGGATAGCTGGGGCAACGACGCCAGAACCATGAAGGTGGCCCTGGATTATCTCAAAAAGGGTAATGCCGAGGGTTTCGGGAAAGAGGACTGCAACGCCATCTACAAGGTCATTCGATGACAGGGGCGGTCCGAACCCGCTGTGAATGACGGCGGACGGAGTCATCCCCCTTCCGGGGCGGCACCTCGCAATCCAGCGCCAGCCCTCATTAAGGAGGAACACGATCCATGGAAAATCAAGCCCAGACCGACAAGACCCGTAAACCTGGAAGAATCCCCCTGATGGCCTGCATCGCGCTGTTTGCTCTGTTTTTTATCAACCTGTTCATCGGCAAGGCCAACATTCATTACCAGTTGAATCTTCCGCACATGGGCAACATAGCTGAATTTCTACTCATGGCGGCAGCTTCCACCCTTCTTATCGTTGCCGCTTTAGAACGTGAAACGGCTGAAAAAGACGACAACACCAAACCAACGGAGGAGGAAAAATGAGCAAGGACGACAAGCAGCACTCCGGTCTGAAAATGAAAGAGCGACGGCGCTTTATGGAACTGAGCGCCAAATTCGGCTTTACCGCGGCGACCGTGGCCCTTTTCAGCGGTGTTTTAAACGCCCCGAAAGCCAGCGCCCAGATGGCCAAAGAGGAAAACATGCGGCAAAAAGCCGCCAAGTACACCATGAACCTCGCCACGGCCTATAGAATCGGCGCCTCCCGCAGCTATCCCATCATGCAGTTGGAGATGAAGGAAAACATTCAGAACACCACCAACGGCGCCGTGTACGTCAAGCTGGCACCGGGCGGACAGCTGGGGGCAGGCAGCGCCCTGGCCCAAAAAGTCCAGGCGGGTACGATCCAGGCCGCCCAGCATTCCATCTCCAACTTCGCCCCCTTCGCACCCGTGGTGGACCTGATCAACATTCCCTACTGGTGCGGCCAGAACCAGAAGTTCGTCAACCTGGTCACCTCGGACACCTGGGCCAAAGAAGTCAATCCCAAAGTCGAGGCCAAAGGGTTCAAGGTGCTCTGGTACGTGGTCATCGACCCCCGGGTCGTGGCCACCCGCAAAGGGGTGCCCGGTCCCATCAAGACCCCGGATCAGATGGAAGGCATCAAGTTTCGCGTACCGGGGTCCAAGATCCTGGCCCAGTTTTACCAGCTCCTGGGCGCCAACCCGACCCCGGTGGCCTGGGGCGAGACGTCCTCGGCCATCAAGCAGGGCGTGGCGGACGCTCTGGACCCGTCCGTGGAAGCCCTCTTCGTCTTCGGTTTCAAGGACGTCTTGGACTGGGTGACCTTCAACGGTGCCGTGCCGGACAGCCAGGTCTACTCCTGCAATCTCGAGTGGTTCAACGGCCTGCCCAAGAATGTCCAGGAGCAAATCGAGTTTGCCAGCGAGATCACCTTCCGACAGAATCTGGCCAAGGTGCCGGCCGCCCGGGCCTACTCCATGTATGAACTGTCCAGGGCCGGCGTGCAATTCTACGTGCCGACCACCGCAGAGAGGGCCCAGTGGGTGGAGAAAGCCGGCGCCCAGCTGCCGGCCTGGGACGCGTTCAAGAAAGAGCTGGCGGGCGACTTGGCCACCTTCGATCGCTTCCTCGAGGCGGCCAATACGATGGGCGAATTCTATGTCCACGACGTCGAGGCCTGACGTTTAGCTGACTGATGTTCGGGATAAGTTCGGGGGAGTTTTCGCATCGACGCGATCGAAGCAATTCAAACAACGCCGCAGCCCCCGCCCGATGGTGAACCTGAAGGGTGCCTCCAATTCCGAACATCACGCTTTGCGTAACCTAAAATGAGGGGTGGGGAGGCATCTTTGCGGGAGCCTCCCACCCGCCCACACCCACCCGGGTCGAAATGGGGTGACATATGCAGCTTAAAACCATCGTGCAAAAGATCGACGCCAACGGCGAACGCTATCTGCTGCTGCCGCTCTACGCCCTCATCGTGATCGTCATCTTCATGGAAGTCTTTCGCCGCTTCGCCATGAGCTACTCCTCCATCTGGGCCGAGGAGATTGCCCGTTACGCCTTTATCTACGTTTCCTGGATCGGCGCCTCGGCGGCCATCAAGGAGCGGGCTCACATCCGGATCGACGTCATCCTGCCGCTGGTCAGTAATCGGATACGGGCGATCCTCATGATTGTCGGCGACCTGATCACCCTGGCGCTGGCCGTGATCGCCTTCTGGTGGTCCCTGGAGAGCGTTCTGGTCTCCATCAAGTTCGGTTCGGTGACCCACGGACTGCGCATCAGCCTGGCCTGGTTCCTGGCCGCGGTGCCGATCGGCTTCGCCATGATGTTTGTGCGCCTGATTCAGTCTATTGTTCGCGATGTGGCGGATCTGCGCGCGGGTCGGCCAGTCTACGAGGGTAAGAAACTTTTCGACTAGGAGGCACGAACATGTATCAATATATGCAACAGCAGCAGGATATCGCTTTGGGTTGGCCATTCTTCGTGCCCCTGGTATTCATGCTGGTTATGATTCTCTTGGCGGTGCGGATCTGGGTCGTGATTGGGTTCGGCTCTTTTGCCATGCTCCTGCTGACGGGCGTCTTGCCCCCGACGTTGCTGGGAGAAGCGCTTTTCGACGGAATCGACTCCTTTGCCCTGATTGCCGTACCGCTGTTTATCCTGACGGGGGACGTTCTGGTGCGCACCGGGTTGTCGGGCAAACTCCTGGACGTGGCCGAGGCCACCATGGGCGCCCGCCGCTCGGGACTGGGGACATCGACCGTGCTGGGATGCGGGTTTTTCGCCTGCATCAGTGGGTCGGACGCCGCCGACGCCGCCGCCATCGGCCGCATCACCATCGACCGCCTGGTGGACAAGGGCTACCCCAAGCCCTATGCCTGCGCCCTGGTGGCCGCCGGGGCCTGCACGGGCATCCTGATCCCCCCGTCGATTTCCTACATCATTATCGGACTCATTTTGGGGATTGGCGCTTCCACCCTGTTTTTGGCGGCGGCCATCCCCGGCGTCATGATCCTGCTGTCCATCATGATCGCCAATGCCTTCGTCAACCGCTTCCGGGGGTATGAAAACAGCCTGGGAGGGTTCGATTTCAAGTACTGGCTGCGCACCGTCTACGATGGGCGCTTCGCGCTTTTCGTGCCGGTGATCATCCTGGGCGGGATCTATTCGGGGATTTTCACCCCCACGGAAAGCGCCGCCGTGGCGGCCCTGGTCACGATGATCATCGGTTTCAGGCAGGGCACCCTGAAACTGAGTGACATCCCCCGTATCCTGGAGACTTCGGCCAAGGTCAGCGGAGTGATCGTTCCCATCATCGCCATGAGCCTGCCGCTGGCCCAGACCCTGGCCAGCCTCCAGGTGCCCCAGGCCTTCGTTCACTATATGACCTCCCTGACGACCAATCCACAGTTGATCATCATTATGATGGTGGCCATTCTGATGATCGCCGGGTGCGTTATGGAAACCACGCCGAATATCGTCATCCTAGCCCCGCTGCTGCTGCCCCTGGCCCAGGAAATCGGCATGAACGATGTGCACTTCTGCATCTTCATGGTGTCCGCGCTGGGGATCGGCTTTATTACGCCGCCTTTGGGCCTCAACCTCTTCGTGGTATCCGGTGTGACCCAGGTGCCGATCATGTCCATTTCGCGCTATGTGCTCCCCTTTGTGACGGCCATGATCTTAATCGTGATGCTGCTGGGCTATGTGCCCTGGTTTTCCCTTTGGCTGCTGGGATAAAACACTTCATCGTCCGGCGATGCAACCTGCCGGAAAAACTTGGCCGCCGTATTTTAAAGCGGCCGAATTCAACAATAAGTGGGAGATAACGCGTCATGCCTTACGGATACAACGGGAAAATCCTCCATGTGGATCTGACCACCGCAAGCTGGACGGTCGAGACCCCCGATGAACAATGGTACCGCACTTACATGGGCGGTACCGGCTTCTTGGCCTACTACCTGCTCAAGGAGATAGCGGCCGGCATCGACCCGCTGTCCGCGGACAACGTTCTGGTCTTTGCCGGCAGCGTCGTCACGGGCGTGCCGCTCTCCGGCTTCAACCGCTACACAATCGGGGCCAAGTCCCCCCTCAGCGGCGCTTTTGCCGAGACCGAAGCGGGCGGCTACTGGGGGCCTGAAATGAAATTCGCGGGCTTTGATGCCATAGTGATCCGGGGGAAAGCCCCCCAGCCGGTCTACCTGTGGATCCGGAACGGGGAGGTGGAAATCCGGGATGCCGCCGCCGTCTGGGGCCTGGACAATTGGGAGGCCCTCGAAGCGATCCGGCAGGAAACCGGCGAAAAGCGCGTTCGGGTGGCGTCCATCGGGCCGGCGGGAGAAAAACTGGTGCGTTACGCCTGTGTCCAGAACGATATGGAGCACTACAACGGCCGCACCGGGATGGGGGCGGTCATGGGGTCCAAGAACCTCAAGGCTATTGCCGTGCGGGGCGCCCACAAGATGCAGACGGCGGACCCGGAAAAAGTCAAGGAAATCGCCCGCTGGCACAACCAGCGCATCAAGACCCATCCACCCAACGCGGGCCTGACCAAGTTCGGTACCCCCGCGCTGTTGCAGGGGATCAACGACGCCGGTTTTCTGCCGACCCGCAATTTCCGTGAAGGGGTTTTCGAAGGGGCGGAACAGCTGGCGGCCCCCAATTACCACGACACCATTTTCCACTCCAAAGGGACCTGCTACGGCTGTGCGGTGCGCTGCAAGCGGCGGGTGTCATCGGACGACCCGGACTACCCCCTGGACGAACGCTTCGGCGGCCCGGAGTACGAAGCTTTGTCCGGGCTGGGCAGTTTGCTGGGCATCGACAACCTGCCGGCCGTGGCCCGCGGCACCCAGCTTTGCAACCTCCTGGGGCTGGACGTCATATCCACAGGGGCCGTCATCGCCTTTGCCATGGAATGCTTCGAGAAGGGTATTCTCACGGAGACCGACACCGGCGGGCGCGCTATTCCGTTCGGCGATGCCGATGCCATGATCTGGCTCATCGAGGAAATCGCCCATCGGCGCGGCGTGGGAGAATTACTGGCGTTAGGGGTCAAGCAGGCCGCCGAGAAAATTGGGCGGGGCGCCGAGCGTTATGCCTTTCATATCAAGGGACAGGAACTCGGGTTTCATGACGGCCGCGGAAAAACCGGAATGGCATTGGGATTCGCACTCTCCCCCACCGGCGCCGATCACATCGAGACGCCCCATGACGTGGCCTTCCAGGGCGATGCGGTCAGCAAACTCTTTCCACTGGG
>JASJED010000123.1 GCA_030065585.1 Desulfobacterales bacterium | reverse complement strand
ACCTTTTTCGTGTCCGAAAAGTTCGCTTTCGATCAGCGTATCCGGCAAGGCCGCACAGTTCACGGCCACGAAGGGCTGGTCCGCCTTATTGGCGACACGGTGGATGTGAGCGGCGAGCACTTCTTTGCCGGTTCCGCTTTCGCCGGTAATCAATATAGTGGCCTTGGTACCGGCAACCATGGCGGCCGCCTCGAGCAATTCAAGCATCTCCGGATTACCGCTGATGAATGTTTTAGCGCCCTGGACCTGCGTTGAGCGCGGTGATTGATCGGCGGGTTTCTGCGTGCTCCGCCCACCAAGGTGTTCGATGCAGGTGAGCAGGCGTTCAACGGCCACCGGTTGGGTTATGTAATCAATGGCCCCCCGGCGAATGGCCTCGACGGCTTCATCAACATTCGGCGTCGATGTGGTTATAATGATTTCGCCATCAGGCCGCAGGCTTTTGATGCGCTCCAGAAACTGAAGACCATCGGTACCCGCCAAAGCCGAATCGATAAGCGCTAGGTTGAACGCTTTACGGACGATGAGGTCCTGGACGGCCTGGGGGGTGGCGACGGTTTCAACAGCCCAGCCGGACTTTTGAAGGATATCGGCTGTGTGTTTGCGGGTGGGCGCCTCGGCATCGGCAACAAGGGCGCAACGCGTCACTTCTTCAGGCATTGATCTATTTTCGGTTGCTGAGGACCTGAATGACATTTTATTCACTAAGGTTTTGTAATATCTATATAAATTGTAAAATTCCTACAAATGAGACGTGTTGCGCCAAGAATTTCTGCAATTCGTATGCCATTAGAAAACCATATTGCATTCCCTGAAGCGTCTCCTGGCCCCTGCGGCGCTCATAGAACCTGGCCATCGAACTACCCGTCATCATTATGGTTTTATGGGTTTCGCCTTGCGCTGTGCGCCGTCAGGATGCCTGGCTGGAATGCGGCGGCGGCCTGATCGGCCTGGCTTTGTCAAATTTCAAGCAGCGCTGTCATCGCTTTGACACGGCATCCCGCAACCGGCTGAGCCTCGCACTTAAAGTGGGATTTATTTCGGGCGATAAATAGGCAAAGACCCAGATAGGTCGGAATTGCCAATTATTTCCAAGGCGGCGCGCACCCGCGCAGCCTCTTCGGTTGCGTTTTCCGAAGATTGCCTGCGAGAGCCTGCCACCGCTGGGCGGGAGGAGCTAAAGCCCATGTTTGGTATACGAAAACGCCTTGCCACCGATGATCATATCGAAGAATATGTCAGGCAGTTGAAGGATCTTGAGCAGCGCTTCGACGCCTATGCCCAGGTCATCCGAACCCTTCTGACGCACCTCAAAGACTTTTCGATGGACATCAGTGATATCGATGGGGAGGGGTTTCGAAACGCCCTGGATCGTTTTGGTGAACAATTTTTCGAACAAACCAGCGCCAAGCGTATTAACCGCACTTTCAACCGCCACAAATCTTCGGTTGCCGCCTATATCGATCACCAGAAAGCGTATCTGGAAGAACGCGATCGCGAACTTCGCAATATCATCGATCTTCTGACCCGTGCCATGGCTTCGATCAATTCGGAAAACGACGCTTACCACCGCCAGATTTTGGAAAAAGGCGAACAGATTGAACAGATCACGCGACTCGATGACATTCGCAAAATCAAATCAGCCCTCGAAAGAGAGGTGCAAAGCTTGCGTTCAACCGTTGAAGCCAAACAGGCAGACGAACAGATTCGCATTGCCAGTCTTTCCAAGCGTGTCGCGACCCTGAAGGCGGAATTGCAGAGCGCCAAGGAAGAATCCATACGGGATGGGCTGACCGGGGTTTACAACCGGCGGGCTTTCGACGAACAGATCAAGGCGCTGATGGATCCAAACGATGTTCAGCGTGGCAGGTTTTCGATCTTACTGCTGGATATCGATGATTTCAAATGCATCAACGACACCTACGGACACCCGATCGGCGATCGGGTCATCCTGGCCCTGGCTGATGTGTGCCGCCAGATGATCCGCAGCGATGATTTTCTGGCGCGCTACGGCGGTGAGGAATTTGTGATTCTCCTTCCGGGAGCTTCGCGCCGCAATGCCGTTAAGAAAGCGCATCAGCTTTGTAAGACAATTGCCCAGACCCGTTACACCCTGGAAGACGACGATCCGCCGACCCTCTCGCTAACGGTCAGTATCGGGGTTACCGCACGTGAACGCCGCGACGACGCCGAAGCATTGATCGCCCGAGTCGACAAGGCTCTCTACCAGGCCAAACAAGAAGGCAAAAACAGGGCATTCGCCCTGTAACCGGATGACGCGGGAATTGATGGTTAATCCCAATCCGCACTTCATATGGTTTCGTTACTTGCCGCCCTTTATGATCGCACACGCATATATCCGCTCGGCCGCCTGTTGCCGGCGGCATTTTTTGCCGCCTGGATTTTATAAATCGGCAATTGCTGCCCCACAATGCCTTCATCGCGGCTGAACGCGCATGCCATCAGGTCTTAACCTGCTGTCTTGTTGCATCATTCAGAATACATCCATCCGGCGTGAAAAGACTGCCCTGGCATAATGTTTGCTAAATGTTTTTGCGGAATTCAATCATGGCAAGCACCCGGCAAGTGCACGCAATAAGGAGTTTGGCCGATGAAAATCGAAAATGATCATCCCACCCCGTTCATCAAGACCCGCACGCCGAAGACGAAACCCGCCGAGGATAAATCCTTCCGTGCGGTCTTCAATCAAAGCCTGCAAGCGGCCGCGGGCCGCAACCGGATCTCGAATCCGCTCGCGCTTACCCAGACCCCGGCCCTAAGTGCCATGTCTATCGAGCCGCTTTCACCGGATCAGGCCGCCGTCAATAGCTTTGAAGATCTCCTCGGCGCCCTCAGCACCTACCAGAAACATCTGGGTGACGGACGCTTCAGCCTGCGAATGCTGGAGCGGGAATTGAACCACATCAAGGATCAATGCCGACAGTTGGATCAACTGGCCCACAATCTGCCGTCCGGTGACGGTCTGCTTCCCGTGCTCAAGGAAGGCCTCGCCACGGCAAGGATGGAGATGGAACGTTTTAAGCGCGGCGATTACTGCTGACCAAGGAGAAGCGCTTGATTCGCACCGCCCACACAACGATTCGGGCTTATTGGGACCGGCAGGGGCGCTCAGAACCGCGTGCGGTGAAACGGCACCCACGAAACGATTCAACCTTCCGCCGACTGGTTCAGGCTGCTGACGTTCGAGGTTACCGTTCAGCCGGCCAAGGCGAACAGGGTCTGACGATCCAGGATTATCGGCGCCGGGCCGTCCCCTCCGGCCCGCCGTTCACCATTATTGACCAACGCCCCCAAACCGCGGTCCCGTCTGCGGCACCCACCGCCCCCCCATCGACCGACATTGAAGACATCAACCGGATTGACAGGCGGACTCGGTCTCACAATGCCGCCCACACGCGCGCCGCTGATCGCCAAGCCGCAGAACAACGCGCCATTGCGCAGGCCATTGCCACGGCCTCGAAACGCTACGGTCTTCCAGCTGATTTGATCCGTAGCGTCATCCGGCATGAATCCAATTTCAATCCCCGGGCCCTATCCCCCGCCGGGGCCCAGGGATTGATGCAGCTCATGCCGGCTACGGCCCGCGAACTGGGTGTGTGCGATCCGTTTGCCATCGCGGAAAATATCGATGGCGGGAGTCGCTACCTGAAGAAGATGCTGGATCGTTTTGACGGCGACCTGCGCAAGGCCCTGGCGGCCTACAATGCCGGCCCCGGCACCGTCAGGCGCTATAACGGTGTGCCGCCTTATCCGGAAACCCGCAATTATGTTCGTAAGGTCATGGCATCGGCAGGGGAAAGGGCTTAAAAGCCGGTGATGACCGAGGCGCCTTTTAAGGAAGGCCTTAACGCGGCCATCGAACCCTAAATGGGGTCCATCCAGAATTGGAAACCGCCTCTAGGTCTCCAACACCACGCGCCGGCGCAACAGCTTACGCTGCATCCCGTAAAGCAGATTGGTCAATTTCTTTTCTTCGTTCCGGTCGATGAGGATGAACTCGAAGGCATATTGGTCGTGATGGGTCTTGGGATTGCGTCCCGTCCGAACGATCCGGGCCCGCAGGATGTGGATGATGATATCGCCCTCATCCGTTTCGAAGGTCAGATCGAGGTTGTTGAAGGTGCGGCCTTTTAACAGCCGCCGACGTTGGTCGTTGTCCAAGCGGACCGTCTCGACCATGCACAGCAGCCCGCCCAGACTGAAATCCAAGACAAGCAGCTTGATAGGCGGCACCATCTGACGCAGGGTGAGGGAAGTTCCCATCGGAGCAGGCAATCGAAAATTCCGACGCCTCTGGATGCGTTTGATTTCAGGAGGCAACGGAAACCAGAAGTCGCCCTGCCAGTTTTCGATGGCCAGCTCGAAGTTGTAGAGCAGTTGGTCTTCACCATTGAATTCAAAATAGAGCGTGGTTTGCTTGGTGAGATTTAGGGCCTCACGCAGTTCTTCGGGGGGATCGATCCGGAAACGCGGATTGCGGCCTTGGTGCTCAAGGTCGGTCAACACCGTAACGTTTTCAAACCCGGCCGCTTTGACGACGATTTTGATTAGAACCGCTTTATCCTTGAGATACTGGAAAGCCTCGCCAACCCGATTACCGCAAATTTTACCGTAGTCGTCCATGTTGTTTTAATTTCAGCCGGCGTAGCAATTTAATCCGGCAATGCTCCGGGCAAAATCTTGGTCGTCAAGCAAGCGTTTGGCAAAATTGACGTATTTCTCCGCAATGGCCCGCACGGCGAACTGCAGTGCATACGGCCGCAACGGTTTTTCCAGAAGATGGTTGACATTGGACGCCATGCACATGTTGACCACGTCGTCACTGGCATTACCGGTCACGATAATGGCGTCTTCATGGGCCGAAGGGAATTTCTTTTCCACGGCATCTAAAAAGAAGAAGCCGCTTTGGCCCCCCAGGAATACATCCACAATGAAAATGGCGACACCGTGACGGCAGCTCAAGCAATACAGAATGGCCTCGTCGGTGTCCTCAAAAGATCGGACCTGGCCCCAACTATAGAAGCCTTCTACATTTTCGGAAATCAATTGACAGGCCGCGGGATCGTCATCGACAACAATTACATCTAAACCGTCTGGCATACTTATCTCTCCGTCTCAGCGTGAACATGGCGCCGGCCGCATCAGCTCTTGCGCGCGAGATTGTCGGGTCGTACGGACGCCTAGAAGTTCTTTAATTTATAACGGCATAATCCAATTCTTGTCAATGTCGTGCCGACAGCCCGCCCCTTCCGCAAACCATTGCCGCAGCCTTCATTCGGATGCTTCCGAACGTTTGACGACAAGTGCCTCCCGCCGCCCTAGCACCCGCTCCAATTGGTCACTGATTTCCTTGATGCGGTAAGGCTTGGCCACCACGGCGCAGAAACCGTAGTCTTGATAATTGGTAACCCCGGGATCATTGGCATATCCACTGGAAACGATGCCGCGCACGGCCGGATCGATGGTCACGAGTTCTTGGATGGTCTCCTTGCCGCCGCGGCCGCCTTTAACCGTCAGATCCAGAATGACGGCATCGAAAGGATTGCTTTCGGAAAGTGCTTGGCGGTAGAGATCAATCGCTTCATCACCGTGGCGGGCAAAGGCCGGTTCGTAGCCCAAGCGCTTGAGAATATTACCCGCCAGGTTACGGATCATTTCTTCATCGTCCATGACGAGAATGCGTCCCGTAGTGGGGCCGCCGCTAGTCATCGGACCGATTTCTTCTGTTGGCCGGGATTTAATCGGATTATCCGATGCCGGCATATAAATGCTGAACCGTGCCCCCATGCCGATTTCCGAAGCGACGCCGATGGCGCCGCCGTGTTGGTCGATGATCGAGTTGGCAATCGACAAGCCGAGCCCCAACCCGCGGTCGGTACCCATTTCCTTGGTGGTAAAATAGGGATCGAAGATGCGGCTGAGAATTTCGGGCGCGATCCCCTGACCGCCGTCCTGGATCGATATGACCACATGGCGTCCGGGGGCCGGGCCTGGCGTCTGGGTCGTTACGAGTTCATTTCTTGCGCTTACATACAAATCGCCGCCTTCGGCCATGGCTTCACGCGCGTTGATCACGATGTTGTGAACGGCCTGGCCGACCTGCATGCGGTCCACATCCATGTGCCAGAGTTGGTTCGACAAATCGTAGTGGACTTCAATATTTGAGCCGCTCAGGGCAAATTCGGTGGCCCCCTCGATCAATTCCGCCGGTGCCACGGTTTCCTTCTGCGGCGTTCCGCCCTTGGAAAATGTGATCAGTCGACTGGTCAAATCCTTGGCGATCAGGGCGGCATCCTGGGCCTGGTCCAGCCAGTCGTGCTGAGGGCTGTCTGCGGGCAGACTGGTCATACACAACGAAATGTTGCCCATGATAGCCGTCAGCAGGTTATTATAGTCATGGGCAATACCGCCGGACAGGGCCGCAATCGATTCCAAATGGCGGGCGTTGCGCAGTTCCTCCGCGATTCGCTTACGCTCCGTGATTTCCCGGATGATGAGCAATTCACCGAAGCCCTGGGGCCAATCGAGTATTTGCCCTTTTATTTCGACATCGATCCACTGACCGTCGGCACCTTTGATGCGCGACTCGTCAACGACCCCATCGGCACCATGGGCGCTATAGCGTTTACGACGTTCATCCGCGTCGAGATCCATCGCCAGATAAACGACGGGGGGGACCGTTCGGATTTGGCTGTCGGAAAGACCGACCAGTTCGCTTATCGTTTGGTTCGCATAAACCACCAATTGGTCTTGAACCACGAGCAAGCCATCATCCAATCGATCGCAAATCACACGGAAATCAACCTTGTTTCGCATACCCCTTGCCCGCCCCCCACGCGCTTGTCATCAAGTATTAATGCACGATGATATCTTCCCTTAAAAACCAGTCGGATGAAGGGATCACGATGGTCTTCGACTGGTCGTCATTCCAAGCATGCAAAATCAGTTCCAACGTTTCTTCGATCCAAAAACCGGTACAAGGCACACCCGGGTGTTCACTGCTGGTGCCGACAGTATCGCCGCTGACGACGGCAACCATGGTCAGATCGTAGAGCATGCTAAAAATCCGTTGCTGAGCGTCTCGCTCGACTTCAATATCCTCAAGGGCGATTTCGTTGAGTTGATCATGCCCGACGCGCAGCTTACGACAAACGGTTTCCTTGATCCTTTTCAATTCGTCATCCCCGCACCACAACCCCATCTGACGGCCGGGTGTAAACCTGAGATTGGCAATGTGATCCATGACACCGACCTTTGTTGGTTACTTGTCGTTAACATTCAAATTGATGTCTTCAAAACTTATATCGGCCGAGTCGATGGAGCGCTTTAAACACCGTCGGGATGACGGATCGGGTGTCAAGTCCTTGACTACCGATCCATGCCCTAAACTGGCTGGTGGTAAATTTTGCCGGGTCATGGTGCAGGAAAAGATTGCCAATTACCTGTATTGGTTATCAATAACGCAATTTATCAACTTTGGCCCATCTTTTGCTAACATATTCGGAAACATTGTAAACCATGCGAGAATGCAAATGATCGACGCCAACACGATTGCCAACCTTCAGATGATTATGAATTCAGGGGACGGCCGCCATTCTGTGGTGGCGACCCTGCTGCAGTTCGAATCAAACACGCCGTCTACTTGGGCAGATTCGCTATATCCGGTTACGCAGGATAGGGATACGCAGCCGCCATCCGATGTCGCCTTCAACTGGCCAGCCAATGCAGGCGCCGTCACCGGATCCCTTCCTATCCGCATCGACATAGGGGCAAATCAAATCTATGCGGGGAGAATGGCGGAGGATCTGGTCGATATACTAGACAAATTATCGGTGGATGCGAAGTTCCCCTTGCAAACTTTTGCTGAAGAACTGGCGTTCGACTTCAATAATTTGTTTATGGTGATTCTCGGGCATCTATCGATCGTCATGGCGACGAAAGACACTTCCCTTTTGACCCATGAGCGACTTCGCAAATGCGAAGAGCTTATTCTAAATATGGCCGCGTTGTTAAGACTTCTGGTCGATGTCTTTCAAGAGGTGGGTCGTCACCATCGGAACCTAAACCAAATCGATCCTTCAAAACCAAAATGTGACCAAACAATAATCCCGGCGCCAGGCTTTCATGAGACCGGTTGGCCAAGGCCAAATCCTGATTTGTTGGTTCAGCTCGTGATGGGGATTATCACGAATTGTGTATCCGCGCATCTTTCGGCTGTGTTTCAACGCATCAACGAATTGATCAGGGAAACTTTGGGATCAACCCAACTTCGAATGGTTGAATTGAAGCATTATCGAAATGTGATGCGGAATTTAAAAAAAGGAAACCAGATGGCTCACGAACGCTTGGTATGGTCACACAAAATCAATCAAAAATTCAGAGGCGGCATGGCAAGTTCGATCTGTCCCATAAGCGCGAATCAAGCGTTTAAATTCGATTGGGAACATTTGAAAAGTGGTTAACCTAGAATCAGGTCGGGGGGTCGCCGAGACGGCTGTTGCATCAACAACCCCGGCCGGATTTCCGATTTGATGTCTGCAAGAATGCATGCCGCTCAATTCAATCACGACCAACTTCCCATCAGCACACCGACAATTTAGCTTAACAATAGAGAGCCGTCATCATGAAGTTTTACAGCCAGAATGGACAAGACCAGCTTATTTATAAAATTTTCTTTCAAAAATTCACGGAGCCAGGTGTCTTCATTGAAATAGGTGCCGACGATGGAATTGAGAACAGCAATACCTTTTTCTTTGAAGAAAGCCTAAATTGGCGAGGTATTTGTATTGAACCACGGGCCGAAGCCTATGCCCAACTGATCCAAAATCGAAATTGTCTGTGTGAAAATGTGGCCATCGGCGAAAACGCAGGAGTTCACCCCTTTCTATCAATATCCGGGTATGGGAAGGGACTCAGCGGTCTACTCGATTATTATGATGATCGTCATCGCGTACGCATAGCGAATGAAATGGATTCTCCGGTAGCAAAACAGAGCACTGTCGAAAAAATCGACGTACAGGTCGTGCGCCTGGAAGAGGTTTTATCGAAACATGCCATTACGCATATCGATCTTTGCAGCATCGATACCGAGGGGTCTGAGCTCAACATTCTTGAAAGTATCGATTTTTCAAAATACCATTTCAATCTATTGCTAATCGAAAATAATTACAACGAGGACAAGACACGGCGTTTCTTAGACCAACACGGCTTTCAATTTTATGGTCGTATTGGTGCCGACGATATTTTCATTAATCGACGCTTTCAAGCCTTATCGGCACCTGCCAATCAAAAAACCAACGTGACTAAAGGAATCCCCTATTTTCGGTTTCAAGAAGGGCAAGATCAAAAACTATATGTGTTCCTAACCGGTCTGCCACCCATCGACCGGCTATTCGACAGCGAAATATTCGAATGGCGTCGTTTCGCACAGAAGAATTATCGCGATGCGAATTGTCTATTCTTGAGAGATCCAGAAAATCAATGGTATCTCCATTCTGAAGAATTAAGTTTGGGGCGCGGTCAAACGGCCAATTTAATCGAAGCCGTCAGGGAGATGCGCCAAATCGCCAAAGCGGATGTGACCGTCATCGGGGCAAATTCAGGCGGGTCAGCCGCTCTGGAATTGGTGGCCAACTTAGCGTATGGACGTGCCGTCTCCTTTTCAGCCCAATTGGATCTGAACGTCGACAGCCAATTAATCGAAAAATACGGGGAAACTTGGCGACTGCGCTGCCCACTGGCGCGCCGCGTCATCGAGTTGGGCTATTCGGGTGATCTAAGCCCGATCTTACAATCTTCCGGAAACGATAGTTCCTTCGCGGTCATTTGGGGACAAGGCAATCAGATTGATGATGATCAGCATCGTAATCTAATTGAAAAACTTACCAAAAAGCAAAACGTTCTTTTCTATCCGCTTCCAACGTCCGATCACAATTGTCTAAGCCATCTTCAAGAGATTGAAATCAAGGCGCTGATTGACGGTCGTGCCATCAAATCTCCAAAATCTTCACGATCAAAACCGGTTGGCAATCAAAGCCATCGAAATCTCCGGAGTCTGCCAAATCGATCGGTCAAGAATATCATCGGCAACACCCCCACAGGCTATCGATGGACCGGCAGTGAAGCCGTGACCGATGCTTATCGGCAAGGAGAAAACAGTATCGCCTTGATCAGTTTTCCCCGAACCGGCAGTCATTGGTTGCGCATGTTATGCGAGCTTTATTTTGATCGCCCCCTTTTAACGCGCTCCTTTTTTAAACACGAGGGTGACGAATTTCTGTTCTGGCATGATCACGACCTATCCTTGTCTGAAAAATCACAAGCGGTGATCTATTTATATCGAGATCCGATCGATACGGTTTTTTCTCAGATCAAATATCACAATCAAAATTTCGATGACCCGGACACAATCTTACAATGGACCGATCTTTATGGATCCCATTTGACGAAATGGATCTACACGGAAACTTTTACGCAACGTAAGATGATTGTTTGCTATGAAGATCTCGTGCAAGATCCCCTGAAAGTCTTCCAACAACTCTCCGCTTTTTGCGGATACCGGTATGATTCCAAGCGGGCCAAACAGGTCCTGAATCGCGTTACGAAAAAAGTCGTCAAATCCAAAACGGTCAACCACGATCCCCAAGTTCAGCAAATCTCTTCACAATATGAACACTTACGAGCAGACTTTCGTGGGACCCATGCGACTAAAATTTGGGATCGGCTGACCTCCCAATACCCGTGTGCCGGGGTCGCTTTTGGTCGTCTGCCGCAACACAAGCGACCGGAGGCGGCGACCACCTCTAATGCAACCCAATCGAAAAAACCAAGGCGTTCAAAAATAATTGGATTGGTCACCGTTCGCAATGAAGAACAAATTATAGCCCAATGCCTCAAAGCGCTTGCGCGATTTACGGATGCGATTGTCGTTCTGGATGATGCCTCTGATGATTCGACTGTAGCGATAATTAAATCCCTCCGTGGCGAATGCAATGTCGCGAAAATAATTACCAAAGACACCTGGCACCGGGATGAGCCGGGTGATCGCAATTTGCTATTGACCATGGGACGCAAACTAAACGGCACCCATTTCATTGTGCTTGATGCCGATGAAATGTTCACCGCCAATCTTCAACACAACAATCTCCTGCGCAATCAGGTTTTGGCACTCAATCCCGGAGACCGTATCTGTTTAGCGTGGATCTGTTTATGGCGAAGTGTCCTAAACTACCGTTATGACAATTCCGTTTGGTCCAACAACTATAAGCCTTTCATTTTTGCCGATGACGCCCAAAGCGTCTATTGTTCGGACTTTATCCATACCGGCCGCACCCCCGCTGGATTGAAGGGCCAACAGCATATTATCCGCGGATACAATTACGGCGTCCTGCACTTTCAGTTTGTAAACTGGTCGAATCTGTTGATCAAACAAGCCTGGTACCGCTGTCTCGAAAGAATCCGGCAACCGAACAAGCCGTGCACGGATATCAATCAATTATACGCGCCCAGCAAAGATGAAACGGATTTAGGCCTGCGCGAAGCGCCATTCAAATGGTTCTGTGACTACGAATTTTTTGATGCATCGGTATTCGCCTTGCCTGACCAATGGCGCCGCCAGCAGATCCTCGCGTGGTTCGGTCAATACGGCCAAGATTATTTCCGTGAACTTGATATTTGGGATATTGATTGGCATCGGCAATCTTGGACGGAAAATCATCACTTCGCCAACGCGGCTGAATTGGATGCCAATGGCCCTGCCCTTGCAGACAACTCCGCGCATGTTTCAGCTGGTACGGCAGCCATCAAGGGCTCCGATAATCATACGCTTGCCCCTAACAATCGGGCGGCTCTCAATTTAGCGCACAATATTGACCTTTTGAAAACCAACCCGCGCGATATGAACTTGCTCAGCCGCATTGCGGACGACTGTTGCAAACTTGGACGACACGATGATGCCATCGAGTTTTATCGCTACGTCCTCATGATTGACCCGACTCAGAAGCAGGCCCGCCAGTCGATTGCCAACATCATCGCTTGTCAAAATCAGGGCTCCGATACGGCCCCGGCGAATGTCAAGATTCCCTCGGCCTCTACCGGTATACTTGTTTCCGCGATCGTTTCCACCTTCAACGCCGAACATTTCATCGAAGGCTGCATTCAGGATTTGATGGCCCAAACGATTGCCGATTCAATCGAAATTATCATTATCGACAGCGGTTCCGAGCAAAATGAAGCGGCCATCGTGGAAAAATATCAGCAGCGCTACCGAAATATTCGTTATATTCGCACCGCGCGTGAAAGCGTTTATGCCGCCTGGAATCGCGGGATTGCGGTGGCGCGCGGTCGCTATATCACCAACGCCAATGCGGACGACCGACACAAAACCGATGCCTTTGCAATCATGGCGTCGTATTTGGACCAACACCCGGATATCGCTCTGGTTTATGCGGATTGTCTGATAACCGAAACGGAAAATGAATCTTTTGCGAATTGCAATCCGGTCGGTGCCTTCAATTGGCTGGATTGGAATCGCCACGATCTTCTTTTCAAGGGCTGTTTCATGGGGCCGCAACCCATGTGGCGCCGATCGGTGCATGACGAATATGGGTTGTTCGATCCCCAGATGGTGACGTCCGGGGACTATGAATTTTGGCTCCGCATTTCACAAACCCATCACTTTTTTCATATGCCGCAATTCCTGGGACTCTATCTGCGATCGCCTGAAAGCATCGAGCATCGCAACCGCGTCCGTCAAATCGACGAGAACCGCAAAATACTTAGTCTGTATCAACGGGCGGCCAGGCAACATAAAATCATCCGTCGACCTTTCGAGGCACTTGGTTCTTTGAATACCGCTACGGGTCACCAAGCAAACAACAACCGCTTACCGGTGGCCGCAATTATCGCAAGAGAGGAATTTGATGATGCGGAAGCTATTCTGACAG
>JASJED010000122.1 GCA_030065585.1 Desulfobacterales bacterium | reverse complement strand
CTCGATGAAGCTCACCGACTCGTAGGTCAAATAGCCCACCATGCCGCCCCAGAAGCGCGGTAAATCAGGAACGACGGCCGGTTGATAGGCCTGCATCTGGTTCTTGAGAACCTCCAGGGGACGGCCGCCATGCGGGATCCGTTCTTCGCGGCCGTTTTCACGGACGGTCACGGCATCGGGAAAAACCTTTAGATGGCTGCGGGCCGAGGTGCCCAGGAAACTGTAGCGTCCCCAGCGCTCACCGCCTTCGACACTTTCGAACAGGAACAGATCCGACTGCCAGCGGTAGAATTTACCCAACAGGGAAACGGGGGTCTCAGTATCGGCCAGGATTTCGCAGGCCACTGGTAGAATATTGGCCTGGCGGCTCATGGCCATAAAATCTTCACGGGGTGGGAATTGTTTCAGCAGCATAAAGTGGGCCTCCCGGGGATCCATGCCAATGGATGCCATCATTCACCCAGCACGGGCCATCCATCGGAAAAGGGCCGTGTTCCGTGGGGTCACGGCCTTAGAAACTGAAAAACCGTGGGCCTCGGAGGGTCGTCCACGGTCGCTGGGTTTGGATTTTGGTTGTCGTGCGCGTTCCCGGTGGCGTCCCTCAGATCGTTGGCCACCACCACCAGTAACGTTGTAAAGCCTGGCATCGGGAAATCGTCACGTACATGGGTGCTCCTTTGTCAACCCGCGCAAAACTTGCATGGTTTCATGATCGTGTCAAGCTAGAAGCGTTGGGTCAGGCCGTTTGCGGCTTGTCCGAGGGGAGGCGGTTCGCGGAAAAAAAATGCATATCATTGATTAGCGACTATTTTCATCAAGATTCCATCGTCACGCCCGCAGCCGTACCAGGGGCCGGATAATGGTCCCGGGGGAGGCAACCCGCGGGGGCTGATCTGGCCTTTGGCCGTCATTGACCGGTGAATTCAAAGCTCATCTTGGTTTGGAAGTTTTCGATGTGTTTAAAGATCTCCTTGAGCATCGTCTGTTCCATCCGTGACAGCTTTTTAGGATTGATGTAGTTGTCCGGCGGGGCATCTTCTTCAATGACGGCCGTGATCTGGCGGATGAAGCGTAGTTGCATCAAATAGCTGTATGATTTGGAAATTTCTTCATAATCCTTGTCGGAGACATGGCCGCCGGCGTGCAGATCGAAGAGCCGGCCCTGAGTATTGGTCTCGGTGATGTGGTTTTTGAGCGCATGGATGCGGGCAAAATCGACCACCGGCATCATGGCGCGTTTGATGTCGAAGGCGTTGCGGTGCTCCCCTTTGGATTCCACCACGATATTGCGGAAAAACCCGATGGGCGGTTTGAAATAAAGGGCATTCTCGGTGAGATGCCGGAAAAAGCCGGACCAGCCGGTCAGAGAATCGAAAAGGTGCCGTCGCAGCTGATCGATGATGCCCATGTCGCCGAAAGCGCCCCGGAAATCGAAAAAGATGCTGGAGTGCAGGAGATCTTGGGCATCGGCGGTGTGAATCCATGCCGAGAACTTTTCACGCCAGACGCTCAGGGGCTGACACCAGTCGGGATTCATGGCCATGACCCCGCCTTCGCAGAAGCTGTAGCCGGTTTCATCCAGCCAGGTGCAGACCGTCTCGCCCAACTGGAGAAAATAGCGGCGCACCTCGGGCAGTTCCGCATCACCGACATCCTGAAAGACGATGGCGTTGTCCTGATCGGTCTTGAGGGTTTGCTCGCGGCGGCCCTCGCTGCCCATGATCATGAAGACGAAGCGGGCCGGCGGGGGACCGAGGCTCTCGATGGCCAGTTCGACCAGACGGTTGAGGATCGCATCGGCGATCGTGGACAGCAGACGGGTGACATTTTCCGCCCGGGCGCCTGAATTGATCAGACTCTGGACCAGCCCCGGTAGCTGACGCTGTTTCTCGCGCAGTTCCTCCCGGGAAATGGACGAATTGATTTCACGGACGATGAACAGGGGCGATTGCCCCTGGGCCGCCAGTAGATCCCGACTGCTGACGGTACCGATAACGTTGCCGCCGCCGTCCTTGACCGCCAGGTGTTTCAGGTTCTGCTGCATCATCTCCATCATGGCTTCAAAGACCGACATCTGACTTGAGATACTCGCCAGCGGGGTGGACATAATGTTCGCCACGGGTGTGTGGTGATTCAATCCCTGGGCGATGATTCGGTTGCGCATGTCCGCGTCCGTGACGATGCCGATGTGATCGCCCGCCTCGTTTTGAACCAGGATGGAACTGCAGCGTTGCCGCCGCATGAATTCGGCGGCCTGCTGCACCGGAAGCGTCTCGTGGCAGGCCAGAATGTCGCGGGTCATCAGCCGCTCGACCGAGATGTTGAAAACGTGCAGCGTTTCGTCCTTCGGCAAGATCCGCCGGGAGAATATCTCCGCGTAGGAGCGGTCGAGCATGCGTTTGCCGAAGGTGTCGGTGAAAAAATCCGAGAACGCCGGACAGCGCTGGCAGAGGTCAAGGAAGTGCTCGCGCGGCAGCGCAAAAAAATACGAATCCTCTTCCACCCGCATGGTGCGAATCGAGATATTGTTATTGAGCAGCATGGAAATGCCACCGTAGGTGTCGCCTTCGCTGAGAAAACCTTTCAGGGTTTCCTGGCCCTGCTGATCGTAGTAAAGCACGGCGGCGCCTTTTTGCACGATGTACAAGTAGGCGATCTGCGATTGCCCCTGAATAAACAAAACCGTGCCGGCATGGTGATGAATCAGGGAGAGTCCCTGGATCATGCGGTCCAGATCAGGCTCCGTCAGAAAGGAGAAAGGAATCACATTGGCCAGAAAATCACGGGCCTGGTCGGTGACCAGCACCGCGGCGTAGGAGGCGTCGCGTTTGCGCTGTTCGAAAACATTGGTAAAGAAGGACTTGAAGGCGGCATGACGTTCGCACAGCTCCAGAAACACTTCAAAGGGAATCGCATGGAAAATACAATCCTCTTCGGCCACGGCCGTGCGCACGGCCACACCGGCATTCATCAGAATGGAAACCCCGCCGTAGATTTCACCCTTGACCAGACGCCCCACCAGGGTCTTATCACCGTCGCGGTCAAAATAGAGTTCGATGGCGCCTTTGCGGATCAGCAGGATGCGGCCGATTTCGGTTTTGGACTGCTCGGCGACGAGCTGTCCTTCGGATACCCTGATTTCCGTGGTGTTTTCCATCAGCAACTGCAGATCCTCCTGCGGCAGCAGATCGAAGGGCGCGGTGCGCTGATAAAGCGCCAGGGTTTTCTGTGATAAGCTAATGGGTTTGGGCTTTTTCATTTCGTGTTTCCATAACGGGCCAGGCACGGATGCGATACGGTTGCCGCCGTCTTGGCCTTGCCCGTAATTGCCATCTGGGGTTGCGCTAGTACTTCAATCGGGCATAGTAGGTTTTTTCCGAAGCCTGGCGGGCCTCCTGCAGGGTATGAACCCCTTTTTTGGCCAACAGCGGCATTAATTTCAAAAACATTTCCGCCGTGGCCAGGGCGTCGCCGATGGCGGTATGACGGCCGCTGACATCGATTCCCAGCCGCTGGGCAATCGTCATCAGATTGTGGTTTTCCTGGGCCGGATGAACAATGGCTGAGAGCAGCATGGTGTCCAGGACCGGATTGATGAAGCGGATACCGGTGGCCGTTTCCTTGAGCTGCAGCATGCGCATGTCGAAGGCCGCGTTGTGTGCGACCATGATCGTATTTTCGGAAAATTTGTGAAAGCGCGGCAAGACTTCATCGATCGTCGGCTGGTCGGCGAGCATTTCGTCGCGGATGCCGTGGATCTGGACCGATTCCCAGCGCAGCGCGCGCCGGGGGTTGACCAGTTGCTCGAAGCGATCACGGCTTAACAGGCGGTTGTTGACGATGCGCACCGCCCCGATCGAGATGATTTCGTCACTGCGGGGGTCCAACCCCGTCGTTTCGGTGTCAAAAACGGTGTAGGTCAGATCGGCCAGGGGCAGGCTGTCGATTTCGGGTAGCTGCCCGGGCTGGTTGAACAGATCGAAATCATAGAATTCCGGACGGCTATCGGGGATGATGGCCAGGTTGCGCGGCAGGTGTTTTTCGGCCAGCTGGATGGCCGGCAGGGTCAGGCGGACGCCGCTGGCCCGGGCGTCGTTCGCGTCGGCATAGGGCCAGATTTCGGCTTGATGGTAGTGAATGACTTCGCCCAGGGTCAGGGGCAGTCCCTGATCCTGCAGGCTGAGGACCTTTTCGGCCCAGAGGTGAACGGTTTCCATCCGCAGCGAGGGGCCCTGCCAGATGAGATCGAAATGCACGCAACCGCTGCGACGCTCGACCCCGCAATGGAATTCTTCGATGCCAAATGCTTCGTGGGCCTGATGCATCAGGAAGAGAATCGCCAGGGAGAAGGAATAACTGTCGGCACTCAGCTGCAGATCCTTTTCGTAATTGTCGCGGATCAGCCGCAAATGCAGCAGATGGCGGGCCTTGACGGCGATTTTTTCGAGCACGGTGCCGACACGCATTTCAATCAGCGGCCATTGCGAACGGGGTCGCTCGATCCGCTCCCGCGAATGCTGGCCGAGCAACCGGCTGATGCGCAGCGCTTCGTCGTAGATAATGCGCGTAAATTCCTGGCGGGTCTCCGGCGGGATCTCCGGAAACTCCATCATGGTTTCGGAGGCCGCCCGCACGCCGGCCACGGCGGTGCGCAGCCCTCCGCTCAAGGACTGCAGCAGCAGATCGGCATGGCCGTCGGATTCCATTTTGGAGGAGAGGTCGTTGAGGATTAAAATAAAACCGCTGAACTGACGCTGCTGGTTGAGAACCGGTACCATTTCGGTGCGGATGTGGCGACCATCGGGCGCCAGCAGTACGAAGTAGGCGGCGGCGCTACTGTCCTGGCGTTCCAGCTTCTCGGCGATTTCATCCCAGGCGTGCGAAATCAGGTTGCGGTCGATGACCTCAAAGACCGACCGTCCGAGACCGAAGTAGGCAAAAGGCGGTTTGTCCCGGGGGGCGGTTTGCGTTGCATTTGGCGGTAAGCCTTCTTCGCGACGGGTTAAAAATTTCTGGGCCTGTCGGTTGAAAAACAGGATCTGGCCTTCGCGGTTGCAGATCAGAACGCCTTCGGGCAATTCGGACATGATGACGGCCAGAATATTTTTTTCCTTCTCGACCTCCTGCCTGGCGGATTGGACGCGCTTTTCAACGGCGGCCTCAAAGGCTTCATGCCGATCGGCCCATTCGTTCAAGTTGTCGATCAACTGGTTGACGGCCTTGCTGCCTTCGCGTTTGATGCGATGGCGGGGATTGACCGTATAGACCAGTTCGACTTCTTCCGGGAGTCGTTCCAGAGGCAGGATAAAGCTGTGAAAGATGCCGTCCAGGGCAAACCCGACGGCGGTCAGCAGAACCACCATGGCCATGAAGAAGTAAATGAAATGCTCTTTGATAACTTCGAGGACCACCGTCTGCTGGCCGGGCGCGAGCTGCTGCCAGGCCAGCATGGCGATGCCTGTAAAGAACAGCAGGGCCAGCAGAATGGAAAGCCCCGCAAACCACCAGAATTTATTGGTTGGATCCATCTCCATCGGTCAATTCCAGCAGTTTTCGGACGTGGTCCATGATTTCGGCATTGGCAAAGGGTTTCTTGATATAACCGTCGGCCCCCAGCGCCATGCCTTTGGCGATATCGACCTCGCGGATCATGGCTGTGACAAATATGATGCGGGTGGCTGCCAGATTGGGATTTTCACGGATCAGTTGGCAGGTTTCAAATCCGTCCGGGTTGGCGATCATGGCTTCCAGAAGAACAAGATCCGGCTTGTAGGCCGTGGCCACACGGATGGCCTCCTCACCGGTGGTCGCCACGCGGACTTCATAACCACTTTGTTCCATCAGAAACCTGAGCGGCACGGTGGTGCCGGTTTCATGATCCGCAATCAGTATTTTTCGGCGGGGGGGCGGTGCGGTTTGGGATGGTTTGGCGGTCATGAGGTGGCCCGTGATGGCGTTCTAATTTGACGGCCGAATCGTGGTTGTGATTCGGGCGGGAGAGACCGCTACGGCCACAAACGGCTAACCGGCATAGGGATCGGCGGCGCGGCGCGTATGCGGCGTCCCGCCGATCCCGTTAGATTGCCTGGTGTGTCATTTCCGGATGGGTCGTTTCAAATATCTAACCAATCGGGCGCGTTAGACCCCAGCTCCGATCGGTTTAGATTTGCGGGGCGCGTTGCGCCCGGAGGCGATCGGCCCCGCAAGGTTGCCTGCGTGCCGACGGGCTTAGCCGAATAAACCGACGCCGAAGGCCGTCACCCACAGGATCGAGAATCCAACCAGGATAATCATCCACATGTCTTCTTTTTTCATGACGACGACTCCTTGTGTGTATGAATATATTTAAAATTAGGCGTTTAGGCTTCCTTGACAACCGTCATGGTTTCCACCTCGGCCCGCTGAATCTGGGTTTCGTTGGTGGTGGCCATTTCAGCCTTGAAGCACAGGGCCCACATCATGACGATCCCCAGGATCCACCAGACGATCTGCCAGGACCACAGGGTGGGGAAGCCGCCCACGGAGAAGGCCGTGTTGCCCCAGATACAGGCGGGGCCGATGGCGAAGAAGTACCAAACCGGTACGGCGACCTTCATGATCTTGCGCCAGGCCTTGCCCGACTCGCTGGGCTCGTCGATGTCGTCCAGGAAGGCTCGGACTTCCTGCTGGCGTTTCAGGGTCTCCTCATCGTCCTTGAGGCCCATGCCGCGGCAGATGAAGGCAGCCACGAAGGCTGAGAACAGGCCCCAGAAGGCGCAGTGCATAGACAGCGGGTTCGGAAAGACCTTGTAGGTGACCGCCACGGCAATCATGCCGCAGAAGATCCCGATTACCGCCCCGATGGCCGGGAAGCGGAAGCCCCACAGCACGGCGGCCAGCAGCAAGTACATCAGGAAGCCGAAGGCCGTGGCCAGGGCGCCCAGGATCACCAAGGCCGCCTTGGAGGTCAGACCTACGGCCAGGGCCGCAACGGTCAGCACGGAAGCAAAGATGCGGTTGACCCAGATCTGCTCGGCGTGGGAGGCTTCCTGTTTTTTGATGTAGCGCCAGTAGACGTCGCGCAGCAGGATGGAGCCGCCGGTGCCGATGTAAGGCGCGGCCGTGGAGTGGATCGCCGCGATGGCACCCATGAAGACGACGCCCAGCATGATCGGGGGCAGGAACTGCAGCATGAGGGTCGGTACGACCGTGGCCTGGTTGACGTCGGCGAAGGCCGGATCGCCGGCTACCTGCAGTACCTTGGCGCCCATGCCCTGGAAGGCGGTGAAGAAGAACAGCGCAAAACCGACCACGAAGGTGGACATGAAAGCCTGCTGCCAGGCCAGGGGTTTCGGGGATTTGATCCCGAAGGTCCACATGGTGAAGGCGGGCGAGCTTTGAATCCCCATCAGGGCGAACATATAGGTCAGAATCATGACCGCGGTCCAGGCGCTCTCACCCGGGGCGCCGCCCAGGAAGTCCACCGTATTGATGACCCGCGGCACTTCCAGGAATTTGGCATCCAGCGCATTGACCTGGGCGAAGAGCTTGCTGGCACCGCCGAAGGAGCCCAGCACGTAGAAGCCCAGGATGATGATACCGCCCACCAGAAGCACGAACTGGATGACGCCCACCCAGGTACTGGCCTTGAGACCGCCGGTACAGACGTAGAACCACACGATCAATGCCAGGAAGATCGCGCCGTAGGCCGTGGGTACGCCGGCGATGATGTGGAAAAGGGCGCCAGCCGCCATCAACTGAACCGCGGAGTAGAAGATGGAGTAGAGCACCGCCACACAGACCACGAGCCAGCGCAGGGTTTCATTGTTGAAGTAGTAGGCGTACATGTCGCCCGGGGTGATGAACCCGTAGCGTTTTCCCATGAGCCAGGTGCGTTTGGAAAAAAACGTTCCGGTAATGGGAATGGTTAGAACATAGAAAGATGCAAATGCATAAGCCAAGCCGTCACGCCAAATCAGGCCGGGATGTCCGATAAACGTCCATCCGCTGAAAGAGGCAGCCGTGGCGGCGAGCAGGAATGCGAAGAAGGGAATCGAACGGCCCGCGATCGCGTACCCTGAGGATGTTTTTTCGGTGAAATAACCTTTCAACCCCCAGTAAAAGCAGTACACGATGTAGAGACCAAGAAAGATATAGACCCAGGTTGTTCCGCTCATACCGTACCTCCAATGGTTTCCATATGCCACTTCCTGTGGACACTTGTCACCAGGCAATCAGCATAGCTTTTAAAAGCCATTACGAACAATGCCGAATCGTACGTTCATCACCTCCTTTCACGATGTCGGTCCGCTTCTTTGAACGCCCATTGCGCATGGAAGCGGGTGTTAACGGGTAGCCTTCGATCCGAACCTGCCGGGGCGGCTCGAAGGTTGATCGCCTTCCCGCGGCAACGGCCTTTAAGGATAGGGTGGGCCGCCAACCGCAGGAAGACAAATTGAAATCAGCCGGTCAACCTGCTGCCGGTGGTTCATGGCATCAGGATGATTCGACCTGCTTCTTGATCGTTTCCACGACGTCAGGATTGGCCAATGTCATCACGTCGCCGACATCGGCATCGTTGGATATCGATGCCAGAATCCGGCGCATGATCTTGCCCGAACGGGTCTTGGGCATGTCGGGCACGATCCAAACCTTGCGCGGTTTGGCGATCGGTCCGATTTCCTTGACCAGGGCGTCCACGATTTTCTTGGCAATTTCGTCGCTGGCCTCGAATCCGGGTTTGAGGGCCACGTACATATCCGGGACCACGCCTTTGATATCGTCCTTGACCGGTACGACGGCGGATTCGGCCACTTCCTCCACAACCAGGGCGGCGGATTCCAGTTCCTTGGTACCCAGGCGGTGACCGGAAACGTTGATCACGTCGTCGATGCGGCCCAGGATGCGGAAATAACCGTCCGGGGCTTCGACGGCGGCATCGCCGGTCAGGTAGGGCCAGTCGCGCCAGTCCGTGCTCTTGGGATCTTTGCAGTAGCGTGCGAAATAATTCGTGACGAAACGCTCGCGGTCGCCCCAGATAGTCTGGAACATGCCCGGCCAGGGGTTCTGGATACAGATATTGCCGGCCTTGCCCGCACCCCGCGGCAGTTCCACGCCTTCATCGTCAAGAATGATCGGATGGATGCCCGGCACGGCCATACCGGCGCTGCCCGGTTTCATGGGGGAGATGCCCGGCAGGGTGCTGCAGAGGAAACCGCCGGTTTCGGTCTGCCACCAGGTGTCCACGATGGCGGCTTTTTCCTTGCCGACCGCTTTATAGTACCATTTCCAGACTTCCGGCTCGATGGGCTCGCCCACCGTGGTCATGTGTTTGAAGTTGTAGTTGTATTTGGCAGGCTCGTCCGGACCGATCTTGCGCAGGGCGCGAATGGCCGTGGGCGCGGTGTGGAAGATGTTGACGTCCAGATCCTGGGCGATGCGCCAGGGGCGTCCCGGATCCGGATAGTTGGGAATGCCTTCGTAGATCACCGTGGAGGCACACAGGGACAGAGGGCCGTAGACGATGTAGGAATGGCCCGTGATCCAGCCGATGTCGGCCATGCACCAGTAGACGTCCTCGGGATGGATGTCCTGGACGTATTTGGAGGTGCCGGTGACATAGGACAGGTAGCCGCCGGTGCCGTGCTGGCAGCCCTTGGGCTTGCCGGTGGTGCCGCTGGTGTACATCAGGAAGAGCGGCTCCTCGGCGTTCATTCTTTCCGGCTCGACGCGGGCGCCGTAGAAAGCCTTGAGCTCGTCGTTGACGATGAAGTCCCGGCCGTCGACCATCGGGGTCTGGGCCGAGTATTTACCGGGATAGCGCTGCCAGATGAGCACCTTGTCGACCTTCTGGCCGTCTTCTTCGGCCTTTTCGCAGGCCTGATTCGACTTGATCTTGTGGTCCAGCAGTTTCCCGCCACGGTAGTAGGCATCCATGGTGATGAGGACGCGGCTGCCCGAGTCCACGATCCGGTCGGCGGCGGCGTTGCCGCTGAACCCGCCGAAGACCTGGGAGTGGATGACGCCGATGCGTGCCAAGGCCAGCATGGTGATGGGCAGCTCGGCGCTCATGGGCATGTGCAGGGTGCAACGGTCGCCGCGCTTCAGACCGGCAAAGTCCCGCAAAAGGGCCGCCATTTCATTCACCCGGACGAAGAGCTCCTGGTAGGTGATATGGTCGACACGCTCTTCCTCCAGTTCGGGGACGAAATGGATGGCCGTCTTGTTCTTGTTCTTCGCCAGGTGGCGGTCGATGCAGTTGTAGCTGGCGTTGAGTTTGCCGCCCTTGAACCACTTGTAGCAGGGCGCATCGCTCGTATCGATGATCTCATCCCAGTACTCGTACCAGTCGAGCAGATCCGCGTATTCCTTGAAGCAGTTCGGGAAATTGTCCAGACTGAAACGATCGTAAACACCTTCATCCGTCATATTGGCCTGGGCGACGAAGTCCCGCGGCGGATAGAAATAGTCCTCCTCCTGCCAGTGAACAGCGATTTGAGCTTCGGAAGTTTCAGATTGGCTCATACCCCACCCCCATTCGTTGAAAGTTAATGATTAGAGACACGCGTAAGACAAATGGACCTCGTAACACTGGCGGCGGCAGTTTCACCGTCCTATGGCTTGGCTGCCACCCGATGGGTAGGTTTCACTGTCCTTGCCCACCTTATTAAAGCAGAAAGCCCCGGAAGGGCTTTTCAAAACGGCGTAAGGTGTATTTGTATGGCGGGCTGGAATTGGCGTTTCCAGCCAGATAGCGTTGGGCTGAATCAGTTGCCGGTAATGCGGCCCAAACAAAAAGGGGCATCTCAATTTTATGTTTGTGAAAGAATGTAATTGGATTGCGTCTAAATCCATAAACATATTAAAAACAGAGTATTAGGTCCAGTTTGCATTTACGGGCGCATGAATGGCTAAAAATATGTAAAACTGAATACATTTACTGGATATAATTTGTCAAGTGAATTTTATTCATTAATTAATTTTTTCTTGTTTACTGTGGCCAGATACACTAGAGAGCACTAAAATGATTATAATAAATTGTATGACAGAGAATGTCCTGGCAGCTGCGGATGAGATCGATGGCGGTTTGCGGGATCAGGTGGCGGTCAGCTTGGGCGCTTCGATAAAAACAAAATTCATTATTTGATTTTTGTTAAACCGATGGGTATCGTTCCCATAGCGCTGACACTGGATGGTAGGTTTGTTGTCAGCGCTTTCATGCGACCCCCCCGATTGGGTTGACGACGGCTAGCAAATCTCTGGCCGAGGCTGGTGAGTAGGGCGTCAGCTGAAGGCCAGCAGTAAAAGACAGGGTAGGTGTGACGACTTGGCCGGCAATTATTAGGGCCATCGACTATTTGAACGGGTTGTTCCCCACGATCGCGTATGAACACTGTAACCCGAAACGAAGTCATTCCCTTGTCATTGCATGTTCAGATAATGCGATCGGGCCCCATCAGTTCGATTGACACGGGCAACGCCATCTAAGACAAGACCTAATGCGGCCGCCCTATCGAAATCGATGTGCGTGGGATGATGCAGAGAGAAGCAACCCGGTGGCCATTCCTTGGTCGTGTTAGCCCCAACGAACGTCCGCGCCCCTTTCGTGACACACCCATAAAGACCGCTTAAAAAATGGCAGCCGACCCAGTGAACATTCCTTAATTGCCCAGCGAGGTGGACATGGCCGATCAAATTTCCCAGAAGATTATTCGCAGAGCTTATGTCAAGACCGTCGTGCGGCGGGTTTTTGCCTTCGCCGTGCTGTGCGGCATCATTTACGGTTTGGCGGCGCTGGTCTACGCCACCAAAACGATTTACAAGGTAAAAGAAAATTACGCTGTCGTCCTCGAGCGCCTTGGTGGTCGGCGGGAAGCGGTAACCGCCGTCGGCTGGCATCCGCGCCTGCCGTTTTTCACGCGGATCGAACAGGAAGTACCGCTGATGAACCAGGACCTTAACCTGGGCGGCTCGACCGAACCGATGCGCATCATTTCAGGTGAGAATGTGGCCCTGTGGACTTCGGCCCAAATGACCTATCGGATCCGCGACCTCCAGCGCTGGGCGATCGAAAACCTTCAGCCTCAGAAATTGCTTCTCGGTGATTACGACGGTATCGTCAAGGATATCCTGCAGGCCCAACCGGTGAACAATCTGATCAGCGATCGCGAAAAAATAAAGGAGGAAATTTTTCAGGCCCTTAAATTGCGACCGATCAATATCGGCGGCCCCACCTTGGAGGAGAAATACGGTATCGAAGTCGTGAGCTTTGTTCTCAAGGAAACCCGTTTCGGCGATAAACTGGTAGCGGCCACCGAGGAAAAAAAGCGCCGGGAACTGATTGCCGAAGCCGAGAACTACGCCGCCGACCAGGAAGCCAGCCGCATCCGCAAACTTTACGCCGCCTACCTGGAGGGGGTCGAAGCCCTGCAGCAGGGACTCGGGCGTCCGGACGGGTCGACCGATACGGCCATTTTGCAATTTCTGGTTCAGCAGCAATGGGCATCGGCCTACGAAAACAATCAGGAAGGTCAGAATACACTGGTCATTCAGAATACCACCGGCCAGACGTCGCTGGCCCTGCCGGCCCCAGCGCCGGCGTTGCCCTCGAAAGGAGAATAATCATGGCCCGGCGAATCACCCGGCAGACGAAATATGTCCGCCTACCGGAGCGCAGAATAAAGGAAATCCAAGATTTGATAGCCTCCTGGCCCTATGAAAGCCGGGCCTTTATGCGCGCGCGCCTGAATCAATATCGCCCCAAGACCGGCCTGATCAATTTACTGGCCGATACCACGGTCGCCCTGCTGCAATCCGATCGCCAAAAGCACTTTGAAATCCTGAACGATCCGGAAGTCATAACCGACTGGCAGATGCGGTTTGAAATCTCGGGTCACCGCAATCCACAAGATGCCTGGAACAAAATCCTGGACAAGGAGATATCAGCCCGCGACCACATGCTGATGGTCGCCTTGCTCGACAAGGAACTGCAGGACATTCATGTGCCGCT
>JASJED010000129.1 GCA_030065585.1 Desulfobacterales bacterium | reverse complement strand
TCGCTTTTGCCGTTGTGATAGGGCGCCGCCGTATCAAAATAATTGACCCCCTGATCCAAGGCATACAGGATCTGCTTTTCAGCCAGTTTTTCGTTGATGGACTGCATTCTGACGGGGAAGCGCATGCATCCATATCCAAGCACGGAGAGTTGGTCCCCGTTTTTGGGCACTTTGCGATAAAGCATTTCACGACTCCTTCGGGTTATAAATTGTTTTCGACGGCGGCCGAATGCGTGATCCCACGGGATGGATTCATCGCCTGCCGCCACCATTTATAAATGAATGATCGTTTATAGGGTGGTTAAAATTTTTTTAAAGTTTGATGGCATCCCAGGCCATGGTGAACGCGGTTTCAATATCCGCTGGGCTTAGTTCAGGACCATGAAGCAATCGCGGATTGGCCAGATAGGAGATCGGCGGAAACATAAAAGCGGCAAGAATGTGGCGGTCGACCGCTTTAATGATCTTCTGTTCGATGCCCCTTTCCAGCACATTGATGATGGGAATGAAATATTGCTCCACAGCCTGGTGATCCACCAAATCACCATAGGGGGAATTGGCAAATTGCTCGATGAATTTATAATATTCTAAATTGTTGGCAACATAATCGAACATGCTGAGCCAAACATTTTTCAATATATCGCGGATGGGCAGGCTCGCGTCGAAATCGCTCAGGATCGCCTGGCTCAAATCCAGCTTGATGTCGATATAGGTCGAAACCAGGAGGTCCTCTTTGTTTTTATAGTAGACGTAGAGGGTGGCCGGAGAGACTCTGGCCTGTTTGGCGATTTTGGATACGGAGCTGGCAACGAAGCCGATCTCATTGACCAGTTTGACGGTGGCCTTGAACAGGGCCTCCTTTTTTTCATCATCCCTTGTACGCATGGATCTAAAATAAACGATCATTCATTTATGTCAAGTGTTATTTGAGCATATGCGGTGTTGTGGTTCAAGGTAGAGGCGGTTTGATATTTTTTTTCATTTAATTTAAGTAACGGTTTAGCCAGTTCGGTCTATCCTCCAACCGAAGCGCCATCCGCCTGTGCATCGGTGCCACCCTGTTTTTATTGAAAGGATACGGTCGACATGCCCCCTGAGCGTCAAATCGTTGAGCTCACCAAAGCGCTTATCCGCATTCCGTCCACGCATTCGCGGCCATCCGAAATAAACCGCTGCGCCGACTTGATCGTCTCGTGGCTGAGTCAGCATCAGATTGCTTTTGAGCGGATCGACATTCAGGACACCCCCTCGATCATGGTGCTGCCCCAGGCGGGATACGCGCCCGTGCTGCTCATGGCGCATTTCGACGTGGTGGAGGCGGGCGACGAGCGCCTCTTCGATCCCGCTGAACGAGATGGCCGTCTGTACGGCCGTGGGGCCGTGGACGACAAGTATGCGGTGGCAACGGCCATGGTGCTTCTCGATCACACCCTGGAGCGTCTGCGGGCCGCTGGGCGCGGTCAGGCCGACCTGCCTTTCGGGCTGCTGCTAACCGGCGATGAAGAGGTCGGCGGTCATCACGGGGCCGGGGCGGTTGTCCCAAAGATCAAGACGGATTTCTATATTGCCCTGGATGGCGGCCGGCCGGATCTGATCGTCACCAAGGAAAAGGGCCTGCTCCACATCGAGTTGACGGCCCATGGCAAACCCGCCCATGCCGCCCGTCCCTGGCTGGGACAAAACGCCTTCGACCTTCTGGTGGAAGATTATCGTGCCATCGCCAGGCTCTTCGATGCCCGGCGCGCGGATCACTGGCACAAGACCATGGTGTTGAGTATCTGCGAGGTGGGCGACGGTTCCGTCAACAAGGTGCCGGGAACGGCCCGGGCCATGCTCGATATCCGCTACACGGAGGCGGACGATCCCGAGGCGATCGTGGCCGCCATACGGGACATCGCCCGCTCCGATGTGCGTGTCGAGGCGCTGGAGCCGGTTTTCGACGGGGGACACTCCCCCTATCTTGATTTGCTCGTCAGACATTCAGGCGGTGCCGCGGTTGGCTTCGAGCACGGTGCATCCGACGCACGGTTTTTTTCCAGCAGCGGCATTCCCGGAGCGGTATGGGGGGCGGATGGTGAGATGTCCCAGCATTCCCGGGATGAGCATGTGGTTATTGCGAGCATCGCCGCAATCTACGCGAGCCTCGATCAATTCTTCACAGCCCAAATGCAATGATGGACGGTTCATGACCGCTACGGCAGCCCATCTTCTACACGTCAAAGACCTCAAAACCTACTTCTATACCTACGAAGGGGTGGCCCGCGCCGTGGACGGCCTCACCTACTATCTGGATCCGGGTGAAGCACTGGGGATCGTGGGAGAATCCGGCTGCGGCAAGTCGGTCACCGCCTCGAGCATCATGCGCATCGTGCCCGATCCTCCGGGCCGGATCGTCGGCGGTCAAATCCTGTTTCAGGGGCAGGATCTGTCGCAGCTCAGCCAGAAAGCGATGCGCCGCATACGGGGCCGCAGCATCGCCATGATTTTCCAGGAGCCGATGACCTCCCTCAACCCGGTCTATACGGTCGGCAATCAGATCGCCGAGATGTTTGCCCTGCACCGGGGGATGAAGAAGCGCGCCGCCCTGGATGCCGCCGTGGATATGCTGGACCGGGTTCAGATCCCGGCGCCCCGGCGCCGCGCCGCCGAATATCCGCACCAGCTTTCAGGCGGCATGCGCCAGCGGGCCATGATTGCCATGGCGCTCGCTTGTGATCCGGAACTGCTCATTGCCGACGAACCGACGACCGCCCTCGATGTCACCGTGCAGGCCCAGATTCTGGACCTGATGCTCAAACTCAAGGAAGAGCTGAATACGGCCATTCAGATCATCACCCACGATCTGGGGGTCATCGCCGAAACCGCGGACCGCATCGTGGTCATGTACGCCGGGCGGGTTGTGGAAGAAGCCCCCACGGTGGAACTGTTTCAGAATACTTTGCACCCGTACACCCAGGGGCTGCTCAAGTCGATACCCTTGCTGGGCAGCCGGACCGCCGGCGAGCAGCAGGCCCTGGAGGAAATCAAAGGCATGGTGCCCAGTCTCTACAAGCTGCCCCCGGGCTGCAAGTTCCGGGAGCGCTGTCCGCAGGCCATGCCCATCTGCCGTGAACAGGAACCTGATTTGAGGCCGGTCGGCGACGCTCATGCCGTGCGCTGCTGGCTTCACATCCCCCATTGAGCCAGATGAACGCACCCTTGTTAAAAGTGCAAGACCTGCAAGTCCACTTCCCGATCAAGAGGGGTTTGCTCTCCAAGACGGTGGGCTACGTCTATGCGGTCGACGGGGTAGATTTCCATTTGGAGGAAGGCGAGACGCTGGGCATCGTGGGGGAGTCCGGCTGCGGCAAGACCACGGCCGGTATGGCGGTTATGGGGCTGACGCCCCCGACCGGCGGATCGGTTTTCTACAACGGTCATGATATGCGCCAACTGGATGCCGACGGCCTGCGGCGCGTTCGTCGTGAAATGCAATTGATCTTTCAGGATCCCTACTCTTCGCTGAACCCGCGCATGACCGTGAATCAAATCCTTTCCGACCCCATGGACGTGCACGGTTTGTTTACAGGCCGCCAGCGCAACGACCGGCTGGCTTTTCTGCTGGAGACCGTGGGCCTCAGCCCTGAGCAGGGCCGCCGCTATCCCCATGAATTCTCCGGCGGCCAGCGCCAGCGGATTGGCATCGCCCGGGCGCTGGCGCTGGATCCGGTGGTCATCATCGGCGACGAGCCCGTCTCGGCCCTGGATGTCTCTATCCAGGCGCAAATCATCAACCTGCTGCAAAGGCTCAAGAAAGAATTCAACCTCTCCTTGATGATCATCTCCCATGACCTGGCCGTGGTGGAATATCTCTGTGACCGCATTCTGGTCATGTATCTGGGCAAAATCATCGAGCGCGCCCCTTATGCGGCGCTGTACCGCAATCCCAAACACCCTTACACCCAGGCGCTGCTCTCGGCGGCGCCGGTGTCGGACCCGCTGCGGTCCAAAAACCGGATCATTTTGCAGGGCGATGTGCCCAGCCCCATCGATCCGCCCAGCGGTTGCCGTTTTCACACCCGCTGCCCCCACAAGATGGCGGTCTGCGAAATTGAAGCGCCCCCGTTCTATCGCATGGGCGAGGGACATGACGCCGCCTGCCATCTGTATGCGCCGACGCAAGAAAAAGCGCGGGAAGCGTAATTATCTACTCAAGGGAGGGAAGAACAATGAAAGGATTCAAACTCATCATTCTGGTGGTCATTCTGGCGCTGGCGCTTCCGGCGTCGGCCCTGGCCAAGGCCGACCTCGTCATCGCCACGGATGCGCCGCCTAAATCCATGAATCCCCACGCGTATTCCTCGGACGCCAATCTGAGCTACATGTCCAACTTCTTCGACGCGCTTCTGCAACGCAAGGCGCCGGAGGGCAAATTGGGCCCGGCCCTGGCCGTCAAGTGGCAGCGCGTGGACGCCCATACCTGGCGTTTCGAATTGCGCCGTGGGGTCAAGTTTCACAACGGCAATGCTTTCACCGCGGCCGACGTCAAGTTCACTTTCGAGCGCATGAAAGACCCCAAATACTCCAAACTGCTCAACATCGCCAATTCGATCGCTAAGATCGAGACGCCCGACGACCATACGGTGGTCTTCACGACCGGCAAGCCCGTGCCCTGGTTCGCCGAGACCATGCACCAGAATTTCATCGTGGACATGGAGTCCTCCGTCAAGCGTGACGACGGGGACTACAATACGCGGCCCATCGGAACCGGTGCCTACATGCTGGAGGAGTGGGTCAAGGGCTCCTATGTGACGATGAAGGCCAACCCCGATTACTGGGAAGGCGCCCCCAAATACAAGATGATCCAGATCCGGCCCATCGTCGAAGAGGCCACCCGGTTTGCCGCCCTGGCCGGCAAACAGGTCGATATTGTCAACGGCGTGCCGGTCACCTTGTTTGAGCGCATCAAGACCATGCCCCACGTGGAAGTCATCTCCCAGCCGGCCCGGCGCTGTATCTACATGGATATCAGTAATCAAGCGGGAACGCCCTTCGAGGATATCCGCGTGCGCCAGGCCATCGCCCATGCCATCAACGAAGAGGAAATCATCGCCAAAGTCATGCGCGGTCAGGCCACCCTTGCCCACCAGATTCCAGATGTCCCCACCGTGGGATACGACGGGGCCATCCAACGGCTGGGTTACGACCCGGCCCGGGCCAAGAAACTCCTGGCCGAGGCCGGCTTCGCGGATGGTTTCGAAATCACGATCGCGGGCCCCAACGACCGCTATATCAACGACGAGAAGATCTGCGAAGCCGTCGCCAAATATCTGGCCAAGGTGGGGCTCAAGGTCAAACTGGACGTCAAACCCAAGTCGATTTTCTTCGATGAACTGGCCGACAAGAAACACCGCTTCTACCTGATCGGCTGGTTCGATGGTTCCTTCGACTTCGGGCGCTCCGCCGAGAAACTGCTGCACACCGCCGACGATGCCAAGGGGATGGGCGTTTACAACGGGGCCCTCTACAGCAATGCTGATCTGGACGCCAAGATCATCGCCTCCTCGTCGATCCTGGACCGCAGCGAACGCGAGAAAGCCCTGCAGGAAATCAACCGCAAGGCCGTCCAGGATGTGGCCTGGATTCCCCTGCACTACCAGCAGGATATCTTTGCCGTGGTCAAGGGCAAGAATGTCAAGTTCACGCCCCGGTCCGACCGCTGGATCGTGGTCAAGGAGATTCAGTAAGTCCGGCGGAGGCGGTTGTAGCGTCACGGAAGCAGAGGATTCCGAGCTTAGATCTTTATTGTGATAGGTTCTATAAGTGGTTTCAAAACCCCTGATCGCGTTCAAGAGCAAGGCGCAGGCTGATGAAAAAGCGGAGCATATTGTAATATGTGAGCATTTTGAAGAGGCCTGCAAAGCCCCTTAAGCCAATCAAATCAGTGCTGAATCCAGCAGCGCTGGGAACACAGCTACTGGACGTTAGAAGGGAGGTTGAAGCCACTTTTAACCAGTCCATGGCTTCCGGGCCGACAGCCCGGAGCCATGGTTGACCCAGGGGGGCGCACGCCGTCCCGAAGATTGCCATGGCGACTTACATTGTCAGAAGACTGTTTCAAGGGATCATCGTCCTTTTGGCCGTCTCGATGATCTGCTTTTTTCTATTCCGTTTTACGGGCGACCCGGTCCTGATGCTGGCCGGGAAATACGCCACCCAGGAAGAACGCGAGCAGGTGCGCCAGGCCTACGGCCTGGATCGCCCCATGCACGAGCAGTACCTGCGTTTCATCTCCGGGGCGTTGCGCGGTGATTTCGGGCGTTCCTATGTCAGCCAGATCGATGCGCTGGACATGATCCTGGAGCGTTTTCCGGCCACCTTCGAGTTGGCCCTGGTGGCCATCTCGATCTCCTTCACGCTGGGGGTCGGACTGGGCGTCATTGTCTCCATCAGGCCGAACGGTGCCGTCAGCCGCGCCATCATGGCCGGCTCCCTGTTCGGCATATCGATCCCCACGTTTTTGATCGGCATCCTTCTGGTAATGGGCTTTTCCGTCTATCTGAACCTGCTGCCGCCCTTCGGGCGGGGTGACACGGTCCAGGTCGGTTTCTGGCGCACCGGCCTGCTGACCGTTTCCGGATGGCAGCATATTATTCTTCCGGCCCTGACGCTCTCGGGCTATCAGCTCGCCGTTCTGCTGCGGCTGACCCGGGCGGGTATGCGTGAAACCCTCTCGGAGGAGTATATCAAGACCGCCTGGGCCAAGGGGCTTTCACCGGCCAAGGTGATTCTCAAACACGCCCTGCGCAATGTGATGATTCCGGTGGTCACCATCACCGGGCTTTCCTTTGGGGAGTTGATCGCCTTTTCCATCGTCACCGAGACCATTTTTCAGTGGCCGGGAATGGGGAACCTGCTGCTGACCTCCATCTTCGAAACGGATCAGCCGATTATCGTCACCTACATCATGTTGGCCGCGTTCATCATTCTGTCCATCAATATTCTGGTGGACCTTTTGTACGCCGTGCTCAATCCGAGGATACGCTATGAATAGGGAAGGTGGGAGCGTGCTGAAAATATTGAAGTCGCGCCGCATGCAGAGCTTCCTGCATGATCCTTCGGCCCTGGCGGGCAGCGCTATTCTGGTGGTCTTTTTGCTAGCGGCGATCTTTGCCGGCGCGCTGGCACCGATGGACCCCTACGATCTGACCAAAGTCGATCTGGCGAATTTTCTACTGGCGCCGGCATGGATGGAAGGCGGCGATGCGGCCTTCCCGCTGGGCACCGACGATCAGGGACGCGGGATTCTCTCCACCATCATCTATGGTTTGCGGACCTCCCTGATCGTGGGGCTGACAGTCGTGACGATTTCGAGCCTGGTGGGCATTATCTTGGGCATGCTGGGGGCCTACTACGGCGGACTGCTGGACGCGTTCATCATGCGGGCCGCGGATACGGTCTTCGCTTTTTCGACCACGCTGCTGGCGGTTTTGTTGCTGGGGGTTTTCGAAACCCGCGGCCTGTTCACGGTCATCTTCGCCATTTGCATCGCTGACTGGGTCAGGTACGCCCGCACCATCCGGGGCAGCGTGCTCGAAATCAAAGAAAACGCTTACGTGGTGGCGGCAAGGGCCTCGGGGGCCAGCGATCGGCGCATCCTTTTCCGGCACATCCTGCCCAACGCCCTTCCGCCGATCTTCGTGGTCATGGCGGTCGACATGGCCGTGGTCATCATGCTGGAGGCCACCTTGAGTTTTCTGGGCGTGGGCGTTCCCCTGACCGAGCCGTCCCTCGGTATGATGATTGCCATCGGCAAGAATTACATCTACGCCGGGATGTGGTGGATGGTCGTTTTCCCGGGGGCCACCCTGATTGGCATCGTGGTCGGCATCAATCTTTTTGCCGACTGGCTGCGGGAGGAGCTGAATCCCAAACTATAACCAGAGCATCCTGCGGCGATCGTTCCCGCCTATGATCACGCCGTTCGACAATACCCTCTTCGTCCCCTAACGCTCATCCGCATCGATGCATGCACCTCTCACGGTTGTAATTGTCGGCGTCCGTTGCCTGCCGCAATGCTGTCGCGCCAAATTGGTTGCAGGGCCGCGACGCAGACTTTGGGGGGGCAATGCTCTAAGCCTGGGCGATTGATTTTTGCCGATTGCGCTTGGAGGCTTCCAGGCAAGTGTGCTTGACCAACCAAATATCGGTGCTTAATCGTAAATTTCAGCAACCCTTCAGCGTCCGTCTTGCCCGCCCTTAAACCTCAGAATGAATGGTGTCGCCATGTCGGCAGAAGGTTTCAACCGCAAGCTCACCGCTATTTTCAGTGCGGATGTCGAAGGTTACAGCCGGCTGATGGGCGCCAATGAAGAAGCCACGATTGCCACCCTGACAACTTACCGTGATGTTCTTACCCAACATATCCAGGAGCACAAAGGCCGGGTCATCGATTCCCCTGGCGATAACCTGCTGGCCGAATTTGCGAGCGTGGTCGACGCGGTTAAATGTGCGGTCTCCGTCCAGCGCGAGATCGGATCACGTAACGACGCGTTGCCCGCAGATCGTAAAATGCGGTTTCGGATCGGTGTGAACCTCGGTGACGTGATTCAGGATGAAGATCGTCTTTACGGCGATGGCGTCAATATCGCCGCACGCCTGGAAAGCTTGTGCGAAGGCGATGGCATCTGTATTTCGGGCACCGTTTTTGAACACGTTGAGAACAAACTCGATCTGGCCTTCACGGATATTGGGGAACATACGGTCAAGAATATAAAAAAACCGCTGCACGTCTTTCGCGTGAATTTAACGGGAACACCGCAAGTGTCCAGCAAGGAAGAAAATCGGAAACTTCCTGCCAAGCCATCGATTGCGGTACTTCCTTTTGTCAACATGAGCGGCGATCCATCCCAGGAGTATTTCAGCGATGGCATCACCGAGCAGATCATCACGGGGATCTGCAAGATACGCGACTTATTCGTGATCGCGCGCAACTCCAGCTTCGCCTATAAAGGCACCTCGGTTAAGGTTCAGCAAATCGGCCGGGAACTGGGGGTTCGCTATGTGCTCGAAGGCTCCGTCCAGAAAGCGGGCGAGCGCGTTCGCATTTCGGCGCAGCTTATCGATGCACAAACCGGTCACCATCTGTGGGCGGACAACTACGACCGCGAGTTGCAGGATATCTTCGCGGTCCAGGATGAAATCACGATTAAATTGATGGATGCCCTCAATCTCAACCTCATCGAGGGGGAGCAATGGCGTCAATGGGAAGGTCAGACCCGAAATATCAAGGCCTATCTTCTAACGCTCCAGGGCATCGAGTACAGCTCGCGGCTCACCAGAGAGGATAATTTCCAGGCACGCCAATTCCTGGAAAAGGCCATTGCCCTGGATCCCCATTATCCGACCCCGCAAGCTTTTTTGGGGCAGTGTCATTTGGTGGATATCTTCTTCGACTGGAGCGCGTCACCCCGCGAATCGTTCGCGAAGGCTCAACAATTTGTGCAAGATGCGCTCACCTTGGATGATGGATTCGATCTGGCGCATTCGCTCATGAGCCCGGTCCATCTCATGAGGGGTGAACATGACCAAGGCATCCAAGCCGCCCAACACGCCATTGCCTTAAATCCCAACGGTGCCAATGCGTATTCCTGGTTGGCATTTGCGCTCGTTTTTTCGGGGCGGCCCATCGAGGCGATTGCTAGCATGCAAAAAGCCATTCGCCTGAACCCGTTTCCGCCACCCTATTACTATCTATTCCTGGGATTGGCCAATCGCGTGGCCGGGCAGTACAACGAGGCCCTGCAAGCCTATCACCTGGCGATCGATGGCGGTATCCCCAATGCGATTCTCGTCCTGCTCGGGATGACATCCTGTTATATCAATTTGGGGCTCCCCCAAAAAGCCGAGCAAACAGTCGCCAAAATCATGAAGACGACCCCTGATTTTTCCATTGAATGGTATGCGGCGACAATGCCGTTTAAAAACCGGTCGGATTTGGATTCGTTCATCGAAAGTCTGCGCAAGGCCGGGCTGCCGGATTAGGATGCGTGCGAGGGATACTATAAGACGCTGAACTTTTGAAGTGCGTCCCGGTTGCCGGCATCGGGGGGCGACACTTAAGCATGCGCCGATCGTCCCCCGCTAAATCCACATGGACGCTATAGGGGATACGGGGGATCTAAGCCAAAAGGCGCGAGCGCGAATTCGCATGCGTCGGGCTGGTAAATCATGTGGCGTGTCTTGGCGGTACGTGATCATTTCATTTGGCCCTTCGCGCAGTTCTTGCAGATCCCGTCGATTCGCACTTCCTCGATGGCCGTAATCGGAAAGCGGCGGTTCATGTGGACATCCTGGGGCAAATAGCCGATGCAGACCGAGGCCTTGATTTCGATCAGTGCTATGACGCATCCGTTTGTTTAGAAGCTATTTCAAGGCCGCCTCGAACTTGGCGGCGACCTCGCGTAAATTGGCCAGCCAGTCCTCGTCCAGCGGATCGTCAAAGGTGTGTTTTAAATCGGCGTCCAGTTGATCGATTGGTGCGATGAATTCGTGGAAGTTGGCCGCATAGACGCTCCGATGTGCTGGATCGATTGCGCCTAAATCTCGAAATATGTGTCAGCATTACAGGTCGCCTTGAAATCCTGGCGCTGATCCGCTACTTCTCAATACAGACCCTTGAAGGATTCGATTTTAGTTCACGCCCCTAAGCAAAGGAAGGTGACGCGATGAAAAAAAGCGAAGTTGTCCTCACCCAATACAGCCCCCTCATGGCGGTTGACGCCAAGCTGATCGGCAGCGACGGGGAGCTTGGCGAAACGCCTCGCGTTTACGCGCTGTGCCGCTGCGGCGAATCGGATGCCAAACCGATGTGTGACGGCACCCATGCCCGGGTTGAGTTCAGCGGTGAGCGTGAAGATTCCGACAAACCGGCCCTGGAATACTACGAGGGTAAGCAAATCACGATCGTCTACGACCGCTATCTTTGTATGGGGGCCGGCTACTGCGGGGAGTTGGAGGCGGTTTTCGGAACCCACGATGCCCCCAAGTATGAGCCGGATGCGGGCTCGCCGGAGGAGATTATCGCCACCATCAAGAAATGCCCCTCAGGGGCACTGACCTACATGATAGACGGCAAGCACGCGAAAGACTACTTTGACGAGACTTGCATCGTCGTTGAGAAGGACGGACCGCTTCACTGCCAAGGCGAGATCGAACTCAAGGACGATCAGGACTCCGACGGCCTGCTGCCGGATGCGGACCACTATACCCTGTGCCGTTGCGGTGGTTCGAAAAAAAAGCCGTTATGCGACGGCTCGCATGAAGAGAATGGTTTCCGCGGGTAAAACGAGTCATACGCGCGATACGGAGCAGCTCCCGGGGTGGGCGCTGTAAATCAATCGAGCAAGGCCTCGTAGGGCCGATCGACGCTAAACTTACTGGTTACGGCCCGCCATCACCCCGCCGTCGACATCCCAAATAGCGCCGGTGACCCAGCCGGCCTCATCCGCCAGAAGAAAATCAACGACGGCGGCAACATCGCGCGCGCGGCCCACCCGGCCGATGGGGTGAAAGCCGTTGAAGCCGGCCAGCGTTTCCTCGATTTTGGCGGGATCGATAAACTCGCCGTAAATCGGTGTAACGACGACCGCCGGCGAAACGGCGTTGACCCGGATGTTGAATTCGGCCAGTTCCATGGCCAGGTGCTGCGTTAGCGAATGCAGACCGGCTTTGGCCATTGAATAGGCCGATGAAGGGGTCGCTTTGATCGACTGTTTGGCCCACATGGAACCGATGTTGACGATGGCCCCGCCGCCATGCACTTTCATGTTCTGCGCCACGGCTTGGGTGATGAAGAAAAAGCTTTTGTTGATATCCATATATTTGTCGTAGTCGGCTTTAGAATGCTCCAAAAAAGGGGTGGGATTGAAGGAGCCTGCCGCATTGACAAGATATTTGATATGGCAGGCTTCATTCTTTAGCCGATCGATAAATGTTTCGACCTGATCCATGTCATAAAGGTCGATGACGACCGTCTGCACCGCTCCGCCTGATGCCAGCTCTGTCCGGGCGGCTTCGAGCTTATCTTTGTTATGCGCCAGCAACATCACCTCGACGCCACGGTCGAGGAGACCTTGGGCGGTTTGTTTGCCGATACCGCTGGAACCGCCCACAATAAGGGCTATAGAGGGCGTTGATGCTTGCATGCTATTTCTCCACTAAATTCGACATTTGGCTCTTGTGTGGTTTGGCAGCTGGCTGAAAAAAGATTGCGCTTGACTTTACGGCTACGGCTCTGGCTGTTGATTGCATTGCCGCTTAATAGCCTCTCAAATGCCGCATTTAGAGGCGCTTGCGTTTAGCCTTTCAGTTTCGCCGCTATTGCGGCAACGTGCTGGCCTTGAAAGCGCGCCGCGGCCAGTTCGCTGTCGCTGGGCATTCTTTCGCCCGACCCCCCGGCGATGGTCGAGGCCCCGTAGGGCGAGCCGCCGGTGATTTCATCGGTTCGCATCTGACCCTGAAACGAATAGGGCAGCCCCACGATCACGAAGCCGTGGTGCAGCAGAGAGATATGGAAGGAAAGAATGGTCGATTCCTGCCCTCCATGCTGCGTGGCTGAACAGGTGAAGACACTGCCCACTTTGCCGATCAGGGCGCC